>DAHXOD010000100.1 GCA_027365055.1 bacterium
TTCTGCGAGCCGGCCTCGGCGGCTTCGGTGGCCGGGCTGCTCAAGACCGGGTTGCCCGGGGGGGTCGATGGGAACGCCACGGTGGTCTGCGTGCTCACCGGGCATGGCCTGAAGGACCCGGACATCGCCATCAGTCAGATCTCCGTACCAGCGGTCGTCGACGCCGATCTGTCCGCCGTGCTCAATGCACTGTCGCTTTGAAGCGCCCGGCGAACGACGGGGACCTGGCGACCGGACCACCGGACCATCACGTCGGCGTTCCCTGGGGGTTGTTGCCGTTGCGGGCCGGTCCGGGTAAGGTGTAGGAACCGTCTTCCACGAGCGTCCCATCGGGACAGTGGGCGGGGACCTGCAGATCGCACTGTGGGGCCTGCAAATCGCAATGTGTTGTTGCAGCCCGTCGACGGTGACGGAAGCTTCTCTCGGCGAACTCTCGACTGGTGAGCGAAGTACCCCCGTCCCTGCAATTCCTGACTGGTGACCTTGGCTCTGTGACGGGTCACCCGTCCCATCCGTCCCACAAGGACATTCGAAACGAGGAGGCCGATGACTGCCGAACAGCAGCTCGAGCGCTCGGTGTTGGAGAGCAAGGAACGCGATGAGCTTCACGCCATTGCCCAAGCCTTGTCCGTCAAGACCACCACCCGCACCAAAAAGGCCGACATGATTGACGGCATCCTGAAGGCCACCGGGGTGTCAGTCGAGCCGGCGGCGAGCCGTGACGCAGGGCCGGCGGCGAGCCGTGACGCAGGGCCGGCGGCGAGCGTCGACCGGGCCGCTGCGGCCTCGGCACGGCGTTCCTCGAACGGTTCCGGTACGACCACCCGCGCCAAGGCCGTCGATCCTGAGGCACCGGCCAACGGTTCTGCCGGCGACCGTTCCGACCCCGATGGTTCGCCTGCGGCAACGCCGCGGCGTGCGCGTCGGGAACCGGCCGTCTTCTCCTTCTCCCCGGACGACGACTTTGCTGGTGACAGCCAGGCGGAGGGGGCGAACGGCAACGACGCGGGCGATCGGGACGCCTCTGCTCGTACCGACGGTCAGCCGTCCGGTCGCCAGGGCAGCCGGAACGGTCGCGGGAACCAGAACGGGAACGAGGCCGGCAACGTCGACAACGACGGTGCGGACGGAGTCGGCACCACTGACGCTGACGAAGGCAGCGACGAAGGTGCGTTCCGGGGGCTTCAGAACAACCAGCCGGGCCAGAACAACCAGCCGGGCCAGCACAACCAGCCGGGCCAGCACAACCAGCAGAACCGCAACCAGCAGAACCGCAACCAGAACAACCAGCAGAATCGCAACCAGCAGAACAACCCGGGCAACCGCCAGAACAACCAGGGCAACCGCCAGAACAACCAGAACAACCAGGGAGGCGGCAGCGACGACCTTGGGAACCGGCGCAACAACCGTCGCCGGCGGGGTCGCGATCGCCAGGGTGACGGTGGCGAACGCGAGCTCCAAGGTGTCGGCGCCAGCGAGCAGTACCAGGGCGAGCTCATCCCGGTGAGCGGGCTGCTCGATCTGCGCGACGAGGGCTACGGGTTCCTCCGTTCCGACGGCTACCTTCCGTCGCCGAAGGACGTCTACGTCTCGATCAGCCAGGCGAAGCGGTTTGCCCTGCGCAAGGGTGACCACCTCGAAGGGGCGAGCCGCCCGGCCGGCAGCACCGAGAAATTCCCCGCACTGCTCCGCATCGACACCGTGTCGGGCATGGACCCAGAGGCGGCTCGCCTGCGGCCCCGGTTCGAGGACCTGACCCCCCTGTTCCCCGACGCCCGCCTCAACCTTGAGATGCCCGGTGAGAAGGAGAACATGACGACGCGGATCGTCGACCTTCTTTCGCCGATCGGCAAGGGCCAGCGGGGCCTGATCGTGTCGCCTCCCAAGGCCGGCAAAACCACGGTGATGAAGCACATCGCCCACTCCATCGAGGCCAACAACCCAGACGTCCACCTCATGGTGCTGCTCGTCGACGAGCGTCCCGAAGAAGTGACCGACATGCGACGGTCGGTCCGGGGCGAGGTGGTCGCGTCGACCTTCGACCGGCCTTCCGACGAGCACACCGCGGTGGCGGAGCTGGCCATCGAGCGGGCCAAGCGCCTTGTCGAGGTGGGCCGTGACGTGGTGATCATCCTCGACGGAATCACCCGTCTGGCCCGGGCGTACAACCTGGCCCAGCCGGCCACCGGCCGGATCATGTCCGGTGGTGTCGACTCGGGAGCGCTCTACCCTCCGAAGAAGTTCTTCGGGGCGGCCCGCAACATCGAAGAGGGCGGTTCTCTCACCATCTTGGCCACCGCGCTGGTGGAGACCGGGTCGAAGATGGACGAGGTCATCTTCGAGGAGTTCAAGGGCACCGGCAACATGGAGCTCCGCCTGGACCGGCGCCTAGCCGAGCGTCGGCTGTATCCGGCGATCGACGTGAACGCCAGCTCGACCCGCCACGAAGAGCTGCTCTTCGATCGCTCGCAGCTCCAGCAGGTCTGGAAGCTCCGGCGGGTGCTGAACGCTCTGGCCAACGACGGCAGTGCCGCAGCAGGCCTCGAACTTCTGATGGACAAGATCCGCACGACCAAGAGCAACGACGAGTTTCTGGCCGAGATCGCCCAGGGCCCGGCCGCACCGACCTGATGGGCCGCACCGGCCGGATCGGACACCACGTCCCGCCCGCTATGATCTACCCGCCCCGACGGGGATGCCGGATGGTGTCCTTCCGTCGTCTGTTCAGGAGAACCCTATGAAGACCGACATCCATCCGGACTATGTCGAAGCCACCGTCCGCTGCTCGTGCGGCAACACCTTCACGACGCGTTCGACCAAGCCGGACATGCACCTCGAGCTCTGCAACGAGTGCCACCCCTTCTTTACCGGCAAGCAGAAGCTGGTCGACTCCGGTGGCCGGGTCGAGCGGTTCCAGCGCCGGTACGCGACCTCCGCGGCTCGGAAGAAGTCGGCCAAGCCGTCTTCCAACTGACCGCACGGTGCCGACGCTCGGGAGAGCGCCGGGTGGTGGCCGGTCGTCGCTGCTGAGCGGGCGGCACCGGTGACCGGCACCCTGGGACCGTTCTACGACCGGCTCGGTGGTCTCGAGCGCGAGTACGAGCTGGTCCTGGCCGAGCTCAACGACCCGTCGACCTCTGCGCACCCGGGGCGGCTCCGAGAGTTGTCTCGGCGCCACAAGGACCTCGAGGATCTCGTCGGAACCTGGCGGAGGCTCTTGCTGGCCGAGTCCGACCTCGCTGCGGCCCGCGAGATGGTTGACGACTCCGCCGGAGACGAGCGCGACCTCGCTCGCCTCGAGGTGGCGCACGCCGAGTCAGAGATCACCCGGTTGGAGGAGGAGCTGCGCCTGCAGCTGCTGCCGAAGGATCCCAACGAGGGCCGGAACGTGATCATGGAGATCCGGGGTGCCGAGGGCGGAGAAGAAGCGAACCTGTTCGCCAAGGATCTCTTCGACATGTACGTCCGCTATGCGGCGGCGAAAGGGTGGCGCACCGAGGTGCTCACCTCGAGCGCCTCCGAACGCGATGGCCTCAACGAGGTGACCTTCGTGGTGAAGGGCAACGATGCCTGGCAGCGACTGGAGCACGAGGGTGGGCCCCACCGGGTGCAACGTGTGCCGGTGACCGAGTCGCAGGGGCGGATCCACACCTCGTCTGCCGCGGTGGCGGTGCTCCCCGAAGCGGAAGAGGTGGACGTTGCCATCGACCCCGGCGACCTTCGGATCGACGTCTACCGCTCGACCGGACCGGGTGGACAGTCGGTGAACACCACCGACTCCGCCGTGCGGATCACCCACGTGCCGAGCGGGATCGTGGTTGCCATGCAGGACGAGAAGAGCCAGATCCAGAACCGGGCCAAGGCGATGGTGGTCCTGCGGTCCCGCCTGCTGAAGGCCGAGCAGGACCGCCAGGCGGCCGAGCTCTCCGCCGCCCGCCGCAGCCAGGTGGGGGGAGGCGGCCGGTCCGAGAAGATCCGGACCTACAACTACAAGGAGAACCGCGTCACTGACCATCGGATCAAGCTCACTCTGCACAAACTCGATCGGGTGCTCATGGGCGACCTCGACGAGCTGACCGGTGCGCTGATCGCCGACAAGCGGACCCGTCAGCTCGCCGACGGTTGAACGCAGCCATGACGACGGGTATCGACGGGGTGAAGGCGGGCGCGGTGGGCAGGGGCGCGGTGGGCAGGGGCGCGGTGGGCAGGGCCGCACTCCTCGCCGAGATCGCCTTGCTGGTCAGGTCGGAGCGCGAAGCTCGGTGGCTGGTCGAATCCGTCGGAATCGTCGGGCCGCTCGGTGGGGACGGGCAACTTGCGGCCGATGCGGTATCCACGGTCCGGGGACTGGCAGCCCGGCGGGCCGCGGGTGAGCCGCTGCAGTACGTGCTCGGTCGGTGGCCGTTCCGTTCGCTCGAGCTGACGGTCGATTCCCGGGTGCTCATCCCCCGCCCCGAGACGGAGCAGGTCGTCGAGGTGGCACTGGCCGAGTGGGCCCGGAACAGTGCCGCTGCGCCCCACCGGGCGATCTGCGTGGATCTCGGGACCGGCTCCGGCGCGATCGCCCTGTCCCTGGCGGTGGAGGGTGCCGGCATCACCGACGACGTCGAGGTCTGGGCGACCGATGCGTCGGCGGTGGCGCTCGACGTGGCGGCAGTCAACGTCGAGCGGTTGGCGCGCACCCGACCCGAAGCGGCGGCCCGGGTGCACCTTCGGCGGGGTGACTGGTTCGGCGCTCTACCGGCATCGCTGGCTGGACGGGTCGACCTGGTGGTCTCCAACCCCCCGTACGTCGCCGAGGAGGAGCTTCCCGGGCTGGACCCCGTGGTCCGGGATTGGGAACCTGAGAGCGCTCTGGTCGCTGCCCGGGGAGCAAGCGGTGTGGGAGGGATGGCGGCCATCGAGACCATCGTCGCCGGTTCGTCCCGGTGGCTCCGGCGGGGCGGCATCCTGGTGGTGGAGATCGCTCCCCTGCAGGCCTATGCCGCGCTCGACGTGGCTCGCCGTGCCGGCTTCTCCCGCGTGACCACCGAACGCGATCTCGCCGGTCATCTGCGGATGCTGGTGGCGGTCCGTTGACCGCGCCGGTCTTCGACGCCGACGATCCGCGAACGGTAGGAGCCGTCGCCGGGCTGTTGCGCTCCGGTCTGGTCGTCGGTGTGCCCACCGACACCGTCTACGGGTTGGCGGTCGACCCGACCTGTGCGGGCGCCACCGACCGGGTGTTCGCGCTCAAGGGTCGACCCGACCAGCTGCCACTGCCGGTCCTGGTCGCCGGGTGGGACCAGGTGGAGGCGGTCG
>DAHXOD010000101.1 GCA_027365055.1 bacterium
GCGGAGGCGGCGGTCGACAGGCGAACTGTGGGGATTCGAGGGTGGCGGCACGCGGGGCCGGATAGCGTGCCGGTCATGGACACCTCCGCACTCTTTTCGCTCGCCGGACGCACCGCCCTCGTCACCGGGGGGTCGCGAGGAATCGGACGCATGATCGCCGAGGGCTACGCAGCCCAGGGAGCGAAGGTGTACATCACCTCCCGATCGGTCGAGGCCTGCGAGGAGACCGCGGCGGCAATCGCTCAAGGCGGCGGGAGCTGCGTGGCGCTTCCCCAGGACCTGTCCAGCGTCGAAGGGATCGGAGCGCTGGCTGGTGCGCTGGCCGAGCGCGAGACGTCACTCGACATACTGGTCAACAACGCCGGCACGGCATGGGGGGCGCCGTTCGCCGACTTTCCCGAGAGCGGGTGGGACAAGGTGATGGACCTGAACGTGAAGTCGCCGTTCTTCCTGACCCAGGCGCTGGCCGCCCCCCTCGAGGCTGCTGCCGGCTCCCACCCGGCGAAGGTGATCAACATCGCCTCCGTCGACGGCCTGGCTAACAACGCCTGGGAGACCTACAGCTATCACGCCTCGAAGGCGGCGCTCATCCACCTGACCAAGCGGATGGCCGCCGAGCTGGTCCGCCGCCGGATCCACGTCACCGCCATCGCTCCCGGGGCGTTCGCCTCCAACATGAACCGGGCCGCCCGCGACGCAGCCGAGCAGGTGGCCCGGGCCGTCCCGGCCGGCCGGATCGGCACACCGGAGGACATGGCCGGTGCCGCCATCTTTTTGGCCAGCCGGGCCGGAGACTACGTGGTCGGTGAGACGCTCGTCGTGGCCGGCGGGGTCACCTACGCCTCCCTCGGCACCAGCCTCGATCCGTCGGGCGCCTGACGGGACCACCGTCCGCCGGCAGCGCCCGGTCTCGTCGAACGGGGACGTGCCGGGGGGTCGGTGCGGGGGGTCGGTGCGGGGGGTCCCGGGCTCAGGTCCCTGCGGACCAGCCGGTCCAGTGCTGCACCGTGACGACCACCACCGGACCGTCCGGCCGCCGGTGCCGGTACTGGTCATAACGGGCGACGAGCTGGTCCACCGCCCGGTCCGACTCGGCGGAACCGGAGCGATGCACGGTTGCGACGCCGTCAGCGCGGGCCCACCACAACCGGTCCCAGTCCTCGTCGTACTCGTCGACGAGGGCACTCACGTGGGGGTTCTCGGCGATGTTGGCCAGCCGTCGAAGCGCGCTGCTCCGCTTCGGCTTGTGGTCGACCGCGCTGACCAGTCGTTCCCCGTCGACCGCGAACACGAACGGCACCAGGTGCGGCAGGCCGGCCCGGTCCGCCGTCGCCAGTCGGGCCACCTTCGCCTCGACGAACCGCTGGCGGGCCTCCTCGCCGGTCACTCCCCGTTCGCCTCGGCAACGGCCGACTCGTACCGGTCCAGGGCCGACTCGACCGGTCCGCGCCCCGCCGAGGGAAGCCAGTGGATCGCCCGGCGGAACCCGGCGTCGCGGTATCCGGCGATGGTCCGGGCGTCGGCGGGCACGCCCATCACCATGAGGTCGATCGGGCGGTCGGCTCGTGCCACCAGATCACCGGCCCGGTCAAGGATGTGGTTGCGCGAGTGGTTCGGCAGCCACGCGTCGCCGAAAGCCAGGACCCGGTCGACCACCGTCGGCCCGTTCCCGCCCACCAGGACCGGTGGGTGCGGCCGCTGGGCCGGCTTCGGCCAGGACCAGATCCGCTCGAAGTCCACATGGTCGCCGTGGTACGTGGCCTCGTCCTGGGTCCAGATGGCGCGCATCGCCTCGACGCGCTCCCGCAGGACGGCCATGCGGCGCCTTGGATCGGTGCCGTGGTTCTCCATCTCCTCGCGGTTCCAGCCGGCGCCGACGCCGAACTCGACGCGACCGCCAGAGAGGGCGTCGACGCTGGCCACCTCCTTGGCCGTCGTGATCGGATCACGCTCGATCAGCAGGCAGATGCCGCTGCCGATCCGCAGCCGGGTCGTGGCGACCGCCGCGGCGGTCATGGCCACGAACAGGTCGTAGGTGTGTGCGTACTTGCGGGGAAGCTCTCCGCCGCCCGGGTACGGGCTCCGCCGCGATGCCGGGATGTGGGTGTGCTCGGGGAAGAACAGCGACTCGTGGCCGCGCTCCTCGACGAGGCGCGCCAGCGCACCCGGGTCGATCGCATCGTGGGTCGGGAACATCGCTACACCGGTCTCCATGACCAAGACGCTAGGCCCGGATCCGGCTCCCGACCAACGGCACCGAGGCCACCCAGAAAGACGTGACGGACCACCGCCAGGTTGTGCCCGACGACCAGAGAGGAGAGCCCGAGATCCCTGCGACGACGGGCTCCGGGGACACCCGACCGATCCGGGTGCCTCGACTGCGGTCGAGTAGCCCCTCCGACATGGTGGTCACCTCCTCCCCATCGGGGCGCACCGATCCGGCCGTCGCAGCCGATCCCCGCGATCCCGAGGCAGTGTCTCGGTGGCGAGCACCACCAGCCTGGCCGTCACGGTCGGAACGATGTGGGGGTGGGTGATCCGCACCCGCGACAGACCGGCCATCCGTGCCGCTTCGACGAACGGCGCGTCCGCGACGGGAGAGGCGCTGTTTCGGCCCAACCGGATGACGGTCCCTGCCGCGAGCACCCCGAGGGGGACCATCAGTACCACCGTGGTGACTACGGTGCCCCACACCACGATCGGGGTGCCGAAGGGTAAGCGCGTCAGTACGTCACGTCCCGGCTGTCCCTCACCGGCGGGTGGTGAAGGCCCGGACCGCGTGCCCGGCCAGCAGGCGATGGTCGAGCGGACCATGCGGGACCATGCGGGACCATGCGGGAGACCGACAGGCCGAAAGACCGGCGGCGAGGACGACGAGCGTCGTCCGACGGGCTCCGTGTCGCGCATCGGCGCCCCGCCGCCGACCCCGTGACGTAGCCGACGCGGAGATGCTCGCCGCGTCGATGAGCTGGGGATCGACCGGCCCCGGGCCGAGCCCGGCGAGCAGGATCGGAGGTGTCGAGTCCCATCGCCTCGAGGGCTTCAGCGACGGCGTCATGGCGGTGATCATCACCATCATGGCCTTTCAGCTGAAGGCCCCGGTCACCGCCGACCTGCATGGCCTGGCCGGCCTGCTTCCCTCGTTGCTCGTCTACGCCCTCAGCTTCTCCATGATCGGCATCTACTGGAACAACCACCATCACCTCCTGCAGGCGACCCGGCGGATCAGCGCCGCAGTGATGTGGACGAACCTGCTGCTCCTGTTCTGGCTGTCGCTCATCCCCTTCGCCACCGACTGGGTGGGGACCGCGCACGACCACTCCCTCCCAGCCGCCACCTACGGCGCCGTGGCGCTCGCATCGGCTCTGGCGTACTTCGTGCTCGTGCGGTCGATCCTGCGGGCCAACCCCGATGACGGCGCCATGCTGGCCGCCATCGGCAAGGACGTCAAAGGGGTCGTGTCGCCCGTCATCTACGCCACGGACATCGGGCTGGCCTTCGTCAGCCCTTGGCTGGCCTACGCCTGCTACCTCGCCGTCTCGTTGATCTGGTTCATCCCCGATCGACGGCTGACGGCGCACGCCTGACGCCACCGGCCGGATCCCCGCTATCCGGGGTGCCGCCTCCCGGGCGGGACAAGTCCGGTCGAGCGACCGGAGCCCACCATCCGATGCCGCCACTACGGTGGTGAGGTCGAGGAACCACGAGCCCGCCGGGAGTGCCGGATCCCCCCGGGAGGCGGAACAGGGACCCCTTCCGGCCATCATCCGCTATCGACAAGGAGCCTTCCATGACGCCTCCCGCTGGTGCAGTCCGCCTGATCGGCCACCAACGGCGATTCGCCGAGGCGATCACCAGGATCGACACCGAGCTCGAGCACGCCTCGGGCGCCTCAGTCGCCGCCCGCCGGGACGCGGTCGTGGCCGCCGCCCGGGACGCCTACGGTCCGAGCGAGGACTTCCGCGGGGTGCGCGATGCCTGGGACGCCGTCTTCCCCGAAGGCGTCTACAGCGCCGCCGGGCTGGCCGAGGCCAAGCGGCTGTCGTAGCGCCCGGAGGGGCGCGCCCGCGGGCACGGTCCCTGGTCGACGCACCGGGCAGCAGCGCGCTCGATCGGACGATCACGGCCGTCGTCCCGGTGCAGCCGTGCTCCGCACTCTCGCGCACCTGGTGTTGCGTTGTGGTCGTTCGAACCTCGTGAGATGTCTTCCTGCATCCCGACGCCGACCACCGGCGACTGAAGCATGCCAGGTGCACCACTGTCGTTGGCCGAGCGCGAGGAGATCGCCATTGCACTGATCGAGGACCGGTCTACGACCTGGCCGAGATCGCTCGGAGAATCAGACGTCATCCGACCACGATCATGCGGGAGGTGACGGCCGCGTCACTCCGACAGCGTTTCGACGGCATGAGGGAGGAGGTCGCCCACCCGCGCGCGGAGAATGCCATCCTTCGAGACCAGCTCGCCCGTCAACTCGGTGAGGCACGTTCCCAGCGTTGATCGCTGCGTCGATGACATGTCTTCGACGCAGCGCCCCAGCTCAGTTGTGTTTTCTGTCCAAGGGCTGAAAAGAACTGCACTTCTGTCACGGTTCCACGGGTTGGTCGAAGCCCGGCTCATGGGGCGCCCTTGCCGCAGTTGTCGGGTAGGCGTATATTTAGGCGTATGCCGCGCCTGCAGGTGTACCTCCCGGACGAGCTGTACCGGGCCGTCAAAGAGCGCCAGCTCCCTGCCTCAGAGCTCCTGCAAGGCGCCGTTCGTGAAGAGATGCGACGTCAGGAACTCCTCGAGGAGGCGGATAGATATCTCGCCGAACTTGTGGAAGAGGTCGGAGAGCCTTCCCCGGCGTCAGTAGCCAGAGCCGAAGAGCTGGCGGGGCGGTTGCGACGGTGCGCACCACCATGGCCCAGTGCGCCGGCAACTCCGACATCCCGACCCACTCCTGGCTCCCCCAGCACCAGAGCTGGAACCACGGCAAGATGGACCGCTTCGTCAGCACCCACAGCCTGGCCGCCAACGACGGTGCGGCCCAAGGTCCGCTGGTGATGGGCTACCTCACCCGGGCCGACATGCCGTTCCGGTACGCGGTCGCCGATGCCTTCACCATCGGCGACGCCTACCACTGCTCGGTGATCGGGCCGACCATGCCCAACCGCCTCACCTGGCTGTCCGGCATGATCGACCCGTCCGGCACCCAGGGCGGCCCGGTCCTCGAGACACCCAACATCGGGACGGAGGCGGTCCAGGCGGTGGGCAGCTGCCCGTGGGGGACGGTGCCCGAG
>DAHXOD010000102.1 GCA_027365055.1 bacterium
CATCGCTGACCGGACCGCCCATGACCGTCCCCGGCGGCCACGACACGTCAACGGGCACCGTCGGCAGGCCGAAGTCCGATCTGGCGAGCGGTCCACTCCCCCACCGGATCGTCGGCTCCGGTCAACCACCAGGCCAGGTGAGCATGAAGGCACTTCACCCCTTGGCGGGTCCCCCCGACACCGCCCGCCGGCCTGGGACCACGATGATCGGCCGGTACCAACGCATCGCGCTCCCGACGGTACCGCTCGTGGGCTTCCGCCACCAGGTCGGGGGGAACTTCCGATTCGGCTCGACGCACCCCTCCCGCGGACTCGAGACGGCTGACCTCGCCGTGCAGCACCGGGTCCACCAGCCAGTACCGGGTCGGCATGGGGGTGCCGTCCACCAGGAACGGGGCGTTGGCGATCACCGCCGGTCGGTCACCATCGGATCGCACCACCACCACGAAGGCGCCGGCCGGGGTGTGCCCCAGCAATTCGGCCACGGCTGCCTCGTCGGCCGGTGTGACGTCCGTCGGGAGCTCGCCCGGATCCACCCCGTCAACGCCAGAATTCGAGCGTGCCCACCACCCGGTGCCAGAACCCACCCGAAGAGACGGGCGGCGGCGACGCACTCGGCGATCCGGTCCCTGCCGGCGAGCCGGACGCCGAACCCGATCGGGCGATCGTCGTCGACAGACCGGGCACCGGTGACAGGTTCGGTGCGTCCGCCGGAGCCACCGGCCTCTGCGCTCCGGGATCGCCGACCGGGGTGCCGGGGATGGAGGGCACTCCGGCTCCGGGCAGAACCGCAAAAAGCGTCTGTCCGGGCTGGACCAGCTGATAGTCCGCCCGAGCGAGCTGACGGATGACGGTCGGCGAGTGGAGCCGGCTCTGCTGTTCAGTCAGGAGCCTGTTCTGGTGCTGGATCACCGCCAGGTCCGTTCGGGCGGCCGCGAGTTGCCGATGCTGGGAGACCAAGGTGGTGAGCGGAAAGCTGGTCCCGACGATCACGATCGCGACGACCGCAGCCAACACCACGGTTCCCCGTCCCGTGCGACCGGCGACCGGTGGTCTGCGGCGGGCCTGGCCTGCCGCCGGTTTGCCCTTCGGCGGGGAGGCAGCCCGAGGCGTGCCCCGGGGGTTCCGGCGTCGCCCCGATCCGGCCGGATGCGCCGACCCCGGACGGGCGCTCGGGGGCCGTCCGGCAGCACCGGTCACCTCTCCGGTCCCGCGGACAGTGCCGAGCGACCGGGGAACGAGGCGGTCTCCCCGAGCAGCTCCTCGATCCGAAGGAGCTGGTTGTACTTGGCCACCCGGTCGGAACGGGCAGGAGCACCGGTCTTGATCTGGCCGCAGTTGGTCGCCACTGCCAGGTCGGCGATGGTCGAGTCTTCGGTCTCCCCGGAACGGTGGGACATCACGCAGGCGTACGAGGACCGGGTTGCCAACGCCATGGTCCCGAGCGCCTCGGTCAGGGTGCCGATCTGGTTGACCTTGACCAGCACGGCGTTGGCGGACCCCGAGTCGATCCCGCGACGGAGGCGTTCCTCGTTGGTGACGAACACGTCGTCGCCCACGATCTGCAGCCGGTCACCGAGTGCCGCGGTCAGGGCGGTCCAACCATCCCAGTCCTCTTCCGCCATCGCGTCCTCGATCGACACGATCGGGTACCGGCCCACCAGATCCACCCAGTAGTCGATCATCTCGGAGGAGGAGAGGCTGCGCTCTTCGCCGGCCAGCACGTAGGAGCCGTCGCGGTAGAGCTCACTCGATGCCGGGTCCATGGCGATGGCGATCTCGTCGCCCGGGATACGGCCGGCAGCCTCGATCGCCTCGGTGAGCACCTGCACCGCGGCCTCGTTCGAGGTCAGATCCGGGGCGAACCCCCCTTCGTCGCCCACGGCGGTCGACAGGCCCCTCACCTTCAGCACGCCGGCCAGGGCGTGGTAGGTCTCGACACCCCATCGGAGCGCTTCGGAGAACGACGCCGCGCCCACCGGCATGATCATGAACTCTTGAAAGTCGACGGAGTTGTCGGCGTGCACCCCTCCGTTGAGCACGTTCATCATCGGGACCGGGAGCACGTGCGCATCGCAACCGCCCACGTAGCGGAAGAGCGGCAGCTCGATCTCGTTGGCCGCCGCCCTGGCCGTGGCCAACGACACGCCGAGGATCGCGTTGGCACCGAGCCGGGCCTTGTTCGGGGTGCCGTCCGCGTCGACCATCGCCAGGTCGATCCCCCGTTGGTCCAGCCCGTCCTGTCCGACCAGGCAGTCCGCGATCTCGCCGTTGACGTGCTCGACGGCAGCCCGCACGCCCTTGCCCCCGTAGCGGTCGTCGCCATCGCGCAGCTCGCGCGCCTCGAACGTGCCGGTCGAGGCGCCCGACGGGACGATGGCCCTGCCGGCCACGCCCGAAGCGAGGAACACCTCGACTTCCACAGTGGGGTTCCCCCGCGAGTCGAGCACCTCTCGGCCCAAAATTGCTTCGATCGTGCTCATGGTTCACTGCTCACGTCTGGTTGTGGCTCCTGTTGCAGGTGTGGCAAAACCTACCACCCTCCCCCGCTCGGACCAGGGCATTTCATCGCCGGTCCACCGAAGGGGTCCTCATTCTTGAGCCTGGACCTCCGCTCGGAACGCGCTCGCCCGCACGCGGAGCGCGGCCTCCGGGTCGACGCCCCCGGCGACCCGAGCCAGGTTCACCACGGAGAAGAGGAGCTCGCCGATCGAGCGGGCCCGGGACTCCCCGTCGCTGACGGCCCGATCGTCAGACTCCCCGCCGGCGTGCACGGCGTCGGCGAGGGCGGAGAGCTCTGCGCTCACCCGGGCGACCTCTTCGTCGAACCCGGCCAGCCGCATCCCCACGATCGAGCCCTTACGCTGCAGCTTGGCCGCCAGTGCCAGCGCGGGGAGCGCAGCCGGGATGCCGTCGGTGACGCTGGAACGGTGCTTCTCGGCTTTCTTCTGTGTCTCCCACGCCACGTCGAGCCGCTCGGGTGCCTCGACCCGGTGGTCGAAGAGGTGGGCGTGACGAGCGACCAACTTGTCGTGGATCCCGCGAGCGACATCGGCGAGCGTGAACCGGCCGGCCTCTTCGGCGAGGGTGGCGTGGAAGAGGATCTGGAAGAGGAGGTCGCCCAGCTCCTCCTCGAGATCGGCGACCGCCTGCTGTTCGGCACCGACCGGTTGCTCGATCCACCCCGCGCCGGCAGGTTGCGCCGCGTCCACGGCCGCCAGCGCGTCGATCGCCTCGAGCACCTCGTAGGACTCCTCGAGCAGGTGGCGGGCGAGCGAGCCGTGGGTCTGCTCGCGGTCCCACGGGCACCGGTGCCGGAGGGTGTGCATCAGCTCGTCCAGTCGGACCAGCTCAGGGGCGACCGGCGCGGAGAGCGTGGGGATCCACAGAGCGGTCAGGTGGTCGGGATCGAACGAACGGTCCAGCTCGTCCCACCGCACGTCGCGCACCACCTCGTCCGCCATCCCCAGGTGGTGGAGCACCGTCACCACCGGCTCGGAGGTACCGGACTCGCGCCAGTCCACCGACAGCTTCACCTCCGACAGGATCGAGCGCGACCAGCATTGCGCCACCAGCAACGGGCCTCGCTCGCCCGCCGCGTCCACCCCGAACGTCTCGCCGTCGACGATCCGCACCCCCGACGCGACCGGGTCGACCCCCAGGCGGTCGAAGGCCAGCTCGAGAAAGGAGAGCGCCGGATGCACCGCCAGGTCGACCTCACCGGCGACGACCGCCGGTGCTTCGCGCAGCAGCACCACCGTACGCTCGGCGACCATCGGTGATCCGGGGACGGCATAGACCACGGGACCGTCACGGAGGGCGGTGGCGATCAGGTCGGCCACGATCGCCTGGTACACCGCCTCGAACGTGGGCTGTTGCTCGTAGTGGTGGTCGAACGAGTCGGCCTGGCCCAACACCGCCGCCGCCGGATGGCGCACCGTCCGCAGAAACACCCGCTCCGCCCGTTCGACCAGGTCCACGACCTGCGCGGTGAGCAGCTCGGCGCCTGCGGGTCCGAGGCCCACCACATCGACACGAGCTCGGCGCGCCCCGGTCCGCCCCGACGGCGATGCCGCGGTCGACGGCGCCGATCCGATCCCGGAAGGGGTCACCGCGGAGCCGAGCGCACCAGTCAGCCCCCGACCCCGGAGCCGCCGGTGGCGGCTCCCGCACTGTTCCCACCGGATCCCGCGCCGCCCCCGCCCGCTCCGGTGCCGGTGCCGGTGCCCGAGCCGACGCCCGCATGCGAGCCCGATCCGTTGAGACCGCTACCACCGGCATGGCTGCCGCCCACCGAGGACGTGCCCCGCGGCACCACCAGAGGATGTCCGACCACCGCCGCCAACAGGAACCTGGTCGGTGGTGCCACCGGCGCCACCACCACATGTCCGTGCCAGGACCCGTAGCGGGGATCGATCGACACCTGCGAGCGCCGGGCGTAGAGCACGATCTCCTTGGCGACCCGGTTCCCGTTGGCGGTGGACTGCAGCAGCTCCTGATGGATCACCCCGGTGGCCGCCGCCAGGGGCTCCACCGTCCGGCTGGTCACCTCGAACAGCTCCCACGCCCCCGTGCTCGGATTCTGGAGAGGGCCGATCGGAGCACCGACCGAGACCGTGGACACCCCGAGCGCCTGTTCGACCTGGGACTCGGTATTGGTGCACCCCAGTGCCCCACCGTTGGGTGCCGTCTGGGTGTCGAGCGAGTTGGCCTTGGCCACCGTGGCGAACGGGGTGCCGCCCTTGATCTGCGCCACGTACTGCTGGGCGTGGGCCTGGGTGTCGGTCACGATCACGCTGACACAATCGGCCGTGAACAACGCCTTGTTCGCCGCGTAGTACGCCTTCACCTGCGCGTTGGTGATCACCGCCCCGTCAGCGAGCAGCAGCTGGTCGACCGCGTCGTTGGCGATGAGCTGGTCGCGGACCGCGGTGGGCAGGCCGGAGAGCACCTGGGTGCCGGTGAGGGCCTGCCCCGACGAGCTGACACAGTACGACGCGGTGCCGGACTGCGCCGCCTGGGTGGCCGCTGCGCTGATCTCACCGTCCAAGGTGGCGCTGAAATTGTTGCCGGCGCTCGCCAGATCGGCAGGGGTCACCACCAGGCCCTTGGACGCCGCCAGCTGAGCGGCCAGCGAGTCGCCGATCCGGTTCTGC
>DAHXOD010000103.1 GCA_027365055.1 bacterium
GCCGCCGATCGCACTCACCTCCCTGGTCGAATTCGCCAAGGGCGGCTACCTCCTGGCCTACCTCCCCGCCGCCGTCATCGCCCTCCTGCTCCCGTTGGCCGCGCTCACTCACCGGCCCGCGCCGGGACCGGGGGCGGCGGGCCACCGCCACGCCGGGAGCCGCGCCCGCCGTTCCCTCACCTGGACGGTGGTGGTCTCGCTCGTCGTGGTGGCGCTCGCGGCGCTCGGCACCCAGCGATTCCTCTACGGCGGCGGCATCCTGCCGGCACGATTCCTCCGACCCACCACCGGCGGGCTCTGGCTCCAGCAAGCCCGGTACCAGGCACCCTACGCCGACACCCGCAGCGCCATCCGAGCCGCCGACGCAGTCGATGCCGCCTTGACCGCGCTGGGACCGTCCATCGATCCGGGTCGTGACGTGGTGGTGTTCGACACCGTCGACGGTGGCGACACGATCTTCCGCAATGCGGGTTGGTCCCTCCCGTCGGTGCCGATCGCCCTCGTCCAACCCGGGAGCGTGCTCTACCGCGAGCTCCACGGGGCGCTCTACTACGCGTCGGGGGACACCGTCGCCGCCGGACCTTCCGGCTCGGTGTTCCTCGTCGCTTCACCGACCGTGCCCGGCCTGGCGTCGCTCGTGACCCAAGGCGACGCCATTGCGGTCACGATACCCAGGCCCATCGGTGGCTACCAGGTGTGGCGACTGCTCCCGGGCACCTCGCTGCTCGGGGTACACCTGGTCACGAGCAGGGGACCCCGACCCCTCGGCCGGGCAATCCCCCTCACACCCGGCCTCTGAGGTCCCCCGGCCCGTTTGCTGGACCGTGAGCCACCGACCGCAGAAACCGCGCGTACCGGTCGGTGATGATCGGCCAGCGGAAGCTGCGGTCGACGTAGGCCCTCCCCTGGACAGCCAGGGCGCCGGCTGTCGCCGGATCACCGGTCAACCGTTCGACGGCCACTTCGAACGACGCGAACCCGTCGATCGGGAGCCCGCCACCCGACCGCCGGCAGTGCTCGCTGGTCGGACCGCAGGCCGCGTTGACCAGCACCGGGGTGCGCGCGCTCCATGCCTCGGCCACCACCAGGGAGAACGCCTCCCACCGCGACGGTGACACGACGACGGCTGCCCGGGTCAGGAGCTCCCACTTGGTCGCCTCGGACACCGGGCCGACCACGTCGATCGACGGATGCGGTGGTGGTGCCTCGACCACCGGACCCGCGAACACCAGCCGCAGGTTCCCGGGATGGCGCTCCTTGTAGGCCGAGAACATGGCGGCCAGCGCCAGGCTCCCCTTGTGCCGGTCGACCCGACCGACACAGAGCAGGTACGGGGAATCAGGTGGGGACGGATCGGACGGATCGGCCGCGAACGAAGTGGTGTCGGGATCGTCGACCCCCAGACCCAGCAGGAGCTGGCGGTGGGAGGCCACCGGGAACGTCGCCTGCACCAGCGACCGCTCGGCCTCGGTCTGGAACACCAGAGCAGCGGCCGCACCGAAGACGTCCGGGAAGACCGGCAGGTGCAGGGCCGGCTCGTCGTGGGCCGCCGGATGGAGGACCGTGGGGCGGCGCACCCGATCGATGACCCGGACCGTCGGGTAGTAGAGGTAGGGATAGAAGACCACGACGTCTGCCTCCCACGAGGCAGCCGCATCCGCCAGCTCCGGAGCCACCGGCCCCTGCAGGTCGATCCAGCGCTCGGCATCGGCCCGAGAGACCGAGCGAGGATCGGCGAGCAGCGCCGCCGACAGCGGGTGGAACGACGGATCGCGACCGGCGACGGAGCGGAACCGGTGCACCGTCACCCCGTTGACCACCTCCGACCCGGCCTCGTAGGTGTCATCCCAGGTCACGAAGTCGTCGGCACAGGTCGTGAGGACATCGACCGACCAGCCCTGGTCTGCCACGAGGTGCTCGGCCAGCAAACGCGCTGCGGTCTCTGCACCGCCGATGATGTCGGGCCCGTAGCGGGGGACGGCGAACGCGACCCTGAGCGGGCGAGCGGAGGCAGCCCCTCGCGTCGATCTCTTCACGCGGCGTAGGCACCCTCGAGCGCCGCCACGAAGCCTGCCTGCGCACGGGCGAGCGAGTAGGCCTCCACTCGCTCTGCAGCCGCTCTGGCCAGGGCCTCCGTGAGCGTCGTGTCGGTGACCACCCGGTCGATGGCAGCAGCCACCCGGCCGGGTCCCTTGTCGGGCAGCACCAGACCGGCCGTGCCCACGGTCTCGGGGACCGCGGTGGTGACGTGCGAGACGATCGGCAACCGATGGAACATCGCCTCGAGCAGCGGGACGCAGAAGCCCTCGTGATCGGAGAGGCAGACGAACACATCGCTGGCCGAGTAGTAGGCGATCAGCTCCTCGTGGGTGACCGAGCCGGCCACCTCTACCGCATCGGCGACCCCCAACTCGGCGGCGAATTGCAGCAGTGCCTGTTGATAGCCGTCGCTGATGGCCCCGCCGACCAGCCGCAGCCGGGCATCGGGATCGTAGAGCTTCCGGTAGACGGCGAGCGCCTTCACCAGGTCGTGCTGGCCCTTGTGCGGGGAGACCTTCCCGACGAACAGGAGCCCGGTGCCGCCGGCGGCGCGCTCCGCCGCCAGCCGCCGGGCCAGGGCCGGGTCCGGCTCACCCGCGAATCCCTCCAGGTCGATCAACAGGGGCACGGTGGTGGTCGACCGGTAACCGGCGTCGAGGAGCTCTTGCTCGTTGTAGCGCGAGTCGGCCACCGCGAACTCGGTCACCGCAGCCAGCTCGCGGAGCTGCGCCCGGCCCAGACGGACCTCGTCGCCGACCTCGGGGATCCAGGCCTCGAGGAGAGGAGCCGGGGTGATGTTGTGGTAGTTGACGAACTTGCGCTCGCTCCGCGCCCGGAAGAGGTCGCAGACCCCGCTCCCGATCGAGAGCTGGTAGAGCAGCACCCGGCCCGAGGACGAGCGCTCTCCGAGGCGCGACACGTGGTAACCGTGGTCGAGCCGATCGGGCGAGGCGTTGGCGTAGTAGATGTCCGAGTCGAACCCACGGTCGCGCAGCAGGTCGCGGAGCCCGACGACATGGCCGCCGATGGCGTCCCGGCTGGCGAGCGTGGGGATGACCTGGTCGATCCGCCGTCCCATCAATTGATGATCGGCTCGGCAACGGGCGCGCCGGGGAAACCCCCGATCGACCCGATCGCCGGGACCTCACCGGTGTGAACGGTCGATCGCAGGCGGAAGCTGACGTCGAGTGGCAGTCGGACCCGGCCGGTGGCTCGCCCGGGGTTGGCCACCTCGAACTGGGTCACCTGGTCCTTCCAGTCGAAGATGGCCGTCTGGGTCAGGCTCCGGATCCCGATGCTGACCGAGTACGTGCCGTCGAGCAGCGGGACCTCGGGAAAGTAGAAGCGCACCATGCCCCCGCCGAGGGGAATCTCCATCTGGCAGCCCGGGTCGTCGGGGTCGGAGGCGAAGACCAGTTCGTTCTTGTCGTCGTGGATGGCGATGGTCGCGATCGCGTTGTCCACCGGAGCGAGGCTGTCGAGATCGGCGGTGACGGTGAGCGATTCACCCGGGTAGAGATGGGTGCGCGAGCCACTGCCTCCGTGCTCGGCCTGCACCGCCCCGATGGCGAAGACGTTGCCTTCGATGCCGCCCGACTCCGAATTGTCGAGGGTCCCCACCCCGAGGAGGTCGGCCAGGTAGGCCCTGATCGCCTCGCCCGGCTCGTCGATGGTGATCACCTTGCCATGGTTCATCACCATCGCCTTGCTGCAGTTCTGACGGATGGTGTCGGTCCCGTGGGAGACGACCACGATGGTCCGGCCCTCGTTCTGGAACCGCTTCACGTGGTCGAGGCACTTGCGCTGGAAGGCGGCGTCGCCGACGGCGAGGACCTCGTCCACCAGCAGCACGTCGGGCTCGACGTTGACCGCCACCGCGAAGCCAAGCCGCACGTACATGCCGGACGAGTAGAACTTCACCTGATTGTCGATGAAGTCCTCGAGCTCGGCGAACGCCACGATGGCGTCGAAGCGCTTCTCGATGTCGGCATGGGAGAGACCCAGGAGCGATCCGTTGAGGAAGATGTTGTCGCGGCCGGACAGGTCGGGCTGGAACCCTGCTCCCAGCTCGAGCATGGCAGCCAGGCTTCCCCGCACCCGGATCTCCCCCGAGGTGGGCTTGAGGATGCCGGCGACGCACTTGAGGAGGGTCGACTTCCCACAACCGTTGCGGCCCAGGATGCCGAAGGTCTCACCCTCGCTGATCTGCACGTTGACGTCCTTCAACGCCCAGAACGGGGTGAACGGCATCTTCCCGCCGTGGATGACCCGCTCCTTCAGGGAGGTGTGCTTCTCGTTGTAGAGGCGGAACTGCTTGGAGATGTCGACGACGTCGATGGCGACGGACATGGTCAGAGCTCCTCCGCGAAGTTGCCTTCGAGCCGGCCGAAGACGATCAGCGCCAGCAGGAACAGCCCGGTGCTCACCGCCAGGTCGACCGTCAACAGGAGAGCGAAGGTCCCCACCCCCCAGTGCGGAAGGATGTGGGTCACCACCCCGTTGTAGGTGTACTGGGTCTTTCCGTAGATGGCTCGCTGGAACGACAGCACGATCGGGGTCACCGGGTTGGAGAGGAACACGTACTTCACCCAGATCAGCGAATGGAAGCGCGGCTTGGCCAGCTCGGTGGAGATCAGCCCGAACGTGTAGACGATGGGCGTGCCCCAGAACCACGCCATCAGGAGCACCTCGGTGAGGTGCTGGGTGTCGCGCAGGTACACGTTGACCGCCGACAGAAAGATCGAGAGGGCGCTGGTGAAGACGATCAACGTCACCAGGGCCAGCGGCAGGATGGGGAGGTAGCTCCAGGCGGGGACGATGCCGAAGATGAGGAGCGCGAGCATCAGCACTCCCACCTGGATGGCGAAGAGCACCAGGGCGACCCCCACTGTCGAGAGAGCAAGATACTCGCGAGGGAATGCCACCTTCTTCACGATATGGGAGTTGCCCACCACCACCCCGGTGGCCGCCATCGCGGAGTTGTTGAACAGGTTCCACACCAGCAGACCGCAGAACAGCCAGATGGCGAAGTACGG
>DAHXOD010000104.1 GCA_027365055.1 bacterium
CCCGCCACGCACTCCGGCCCGGTCAGGTCGCCGTGGTGCGTGACCCGCGTGAACCGTCACGGATCCTCGTCAAGCGGGTCTGCGCCGTCGATGCCAGGACCGGGTCGGTCGAGGTTCGCGGGGACGCTGCCGGTGGCAGCACGGACAGTCGCACGTTCGGTCCGGTGGCCAAGGAGCTCGTGGTGGGTCGAGCTGCCTACCGGTACGCTCCGGCCGGACGGACGGGGAGCGGGCCCTGGCCCGGCTACGCTGACAGGTGATGGTCAGTCTCGGCACCGATCTCGCTCGGCTCCTCGATGAGTCCTACCTGGACGGGATCGGAGCGCTTCCACTCGACTCCATCCGTTCGATGCGGGCGGAGTGCCAAGAAGCCGAAGTCGCGCTGTCCTACCTGCGCCGACTGGCCCAGGGGCGCCTGGACATCGTCCATGCTGCACTCGATCGGGCTGCTCCCGGGGCTCCCGCCGATCTCAGTTCGATGATCGACGAGATGCCGGTGATCCTGTCGGCAGGGCCTGGTCGGCCGCCGGGGCCTGGTCGGCTCCCGATGCTGCTGGCGCCGGACACCGAGGGGGGCGATCTCACCGCTGAGCTCGACGCCGTGCTCGGGGCCGATGGGGTCGGTCGGCTCGGTGGCTTGGGTCCCGACCAGCTCCGGGAGCTCGCTGGCGAGCTCGAGACCATCGAGCACCGTGTCTCACGCGAACGTCGGGCGCTCCATGTCCGGATCGACACCCTCCAGTCCGAACTGGTGAGCCGGTACAAGACAGGACGGGCCACAGTCGACGGCCTGCTGTCCTAGCCGGGGAGCGGGGCGGTCATGGTTGCCGGCAGCACCCCGCCAGGGCACGATCCCCACGGGGACGGGGCACAGTTCGTGAAGGAATTGCCGGAGCGATTCAACGAGCTTGGATCGTTCATCCGCGAGCAACGCGGCAGCGCGCGCCTGTCGCTCCGGCGGCTCTCCGAGCTGGCCGGCATCTCCAACCCGTACCTCAGCCAGATCGAACGGGGTCTTCGTCGCCCATCGGCAGAGATACTCCAGCAGATCGCCAAAGCGCTTCGTATCTCGGCGGAGACCCTGTACGTGCAAGCCGGTATCCTCGAAAAGCCCGAAGGTGACGCTGATCTGGGCCGCCACATCCTGGCCGATCACCGTCTGACCGAGGAGCAGAAGCAGGCGCTGATGCGGATCTACCTCTCCTTCCGGCACGAGAACGACGACGCGGTTTCGGAGTCGGACGGAGGGGACCCCGAAGCTTCGCCGGCACGGGCGACCGTCACCGGGCCGGACGGGCGTGGACCGACGGGATCGAAGGCGGCTGCCGGATGAGGAGTGCCTCCCGGTAGGCTCTGGCCGACATGAGGCGACTCGCAGTTCTCTCGTTGCACACGTCACCGCTCGCGCAGCCGGGGAGCGGTGACGGCGGGGGCATGAACGTCTACGTGCGCGAGCTCTCGTCGGCCCTGGCCCGCGCCGGTGTCGAATGCGACGTGTTCACCCGGGCTGCCTCGGATGCCCTTCCGGCCAGCGTCACGGTGGAACCCGGGTTTCGGGTCCATCATGTCGCAGCGGGTCCGCCGGTGCCGATGGCCAAGGAAGCACTCCACGGCGTGGTGGACGAGTTCGCCGAAGGGGTTCTGAAGGTGCTGGACGGTAGCGGGGACGGCCTCGCCTACGACGCGGTCCACGCCAATTACTGGCTCAGCGGGATGGCCGGTCACATGATCAAGCACCGGCTCGACATCCCCCTGGTCTCGACCTTCCACACCCTCGACCGCGTGAAGGCCGAGAGCAGCCCCGAAGAGGTGGAGGCGGATTCCGCCGTCCGGCGGGCAGAAGAAGAGGCGCGCATCATCCGCTGCTCGGATACGGTGCTGGCGTCGTGCTCGGTCGAGGCTGAGCAGATATCGGAGCTGTACGACGCTGATCCGTCCCGCATCCGGATCGTGGCCCCCGGAGTGGACCATGCGTTCTTCGGCCCTGGCCACCGTCCGCAGGCCCGCCGAGCGCTGGGCATCCCTCCGGAGAGCCCGCTCCTCCTGTTCGTGGGGAGGATCCAACCGTTGAAGGGGGTGGACGTCGCCGTGCGCACCCTGGCCGCGGTGGCCAACGCCCATCCGGACGCCCGGCTCGCCGTGGTCGGCGGCCCGAGCGGCCCCCGTGGTGCCGACGAGCTCGAGCGGACGGTGGCGTTGGTGCATGGGCTCGGCCTCGACGATCGGGTGTTCTTCGTCCCACCCCGTCCGCACGAGCTGCTGTCCACGTACTACCGGGCGGCCGATGTCTGCCTGGTGCCGAGCCGGTCGGAATCGTTCGGTTTGGTGGCGCTCGAAGCAGCTGCGTGCGGCACTCCGGTGGTGGCGTCAGACGTCGGCGGGTTGCGAACCCTGGTCGACCACGGGCGCACCGGCTACCTGGTGGACCGCTCCGATCCCGAGGCGTTCGCCGGCTGGGTGCGTCAGATTCTGGCCGAGCCACTACTCGCCCAGCGGCTGGGCACCGGTTCGGTGCTCCGGTCCCGGCGCTACACCTGGGCTCGTGCCGCCCATCTCCTGAGCGAGATCTACGAGGATCTGACCGCAGGTCGGTTGGTCGAGTGCAGCTGAGCGATCGCGTGCCGCCACCGGTGGCCCAGTGACCGATCGGTGGTCGGGTGTCCCGACGGAGGAGGAGCGGAGCGCGCTGCGAATGGTGCTCGATGAGTGGACGGACCGGGCTGTGGACTCGACCGGAGGGTTGGTCTCTGCCGCCGGTCGTCAGGACGGTGGCGACGCGGTCACCGGTGCCCCCTGCTGGTTCGTGCGGATGCGGGGGGACGAGAAGGACGTCATCACCGTCTGGTTCACGCTCCGCCAGCGCACCCTCTTCCACGAGGCCCAGCTGATGCCTGCTCCGGAAGAGGACATCCGCGGAACCTGGGAGTACCTCCTCCGTCGGAACGCCGAGCTCCTCGGGATGGGGTTCGCCCTCGGTCGGGAGGAAGCGGTCTATCTGGTGGGCCGGGTGCCGATCGAACGGGTCGACGAGGCGGAGCTCGATCGCATCGTCGGGACGACCTGGGCCAGCATCGACGAGTGCTTCCCCACCGCGATGGCTCTGGGGTTCGCCACCCGCTTCCGCCGCCGCCCGGCCCCCCGTCCTGACCGGGCCCGCTGCTAGCGTCGGCCCATGTCAGCGAAACTCCTGATCGTGGGTGGCGGCGCCATGGGCGCCGCCATTCTGGGTGGCCTGGTGGACAGTGGTTGGGCCTCGGCGACGGATCTGGTGGTGTGCGAGCTGGACGCGGAGCGGCGAGCTGCGCTCAGCGCGGCACACCCGGGCCTGGTGGTCGTCGATGCGCCGGTCGAGGCAGAGGATGCCCTGCTGGCGGTCAAGCCCGACGCGGCCGAGGGGGTGTGCCGCGCCTTGGGGAAGGTCGGCGTCCGACGGGTGCTGTCGATCGTCGCCGGCCTGGCCTCGGAGCGCCTGGAAGCGGTGCTTCCCTCGGAGGCGGTGGTGATCCGATCGATGCCCAATACCCCGGCGCTGGTCGGAGCCGGGGTGGCCGCCATGGCCGGGGGCATCAATGCTCGCTCCGCCGACTTGGACTGGGCCGAGGGGATTCTGGCTGCGGTGGGGACGGTGGTCCGCCTGCCGGAACGACAGCTCGACGCGGTGACCGGAGTTTCGGGTTCGGGGCCGGCCTACGTGTTCTTGGTGGCGGAGGCGATGATCGAGGCCGGGGTGATGGCCGGGTTGACCCGCGCCGTCAGTCGCACCCTGGTCGTCGCCACGCTTCTCGGCTCGGCCCGACTGCTCGACGAGACCGGCGACGATCCGGCGACACTGCGGGCGGCAGTCACCTCTCCGGGAGGAACCACCGCGGCCGGCCTCCGCACGCTCGAGTTCAAGGCGGTCCGCTCGGCGTTCATCGAAGCCGTGGCCGCTGCGGTCGAGCGGTCGCGCCAGCTCGGTCGCTGAGTACGGAACCTGACCTGGCTGCTGACCTGGCTGCTGACCTGGTCGCAGAGGGGCTTGCGAGCCGGCCCGCGCCGATGCGCGTCGAACCCGACGGGTGCGATCCCACTTTCCGAGCCGCCGTCCGTGACCTACGCTCGTGGCGAGGGGAGGACCCGATCCATGACGGAAGAATTTGACGGTGCCCGCTTCCTGACGGTCACCGAGGTTGCAGCACAGCTGCGCGTGTCTACCATGACCGTCTACCGGCTGATCAACGCCGGCACGCTGGCTGCGGTCCGCATCGGAAAGTCGCTCAGAATTCGCGAGGACGACCTGATGGCCTACCTGTCAGTCCGCTATACCAAGGCCGGTTGACCGGCCCGTTCGGCGACCCGGAGGTGGCTGGGACCGTGACCGACGGGTCCGTGCCGGCGGTTTTCTTCCTGTCCGACTACGGCCTGGCCGACGAGTTCGTCGGCGTGGTCCACGCCGCGCTCCACCGCGACGCTCCGGGGGTGCGGGTGGTTGACGTGACGCACGGGATCGCTCCCTTCGACATCGCGTTGGGCGCCTCGGTCCTGACCCGTTGCGTTCGGCACCTGGGCCCGGGCGTGGTGCTGGCCGTGGTGGACCCCGGGGTGGGCACGTCGCGCCGCGGTGTGGCCGTCCGGGTCCGCCACGGCCAGGGTGCGATCTCCGGTGGAGGAGACGAGGCGGCCGGCCCTGCATGGTTCGTGGGTCCGGACAACGGCCTGCTGCCGGACGCACTGGCTGCGCTCGGAGGTCCGGTCGAGACGTTCGCCCTCCACGCTCGGGAACCGGCCACAGCGGGTTCCGGCCCTACCTTCGACGGGCGTGACCTGTTCGCCCCCGTGGCGGCTCACCTGGTGCTGGGCGGTGCTCCCGACGCGATCGGCCTGCCGGTCGAGAGCGCGTCGCTGGTGCCGACGCCGGAGCGGACGGGGTCCTGGCCGGCCGCCTCCCGCGACGCCACCAGCACCAGGACGCCCGTCCTCGTCCACGGCACCTTGCGGACCGCAGTGGACCGTGCCGACCGGTTCGGGAACCTGGCACTGCGAGCGGCGGGGCG
>DAHXOD010000105.1 GCA_027365055.1 bacterium
GCCGGGGCGAGTTCGGTCTCCGCAGCAATGTCACCCGTGGGGTGCGACGGGTCTGTCGTATCGCACGCGGTGACGAATTGCTCAGCGACCTGTTGGGCAGCCACCTGCTGCGCCGCCTGCTCCCGGCCAGACGCGATGGTCGCCTCACTGCCTGGCCGGCCACCGGGAATCGGCATCGGTGGAGGAACCGAAGTTTGGTGGTGGGGGAGGACGGCGACGAGCGTTCCGAAGGCGATCAGCCCGACGGATACCGCGATGCCGAACTTGGACCAGGTGAGACGACGTACCCGGGAGGCGGTCATGGTCGGCTCCGCATCGCCTGGTTGGAGTCGCACATGGCGATGTCCCTGGCGGACAGGATTGTCTGGACAATCGCTCCGTGTTCGCCGACCCGCCACAGTGCTCGGCCTCTGGGCAGTTTCGGGACGAGGAGGGCCTCGGATTCGGTCCAGTCCATGACGTCGCGCGACGCTCGGGCCTCTCCGCCGCCAAGGTTGAACGTCACTTTCGTCTCGGCCTCGGTGACGAACCCCTGGGCCCGTTTGGACGTGGCGGTCCCGTCGTCGGCCTGGGCCGCGAGGTCGGAGATGCGTTGGACGATGGTGACGAACTGCACCCCATACGCTCGGGACAGCTTCTGGGTTTCCTCGCCCCACGCCACGAACCCGGCGTCGCGGATCGCCTTCCAGCATTCGTCGACCACGATGATCCGCTGGCGGTCCTTCGCCGCGACTACCTGGGCCAGCCACGCCCCGGCGCACACCAGGATCGCTGAGAACGCTGGCGACTGGAGCACGGCGGATAGGTCGATCACGATGCCCGGCCCGGACCACTGCACTAACGCCTGTGACTGGCCGTCGAACATTCCGGCGAGGTCGCCCTCGACGAGGCGATGCAGCCCACGGGCAACCGATTTCGCGTCTGCGGCCAGCTCGGCGCCGGTCGTGTTCAGCCCGGCAGCCATGGCGTCGGTCGGGCACATCAGCAGCTCCATCACGTGGCGCAGCGTCGGCGCCGGTCGACCGCCTCGCTGTCCTCCTCGGCGTTCGAGCTCCATGAGCGCGGACGTGACGACGGATCGTTCGTTGCTCGACACGGGCTGTCCCACCGCGGACTCTGCGAGTGCGACCACCACCCCGATGCGCCGGCCGCGGACGTCCTCGGTTCCGGTACCCGCAAATGCCGGTCCGGCGTCGAGGGGGTTGAGCCGCACGGGGCCGCCGGGCCGCAGGCTCAGCACCGACAGCCCGTCTCGCTCGGCGAGGTCGAGGTACTCGCCCTTCGGGTCCAAGATGGCCAGCCACTTGCCGGCCAAGCACTGGCGGTGCAGGTACGCCTTCACGAAGGCGGACTTGCCGTACCCCTTGTTGCCCGACACCAGCATGCACGGGGAGAGCAGCGTCTCGGTGTCGTACAGGCAGAAAGGGTCGTAACAGAACATGCCCTGGCCGAGGACCTCCTGGCCGATGATCGGACCCGTGAGCGGCAGACCGGCCTGGCACTGGAAGGGGTACGCGGACGCGCTGTGACGGGTCGTGACCGCCATGGGAGGCAGGCGCAGCATCAGATCAACCCCCTCGCGAAGCGCAGGCGGCACAGCGGCAACGTCGCCGCCCACGCCTCATGACCACGGGCATGGAGCTCCCTGAGGTCCAGGTGGCATTCGACCGCCTTGCGTTCCGCCTGGCGCCACGCCCGCCCTGCCGTCTCTTCGTCGGGGCTCGAGACCATGACGAGGCCGGCGATCTTGTGCTGACGGAACCCCCGGGTCAGCTCCCGCTCACGAGACCGGGCCTCGTCGACACGCCGTTCCTCTTCTTCAGTGGTGATGATCCCCTTCTCGTCACGCTTGCGTTGCGCCATCCCCCCGGTCGTCCGGGCGTCACGAACCTCGGCGAACGCCTGCTCGGTCGATACTGCTTCCAAGTGCATGGACACCGTTCGCACCGAACCGGGCAGTGCCGTCGAAAGCAGCGGGTACATCCATTCGGTTGCCACGTCGATCCGTGGCCAGGCGGCGATCTGCCCGACCCGGTGGACGTAGCCGTCGGTCCGCAGCGTGTCGTAGCCGATGAGCCGGGCCGCCGGCCCGGCCTGGGACACCGGAATCGACTCTTCACCCCACAGCGCCAGGCGTTCGGCAGCGGTCGGGTCCGCCCACTGGCGCATCACCGCCGCGATCCCCCGGCGCGTGAGCGGCGTGGGTCGCAGCCCGATGGAGGTCAGCTGCTCGCACAGCTGGGCCAGCTCGCTCGTCGCCTCGCCCAACACGTCGGCTTCCTCACCCAGGTCGGTCTCCACCTGGGCACCGAGGTACACGTCGTGGTGGATGGCTGCCGTGCCGATCGCTGCTTGCAGTGACTGGTAGTCCGCCCACTCCTCGGGTGGCACATCGCCCATCGCACCCCTCGCCCAGTCCTCCTGGACAGTCGAGGGTTGCGGAGTGGCCCGCTCGACCCACTGGAGCCGGCGAAGGCCCGAGCCTTCCGACGCCATGGACTTCAAGACTTCGCCCCACTGGAAAATCTGCGCCGCCTGCTCGTCGGGTCCCGAGAACACGAACCGATCGCCACCCGACACCGAGATCACCGCGGTCAGAAGGTTCTGGCGTCCAACCCGCTCCGCCAGCAGGCCGGCTTCCGCACCGTCGCAGGTCACCGCCTTCCACCGCAACCGGCCAAGCTCCGGGGGCAACTGTTCGGACACGTCCCTGTGCCCGCGGCGACCCCGGTGTTTCCTTCCCCGACCCCGCCGGTTCTCCTCGGCAGCTCCCAGCCCGCCGACCGGTACGGCCACCTCCACCCGAGCGCGGTCGACCGTCCTCGAAGATGCCGGATCGACCGCGACGGCGAGCCATGTGGTGGGCATCTCCCACCGCGTCTTCCCACCAAGTCGAAGAATCCCGTGGCGGGCGAGCGGCCCGACCACGCTCCGGACACGAGTGCCGCGGTGCTGGCCGAACGGAATCTTCCCGATGGCGAACCAGAAGCCCACCAGGACCGGGACGAACGGCAACGGCACCGGTACTCCCGTCAGGAGCATCACGAACCCGACGGCCAGCCCGGCAATCCCGGGGGCGAGCTGGCTCGCTGTACGGCTGACCAACTCGTAACGCTTGGTCAGAACACCGAAGTTGTAGAGCACCTCGCCGTCAGCCACGAGACCCACCTCCCGCACCCCGCACCGCGGACCCGGGGCCTGCCGCATTCGGAGCTCCACCGCCAGGCGCAGGTGGCCGTCCTGAAGGTCCGCCGGTACCCCCGAGGTGGCTCGTGGCGGCCTGTCCGGCCGCACCACCTCCGACGCCGGAGCCGGACCCCTGCGACCCAGCGGAGCCTGAGCCTGAACCCGATGACCCGCCACCCCCTGATCCGTTACCTCCCGGCCCTTCACCTCCGGTGCCGGCACTGGCGGCACCGGCAGCAGCGCCCGCGCCAGCCCGAGCAGCGGATGTCGCCGCACCAACACCGACACCGGCGGCCACCCCGACCGGCCCGGCCGCCGCCCCGGCCTGGCGGACGATCGCCTGGCTGCCACCACCCGACCTGCCCATCATCTTCGCCGTGCCGGCAATCCGGCTCCCCATGTACGTCATGCGACCCGGACCACTGATCTGGGACGCAGCGGCTGCTGCGTGCTCGGTGGCCGCCGGGACGTGCTTGAGCGCCATCGGAAGGGCCAACGATCCGAGCAGCAGGAACGCCACCGACAGGAACAGCGTCGTCATGTCCCCGCCGACCGAACCCGTGACAGACAGCTGGCTGCTATTCAGGTCGGCGGCGGCGAGGACCATCAGCATGGTGATCACGAGCTGGGACAGGATCGTCGCCACGATCAGGTCCACCAACCGCTTGATCCAGTGGGCCGTCCCACCCCAGTACAGGCCGCAGAGCGCCAACGGGATGGCGAGGACCTCCAGGTAGAGGAGCGCTCCCCGAAGCGCGAGGACGAACCAGATGACAAGTGCCGCCAGTCCGGCCAACGCCACGATCAGCGCCGCGGCTAGACCGGGCAGCGTGCTGCCACCCGACGCCACCGTCGCCGACAGGGCGAAGTCCGACAGATGGGAGAGACCCTGGCCGAACCCCTGGTTGCCGCCGATCGCCACATCGACGAGGAGCCCGCAGCAACCGTTCACCAACGTCAGGACCCCGGCCGTCACCGGAATCGCCACCGCGGTGCCGACCGCCATGAGCACCGGGGCACCCAGACCCCGCTTCAACACGGACGTCAGATCGCCCCGGAGGGCCGCGGTGCCGACCCCCACGAACAGGATCGGAATCGACAGCCAGGCAACCACAGTCAGCATTGCCCGCCACGGCCCTGCGAACCAGGAGGTGAAGTCCGGGTTGGTGGTCGACTGCATGGCGTGGATTACGCCACCGATGGCCCACGAGGCGAAGCCCCCGATGCCTTCGGAGATCGAGTGCCCGAACCAGCTGACCACGTCCTGGCCAAGACCCCCGAGCGGGTCGAACAGCGAGATTCCGGCGAGCATCTCAGCTCACCGTCGATCCGAAGTTGAACGCCCACGTGATGAGGAAGACGCCTGCACCGATGATGACCGCTCCGGCGAACGCGGCGAGGATCTTGTGTTGGGAGACCGACGTGCGGTTGATCGACCCGTTCTGCACTCCCCACCACAGGCTCGCCCCGCCGACGATCAGCCCGAGCAGGCAGGCGTAGACGGCCCACTGCTCGATACCGCCGAGAAACGAACTGATCTGCGACGACCCCGGCAGACTGTTGTTCGGGGAGATGTTGAAGCTGGCGCCAATGAACTCGGCGACAGCCCTGGTACTACCAAGCGGTTGAGGGATCACAGGACCTCCTGGGCTCTGTGCCGGGACCGTGTGTCCCGGACATCACCCATGGTCCGGACGAACGTCACCCTCAACGTCACCCTGAGAAAAGAAGCCCCGGACCAGGGAGGGTGACGGTGACTCGAACGTCACCCTCGGCGAATGGGTTTCACTCAAACAATCCCGATTGGTCGCAGCCTGATCTCGG
>DAHXOD010000106.1 GCA_027365055.1 bacterium
GGTCCCGGTCATGATGACCGGTGCTACCAACCGAGACCGACCGATGGAGACCCAAGAATGCCAGGTACACCACTGTCCCTGCTCGAACGCGAGGAGATCGCTCTCGCGCTGACCGAGGACAGGTCCACATCGTGGGCCGAGATCGCACGGAGGGTGAGGCGCCACCCGACCACGATCATGCGGGAGGTCGAGGCGAACGGGGGTCGAGCTCGCTACCGTCCCGCCGTCGCCGAACGCCGTGCCGGCAGCCAGCGGTGCCGACCTCGTCAACATCGGTTGAGAGCACCCGGGGCACTCCGGGACCGGGTGACGACAGAGCTCCGCCTTGGCCGGTCCCCTGAGGCGATCTGGGCGGATCTCGTGGCCGAAGGCGTTGCCGACCGGGTGTGCGTGGAGAGCATCTATCGAGCGATCTTCGCTGGCGTGCTCGAGGTGAAGGCGACCGAGTGCCTCCGGTCCCGTCGTCCCCGCAGACGTCGCCGCCAGGCACGATGTGAGTCCAAACGCCCTGGCCTGCCCAACATCGCAGCCCGCCCAGATGCGACAAACGACCGGAGCGAGCTCGGTCACTGGGAGGCCGACCAGATCATCGGAGCGAACAACCGCTCCTCGATGCTGTGGCTCACCGAACGGGTGACGAGGTACTCGATCGGCGTGACCATGCCCGAGGGCTACGGAAGAGACGCCATGCTGGCCGGGCTCGTCTGTGGCCTCGACCAGATCCCTCCGCACCTGCTCCGCTCGATCACCTTCGACCAGGGATCCGAGTGGGCCTGCTGGGAGACCATCGCTGCGACCTACGGCATCGACGTCTGGTTCTGCGACCCGCACAGCCCGTGGCAGAGGGGCCAGATCGAGAACCTCAACCGTCAGTGGCGCTGGTGGTTTCCTCGGGGGATGGACCTCGGCGCAGTCGGCCAGGCCGACGTCGACCACGCCGCCTCGATCATCAACGGACAGCGACGGCGCAGTCTCAACTACGAGAGCCCCGCTGCCCTGTACGCTGCTGCTGCCGTGCAGTGACCGCTAGAACTGGCCGTCCCCGGGCCATCGGCGCCTCCACCATGACCACGTCGGCACCGAGCTCGGCCAGGGTCCGGGCCGCCAGGGGCCCAGCCCAGACCTTGGTGAGATCGAGGACGCGCACGCCGGTCAGAGGGGCCTCGGAGACCGGAATGGCGGTGTTCTGTCCCTCGGCATCGGCCATCGGTTTGTCCGTCGGCGCCATTGCGTCGGTGATCCACTTTTGCCGACCGACGAGAAATGGTGGTCCCGGGTGGCGGAGCCCGTCGATGTCACGCCACAATCCGCGGGCCCGGAAGTGCTGGTCATCGAGCAACCCGAGCATGGTCAGCGTGGGCGCGACCGCTACCCGCGCCCCCTGGAGGGTGCGGACGACCTCCTCGGTCGATCGGGCCCGAATCCACGGTCGGATCCGGGCCTCGATCTCGATCCCGTCAACCATCAAATCAGCGATGGGGCGGTCCTCCAGGAGGTCGGCATTTCCCGTGGCATGGAGCACGGCCCGGGCCATGGGACCGTTCGGTGCCGAGATGGAGACCCAGCCGTCGGCACACTCGTAGCTGCCGATCGGGTGGCCCGGCCCGGCGTAGCGGTTGCCGAGGCGACGTAGTACCTGCCCGCCATGGGTGTACTTGACGAAGGTGAACTGGTGGAGGGCGACCATCGCCTCGAAATGACTGATCTCGACCTGCTGGCCGATCCCACTTCGCCGACGGCTGAGGAGAGCGGCCATTGCCCCGATGAACCCGAACGTGCCCGCCGCGTAGTCGGATTGGTGACCCGGTCCGGAGAGCGGCTCGCGCCGCGGATCGCCACTGAGGAGGGCGTGGCCCGACCACGCCTCGTCGGTCAGCGACGTGGAGCGGCGGGCGGCATATGGGCCCCAGGTCCCGAACGGTGAGAGCAGGACCTCGATGAGGCGATCGCTTCCCATGCCCTCAGCGCGCCGTCGTAGTGGGTCGGGGCTCGAGCTTTCGATCACCACGTCGGCGCCGGCGACAAGGGCGGATAGGTCGGTCTCATTCTCGCCGACCCGGCGCTTCGAGACATCCAGGTACGCCGACATTGTCGACCCGTCACGCCAGGGCGCGCCGAGTTCATGCAGCGGATCGCCACTGGACGGCACGAACTTGGTGACCCGCGCGCCAAGACCGGCGAACAGCCGACCGGTCCAGGCACCGGCTGCCGATCCTGCTACCTCCACCACGTCGATCCCGCCCAGCGTCATGGCCGGTACGGAACCGAGGGAGACCCGAGCTGGGTGAAGAGCACCCGCTGCGCATCTTCGAGGAACTCGGCCAGCAACGCGCGCGTGTCGACCGGGTCGATGATGTCCTGTCCGGTGGCCTCGGCGGTGAGGAAGGGTGAGGCCAGCGCCTGCAGCCTCGCCTCGATCTCGGCCTCCTTGGCCGCCGGGTCCTCGGAGGCTTCGATGTCGCGCCGGAAGGCGGCGGCGGCACCACCGGCGATATGCATAGAGCCCCATCTTGCCGAGGGCCAGGCGTAGCGGCGGAACATTCCGGTCGGTCGGTGGTGGCACTGCCCGCCGACGCCGTAGAGGCGCCGGACGACGAAGGTGATCCAAGGCATCCGGCTCCGGCAGGTCGCCCACACGAGGCGGGCGCCGGCCCGCTCGATGCCCTCCTTTTCGGATTCGAGGCCGACCATGAAGCCGGGCTCGTCGGCGAAGGAGACAAGGGGGAGGTGGAACTGGTCGCAACGTTCGATGTGTCGGATGACCTTCTGACCGGCGGCGACATCGGTGGATCCGCCGAGGACCACCGAGTTGTTCGCCATCACCCCGACCGGGTACCCCGCGACCCGGGCGAATCCCGTGACCCGAGATGCTCCGTAGTCCGGCGACATCTCGAAGAACGATCCGGTGTCGACAACGGCGTCGATGAGCTCGTGGGCGCTGAAGGGCTGGCGAGCGTTGTCCGGGACAATCGTCCGTAGCGAGGATTCCTCCCGGGCCGGAGGCTCGGATGCGGCCAGCGGGGGCATCTCGTCGACATTCGAAGGCAGGTAGGAGAGGAACTGGCGGATCATGGCGAACGCCTCCTCCTCCGACTCGGCCACATTGTCGATGACGCCGCTCCGGCCGTGGATCTGGGCGCCGCCGAGGTCCTCCTTGGAGATCTCGTAGCCGAGCGAAGCTTTCACCACCGGGGGACCGCCCGGGAACAACTCCGATGTTCCGCGCACCATCACGTTCCAGTGGGCCAAGCAGGCTTGCACGGCGGGGAGGCCGGCGACCGATCCCAGGACGGCGGAAACCACTGGCACTACGTCCAGGAGGGCGACGTCGGTGGTGCTCCACACGTTGCCGTCGGGCAGGTATGTCCTTCCCAGCTCCTCGAAGCTGCGAACACTGCCGCCAGCCGCGTCAAGCAACCGGACGTAGGGGACGCGCCAGGCCAGGGCCCGTTCGTTGGCCGGCAATTCCATGCCGAGTCCCCCGCCAGAGCCTGCGGAACCACCCCTTACGGTGAAGTCGGTGCCGGTGACCACGACGCGACGACCTTCGATCGTGCACATCCCGTCCACCCGCGCCTTCGGTGTGAACGAGGCCAGGCCGCTCTCGTCGTAGACGCCTCGGCCCATGAGGGCGCCGAACTCGCGGAACGAGTCCGGGTCCACGAGCAGGCCGATCCTCTCTCTCACCGTAAGGCGACCGCGTTCGTGCTGGCGTGCGATCCCTTCCTTGCCGCCCATCTGCCGGGCCATCTCCAGGCGGCGCTCGAGCTCCAGCCGGTCCTGCTCCCACTCCGAACCCGACGTCGTCATTGCGCAGGCGCCCAACTTCGGGGCCGGACTCCCGATCGCCCGCGATGACGAGAACAGAGGACCGCGGTCACGGAGACGCCAAGCTGTTACGCCTCACCGCTCCGCCCCCACTGCTGACAGCCTCACAGATATGAACGAGCCGGATACTAGACCTAAAACAAGCGTTCCCGGCCTGGAGTCGGCCGTTGGAACGGTGAGATCGACCTCGGCACGGTGCCTAAGAGCGTCTCGTGGGCGCGAACTTGTTGTCGGACGACACCAGCGGTCCTCTTCGCCCCCGGAGAGCGTCAGTAGGGGCAAACATTCAGGCCCCCTTCTGACCTGGATGTTCTCGCGGGGATAGGTGTGAACGGGGAGGTAGACCGAGTGGCGGCCGCGGGTCGTTCGATGACGATTTGAGCGCGACGCTGCCAAGTGCCGAGTGAGTGGTGATGTCGACCAGGGACGCGGTGCGAGTGCGCGGCGAGCGGCGAAGGTCAGGTCGTCCGGGGTGGCATCCACGTCTCGCCGTGGAAGAGTTGGGCGAGGACATTGAGTGCACCGACCTCGTGCTTGGCTGCCGTTGCCAGGTACGAGCGGATGGCGGCGAACGCCTGGGCGCCGGTGAAGCTCTGGAAGCATCCGCTCACCTTGGAGTGGATCTTCACCATGCGTATCGAGGATTCCGCTTCGTTATTCGTGAAGGGGACGGAGAGGTCGGTTGCAAACCGGGTGGCTTCTGGCCGGAGCTTGATGAGCGCTGCTGCGATGTTGTAGCCGTCGGCTTCGAGCCGGTCACGCTTGCGTCCAACCGGCTTGGGGTTGGCGGCGAGTCCAGCGGCTGCCAGTTCGTCGTAGCGGGCGAGGAAGGCATCGAGCACCCGGCGGGGCAGGTGGCTCTTAGCCTGGTCCCGCGCACGGTGTGCAGCGTTGTTCATCTCGACCAGCAGTGCGGCCATGTCGTTGGCCCAACCCTGGTCGAAGCCGATCCCGACGGCAGCTAGGTCGCGTCGCACGTGGGCAAGGCATATGGCGTGGGTCGCCTTGGGGTACCGGAAGTACATCGACAACCGGTCGTGCACCATCACCCCGGAGAACTCGGGGAGTACGCCTGCCTCGTCCGGTGCGGACTTGGCTCTCGTCATCGAGGTGGTGAGGAAGGTGTAGAGCTCGTTCGCGGCCACGTGGAACCACATCTTCTTGG
>DAHXOD010000107.1 GCA_027365055.1 bacterium
CCCCCGGTACCGGGTCCCCGGACCATGGCCCCCGGTCCCCGGCCCCCGGTCGCAGCGACGGCCTCAGCCACGGAGGCGAGGGACGACCGGTCCGCGCTCCCCGGCTCCCGGCCAACGGAGCGACTGGCCGTGCACCAGCAACTCGTCCAGCCCGAGTGCCGGGTCGCCGAGGCTGGCCCGCATCGCCGAGCACAGCGCCGCGGTCGCGCGGGCATCGCCCAGCGCGCTGTGGTGGTCCTCCCAGACGATGCCGAAGTAGTCGCAACAGTCGACCAGCTTCGACCGCCCGTAGAGCCCGAGATGGTCACGGCCGACCGTCATGGTGTCGATCATCGGGACGTCGCCCACCACCAACGGGGCACCACCGACCCGACGGCACTCTTCCCGCACGAATTCGAGGTCGAACCTGGCGACGTTGTGGCCGACCAGGACCCGGCCGGAGAGCAGGGTGGCCAGGTGGGGGTGGACCTCCGCGAAGGTGGGCGCTCCCACCAGATCCTCTGCGGTGATCCCGTGGACGTGGGTGGGACCCGGTCCGCACCCTGGATCGAGCAGCGTGGCGAACGCGTCGATCTCTCGACCCCCGGGATCGAGGACCACCACGGCCAGCTCGACAATCCGGTCGCGAATGGGCGAGAACCCGGTGGTCTCCACGTCGACGACGGCGAACCCGGGGCCCGACGGCGCCGTCACGCCCAGCTCACCCACCGGTCAGCGCGGGCACGGGGGACTCGATCGGTCAGGAGCGTGCGGCCCCCTCCGGGCCGGCTCGCCATCCGGGCCCCCACGCCACCACCGCCGCGCCACTGGCGGGCGGTGGTGGCGGCAGGGCCGGGAGTCACACCCCGACGCCGGTCAGCTGAGCCAGCTCCTCGGCCACCTGACGATCGTGGGCATCCTCGTCCTCCTTGGCCTTCTTCGGGCTCCAGCGCCCCTTGGCGAGGAAGATGGTGGGGATGAACAGGACCATGCCGCCGACACAGACCCAGAACCAGTTCTGCCACTGCTTCGGGGACTTGGCCACCGCGTTCTGCAGCGCGGTCAGCTGGGTGGCGTGGGCGGCCAGGTAGTTGAGCTGGTTCGTGTACGGAACGACCAGGGTCGTCAACTGGGTCTGGTACTTGACCAGCTCCCCGAAGGCGGTGGGTCCGAGCGCCTTCTCCGCCGCGGCGATGTTGGCCGGTGACTTGGACACCGTCAGCGCCGCGATGATCGGCTTGTTGGTCGGGGAGTTGAGGGTCTGGAGGAACGCCGCATGCTTCTGGGCGAAGGCAACCGACGCCGGGTGCTGGACCAGGAACTGCTGGATCGCCGGGGTGGCGTAGGGCTGGTTGTCCACCACCGGGTTCACACTGTTGATCACGATGGGGAGGAAGATGAACGAGATGCCCACCACCACCCGGAGCACCCAACCCCACAGGGCCAGGCCGGTGCCGACCAGGGCCGGGTTCTTCGCCTCGACCGTCTCGGTGTAGGAGGCCATCCACGGAGCGAACACCATGGAGAGGAAGATCGCCAGGAACACCTCGATCGTCGCCAACGTGTAGTAGCCGGTGTGCACCTGGTTCGCCCGCATCAGAAACACGATCAGCATGGCGATGGCCCCGAACGATCCGACCAGCATGAAGGGCTTGCGCACCCGCAGCCGGTCCGACAGCACGCCGAGCACGATCAGCGCCAGGGCGTCCGCCCCCCAGAACCACACGTTGAGACCGTTGGCCTGGGTCACCGAGAAGTACGAGCCGTTGGGGTTCTTGAACGTCGTCGAGTAGAAGATGGTGAAGAAGCCGGCGGCCGCGTAGTAGACGAGCAGGAAGATGGCGATGCCGGCGGCGGAGCCGACCAGGTCCCACTTCAGGATCTGCGACCAGGGCTTCTGGGTCGCTTCGAGGACCGCCTCCTTCGACACGCCGCGGGCCTTGGCCTCCACCAGGAGCTGGTCCTGAGCCGAGACCATCAACTGGTCGCGCAAGCGGGACGACAGGTCCTTCATCCAGATCAGGCAGATCACGAAGACGACCAGCGAGGTCACCCCCGAGATGATGAACTGGCTCTGCCAGTCGACGAAGTGGGCCAGGGTGTGGGTCGCCACGATGCTGGTGATCAGGCTGCCCGCCACCGGACCGATGGTCCAAAAGCCCATGGCCGAGGCTCGTCCCATGGTCCCGAGCTGCGGGCTGAAGTCACGGACCAGCGCCGGTGTCGCCACCAGGATGGCCCCCTCCACCAGGCCCAGCGCCGAGACGGCGATGGCGAAGCTCCACTGGGTGCCGGCGTTGGGGATCCACACCGCCACGATCAGCCCGACGATGAGCAGGCCGTAGATGACCACGTTGGACCGTCCGACCTTGTCGGTCTTGCCGGCCGGGAGCGACGCGAACGCCCCGATCAGGTTGGACACGATGACGATGCCCACGTAGAAGGCGAACGACATGTGGTAGTAGCGCAGGATGTTCGGGGTGACCCCGGTCTGCGTGTAATAGGTGTAGTAGAGGATGATGGTGGCGAGGACGGCCAGCAGCAGGTAGCCGGTCCGCTTTCCGGTGGTCGGGTACTCGTCCGTCTCGTGGACGAACAGGAACCCTCTCAGCCCACCCGGTTTGGACGGTCCTTTGCTTGCCGCGCCTCCGGCCGGTGCCGTTGCGGTATCTGTTGTCATTGCTCTCCCCCTTCGGTGTACGGACGCGGTACCCAGCAGTCCGACAGCCGAACGTAGCGCATCGCAGCACCCCGGGAGGGGAATGTCGCGCCGGGTGGGCAAACCGCAGGTAACCGATCGGTCACGTCCGGGACGCGTCCGGCGGGACCGGAGGTCGATCAGGCGGTGGCTGGATCGGAGCCGGTCGTCGCCCCGACCAGGCGGTGGTCGAGCACCGCCGCGGCCACCCGCTCCTCGAGGGTCCGACTGTCCCACCACGACAGCTGCAGCTGCTTCGCACGACGGAAGTAGAGCTGGATGTCGAACTCGAGGGTGAACCCGATCCCGCCGAAGATCTGCTGGGCGTCGGCGGTCACGTCGCGGAAGGTCCGGCAGGCGAAGAGCTTGGCCATCGGCGCCAGCTTGGCGATCGAGCGGCCCTCCGCGCTGGCCCAGGCGGCCTCGTGGACGAGGACCTCGGCGCCGTCGACCGCGGTGACGTCGTCCGCCAGGTAGTGGGCCAGCGCCTGGAACGCCCCGAGGGGCTTGTCGAACTGGTGCCGGTCCTTGGCGTACTGGACGGTGATCTCCAGCGCGTGGCGGGCCCCACCCACCGCCTGTGCCGCGGCCAGGATGACCGCCTGGTGCATCACCTCGTCCCACGTCCGCCACCCGGTGCCGGCCGGCCCCACCCGGTCGTCGTCCGACACCCGCACCGAGTCGAGATCGACCCGGTACTGGGCGTCGGACCCGATGGTGTGCTGCTGGGTCAGGGTGACGCCGGGGGCGGCCGGGTCGACCACGAAGAGGTCGATCTCCTCGGTGGCGTCGCCGGTGCGAGCCAGCACCACCAGGCGGGTCGCGGCGGCGGCGAAGCCGACGTGCCGCTTGGCCCCGGTCAGGGTGAACCCGCCCGCGGAGCGCACGGCGCGCACCTGCACCCCCGCGGGTCCGAACCCGTTCTCCGGTTCCAACCAGGCCGGGGTGAGGATCACCTCACCCGTGGCGATCCGCGGGAGCCACTGGCGGGCCAGCTCGTCGCTGCCCGAGCGCGCCAGTGCGCCGCCGCAGAGCACCGAGCTGACGAAGTGGGGTGAGGGCGCCAGTGAGCGCCCCAGCTCCTCGTAGAGGACCACCCCCTCGAGCGCGGTCATCCCCGATCCGCCGTAGGCCTCGGGGAGCTGCAGCCCGATCAGATCGAGGTCGGCGAGCTGCTTCCACAGATCGCTCGAGTACCCGATCGGATCGTCTTCGAGCGTGCGCACCACCTCGAGCGGACACGTGGTGGCGCACACCCCCCGCACGGTGTCGCGCAGCATCTGCTGCTCAGCGGTGAACTCGAGATCCAGCATGGTCAGGTCTCCTCCGGGGAACGATGGCGGCATGGTCGGACGGCAGCTGCGGCACAGGGTCGTCCGCCGTCGGGACGGCTCAGGGCGTCCATCGGTCGCCCCGTCGGTCCCACGGATTGTCGTCGGTGGCCAGTGGCAGGGCGACCCGGGCCGCGCAGGTGGTCATCACCTCGTCGCCGACCGACAGGGTGATGTCGATCGCCACCCAGCCGCAGCCGGTGTCGTCGACGCCGGTGTCGGCGACCACGCCCCGGAGCACCATGGTGTCCCCGGGGAACACCGAGCCGAGCATCCGGAAGGTCATCCGCCGGAGCCGGCCGTACGGGCCGGTCCAGTCGGTGACGAACCGCTCGAACCAGGCCGCCTGGTTGGGCGTGTTGAGGAAGATGTCGCGGGTCCCGTTGCGGTTGACGGCGAAGTCCTTGTCGTGGTGCATCGGCCGCCAGTCGCGGGTCGCCAGGGCACCGAGCACCACGGTGGTGGCGGTGACCGGGTACGACAGCTCGGGCAGGGTGTCGCCGACAGAGACGTCGGTGTGGAGCACGGCGGGTGGCAGCACCGGGCTCACGACCCGTCACCCTC
>DAHXOD010000108.1:0-3949 GCA_027365055.1 bacterium
ATCTGGTGTCGCCAGGCAGCAGGGCCCTGGGAGAGCCAGTAGGCCACGTCATCTGCGTTCCGGCCCCGGACGATGTCGAGGAGGATGCCCCGGGCGACGTCGACGAAGCAGGTCACATAGAGGGTGTGGTGCTCGCCATTGGCGCTCAGCATCTTGTGCTCGTCGATCCCGAGGGCATCGACGTCATCGAGGCGGCCAGGGTCTTCCACCAGAGGCTCCCCGTGGCGACGGACACACGCCATGGCACAGTCCCAGCCCACGCCGAAGTCACGGCCGGCCTGGGCCACCGAGGAGCCGTCCTCTCCCACCTTGCGACAGATCTCCATCGCTGCTCGTCTGGTCAGGGAGTCCTCGACCAGCTCGCTCTGTTCGGTGAAGGTCACGGTTGCACAGTCGGGGTCCCGACAGATCCACCGCCGCTTCTTCCAGATCAGGCGAACCGGACGTCCCCCGATGGGAAGGTCACGCACCTGGACAACCGATCGCCCATGTCCGATTGCCCGCACCCCGCACCCCGGACAGCCGACGACACCAGGGGTCGTCTCGACCGAGATGAACAGCTCGCCATCCTCTTCGATCATCGCCAGGACGGCGAATCCCTCCATCCCCAACAGCGCGGTCGCACCGCTACTACCGTCATACATGTCCCGTGTCCTCCGGTCTCGCTGGTCTTGGTAACCGCAAGAATCGGAGGTCACGGGACCTCAGTGGTGGATACCTATGGGAAGGTCACCTGGTTGACGCCCACCCACGCCTGATCGGGAAGAGCCCGTAGTAGGCGAACAACAGCACCAGACAGGCGATCCTCGCCGAGGGCACGGCAACGGCGACCCCGACGACGAACCCGGCATAGATGGTGAAGTCGGCGACGACGTCGAGGAACCCGCCTACGTCGGTGGCTCCCCGGGCCCGGGCCACCGGACCGTCGAGCCCGTCGAAGAGGCGATTGGACAGCCACAGACCGAGTGCCAGCGGCCACAGCGCGAATCCGGCGGAAATGCACGCGCCCACGCCCAGGAGCCACCCGACGCCGGTGAGCACCCCGGGGCGGACGCCTCGGTCCGCAAGTCCTCGTCCGGCGGTGTCGAGCGCCGGGGCCAGCGTCCGGCGGATCCGCGCGTCGAACATGAGGTCAGACCCCGGTTACCACGCGCGGCCCGTGCCCGTTGAGCCGCTGGGAATCACGTCGCTGCGGCAAAGGCAGCAGGACCCGGAGGGTGTGGTTCTCCTCTGGATCGAGTACCGAGTGCTGGACACAGGCCGGGACAAGTCGGCCAGTCTCGGGATGGGCCATGGCGTAGGAGCACGCGGACAGGCGCTCCTGGGTCTCCCGGATCACCGGGTCGTCGCTCGTCTCGCCACGCTCCATCATTTCCCATGCAGGGGCGACGTCCTCCGCATGCATGAACCGGTGCATGACGAAGGTCATCGGCACGATCCTCTCGCGCAGCACCGTCCGCAGCCCTCCGACTCGTCGGACCGTCCGCAGGAGCCAGCCCACGGCGATCCCCACGATGCTCGGATGCCTCACTGCGCGCCGGACCAGGCGGGGCACCAGCAGGCGCAGTGGGGCATTGAAGTGGATGCCGCCGAGATACGTGAGGAAGGCGTCCCGGGTGGCCATGTCAGCGGGATCGTCTTCGTCGAGCACGCTGAACCAGCGCTCACCGACGTAGAAGCCCCAGGCGGTCCGGTTGCACCGCTCGTCACCCACCTGGAACACCCGGAACTGGAGCCGGGAGCCCGCACCTTCCTCGATACGGTGCCAGACGGCATCGGCCGTCATCGAACGGAAGTCCTCCTTCCAGCGGCGCGCGTCGCCGACGTAGGCGGCCGGCTGGAAGGAGAAGAGGTTGAACCCCACTGACCGATTGTCCCGGATCACGTCGGGGATCTGATCCACGTTGGCCGGGGTGACGGTCATGTTGTGGGCGAGGAACGACCGCACACCGTGCTCCTTGCGGAGCCTGGTGAACATCGCGGCGAACCGTGCCCGGTACGGATTCAGCTCTTGCTCGTCCCCCGGGCGGCGGATCCCCCGGCGTCCGAACATGGTGGTGTCGAAGTGGGCGGCGAAGGAGAGGCGGTTGACGCGTGGGCGACCGTCGGGTTCGACGGCCAGCCGCTCGAGATAGCCGTAGTCGAAATCGCCGTGGGTGAAGCTCATCGGCTCCCGTCCGTGGCGGCGCATCACAGCCAGGGCTTCGGCATGGTCTTCCGGGGAGAGCTGGCTCACCTCGCCACCGATGAGTTGGGCATGGGCGGAGGGCCCGCGCACCTCCCTGAGCAGCGCCATCTGCCGGTCGACCTCGGCGATCGTGTGCGGTCCGTCCACCCGGACCTGATTGGCCTCTCGGGAGTGATAGCAGGGGGAGCACGAGAAGTTGCACCGGGGGAACACGCCGTGGGTCCCCTCGCACCCGACACCGTGTCGTCCGAGGGCCTGTGCCGGTGTCCGAACGGCTGCGGGGAGTTCGGCCCAGCGGCGATCCATGGCCTGGCGGGTCTCATTGTCGACCGGCCGGGTCAGTACTTCCAGGCGACGGAGCCACGCACCTGCCCGGCTCATCGGGCATCGTCTTTGGCGACTGGGCTGTTCATGGTCAGCGGATTCCTCTCACGGTGCGGTCACTCGCCTGCTGCGTCACTGCCGGGAACCCGGTCCGATCCCGACCGATTCCCTCATCTCACACCATTCCTCACGGAACGGCCTCCCGACGCTCCGCACCTCTGACCTGTCGGTTCTCACCCCCGGGCCGGGCGTGCGTCCCGACCGCCCGTGGTCAGGAAGAATTGGCCCGCGGCCTGCCGGACGGCGACGGACCAGGTCGGGTAGGCGTGGACGGTCTGGGCCAGGCGTCCGGTGAACATCCCGGTGCGCATGGCCAGTGCGACTTCGTGGATCAGTTCACCGGCCCGCTCGGACACGATGGTGGCTCCGAGCACCTTTCCTCCGCCAGCATTGCCGCCGATGCGTCGAGGACCGGCCAGAAGCTTGACGAAGCCATCCGTTCGACCAGCCGTGATGGCCCGATCGACCTCGGTCATCGGCAGGTAGGCGACCCGGCCACCCACCGCCGCCGCCTGCACCTCGGTCATCCCGATCCGAGCGACCTCCGGCTCGGTGAACGTCACCCATGGGATGGCCGAGGCACGGAACGGACGTCGGTGGAGACGCCCGAACGCGTTGGCCACCGCGATCCGACCCATCTCGTCCGCCGCATGGGTGAACGGCAGCCGACCGGTGACGTCCCCGACGGCGAGCACTCCCGATGCTGACGTCGCCAGACGGTCGTCGGTCTGGATGAACCCTCGGTCGTCTACGGCCACGCCACCCGCATCGAGGCCGAGGCCACCGGTTTCTGGGCGGCGCCCGGCTGCCACCAGTACCCGTGCCGCCGAGACCACCGACCCGTCGTCGAGATGCAGATCGATGCCCGCTTCCGAGCCCACGGCCGCACGCGTGACTCCGACCCCGAGCCGCAACGCGATGCCATCCCTCGAGAAGACGTCGGCCAGCACCGTACCCACCTCGACGTCCTCGCGGGGCAGGAGGCGGTCTGCCGCTTCGACCACGGTGACCGTAACCCCGAGCCGGTTGAAGGCCTGGGCCAGTTCGCAGCCGATAGGACCGCCACCGACGATGACCAACGACTCCGGGGGGTCGGTGAGATCGAAGACCGTCTCGTTGGTGAGATACGGAACCGTGTCGAGCCCGGGCACCGAGGGCACCATCGGCGACGAACCGGTCGCGATCACCACTCGGGCCCCGGTGAGTTGCTCGCCCTCGACCGACAGCTTCCGCGGGCCCACGAAGTGCGCTCGTCCCTCACGGACGGTGATTCCTTCGCCACGTAGGACGGATGCGTCCTCGGTGGCGGCGATCCTTTCGACTACGTCTCGAACCCGGGCCATGGCCTGCGTGAACGTCAGCCGCTGGGCCGCGCTC
>DAHXOD010000108.1:3959-4444 GCA_027365055.1 bacterium
AGCCCCCGCCGAGCGGGCCGTCCGACACGAGCACGGTCCTCTTTTCCCTCCTCGCTCCCGCCCGGGCAGCGCTCAGCCCGGCCGCACCGCCACCCACGACAACCAGATCCCACTCCATACGGGGGAAACCCGCTTCGCTGCCGGAATGTTCCAGGTCGGAAGCCGGCGCCGAAGCTTCGACGAACTCCCCTGGGTGCTCGCCGCACCCATGCGTAGCACTCGGCAGCGATCAGTGGGGTCCGCCGGGTGCCACCGGATCTCGTATTGGAACAACCATGGCGTCGAGCGGGTTCATCCTCAGCGCCGGAATCGAAAGGACTCGATCGGGACTCGTGGGTCCGGTGTGATCGAAGAAGCGAGGACATGCATTGTGAAGACCCCCGGACGCCGAGATGGGTCACCGTGAAGGCGAATGTGCGGAGCACCGAACGCTGCCCGGCCCTGAACGGTTGGCCCAACGTTCGCCGCGACATCGTGGATCGACC
>DAHXOD010000109.1 GCA_027365055.1 bacterium
GCTGCACCCTCGCCGGAGGCCATCGTGCGCCAGTACCGGGGGCTGGGGGCGAGCGTCCTGGTCCAGGACGCCGACCGGTTCCTGGTCGACCCCTCGCAGTGGGAGGTGGTGACGACGACGCAGCCCACCGAGGCGCAGTGGCGCGACCTGGCGCTGGCCTGGAAGGTGTGCGCCCGCACCACATCCAACGCCATCGCCATCGTCACCGACGGCCAGGCCGTCGGGGTGGGCGCCGGCCAGCAGTCGCGGGTCGTGGCCGCCGAGATCGCGGTGGCCAAGGCCGAGTCCCGGGCGTCGGGCGGGGCGGCGGCCAGCGACGCCTTCTTCCCCTTCCCCGACGGCATGCTGGTGCTGGCCAACGCCGGGGTGGCCGCCATCGTGCAGCCCGGTGGGTCGATCCGCGACGGCGAGGTGGTGGCGGCCGCCGACGAGGCCGGGGTGGCCATGGTCACCGCCGGCGGCGAGCGCCACTTCCGGCACTAGGCGACCACGCGGCGGGGTCCCGAGCGAACCGGCGGCGGCCCGGCCGAGTGGGAGACTGGGACGCCGACCGGGGTGTCTTCCGGTTCGACCGGATCCAACAGATCACCGACCGATCACCGACCGACGGAGGACACCGCCATGACTGCAGCACTGCTCGACGGAGAAGCGCTCGCCGCCCGGATCCGCGCCGAGGTCACCGACCGGGTGGCGCGCCTGAGGGGCGACGGTGTGATGGTCGGGCTGGGGACGATCCTGGTCGGTGACGACGGACCGAGCGCCCGCTACGTCGCCATGAAGCACGCCGACTGCGCCGAGGTCGGCATCCACTCCGCCCATGCCCATCTCCCCGCGACCGTGTCCCAGTCCGAGCTGGAGGACACCATCGCCGGGTTCAACGCCGACCCGGCGATCCACGCCTACCTGGTGCAGCTCCCCCTCCCGGCCGGGTTGGACGAGGAGCGGGCACTGCTGGCCGTCGACCCCGGCAAAGATGTCGACGGTCTTCACCCGGTCAACCTGGGCCGGCTGGTCATGGGGAGCGACGGTCCGCTGCCCTGCACCCCGGCGGGCATCGTCGAGCTGCTTCGTGCCAACGACGTGCCGGTTGAAGGGCGTCATGTCGTGGTGATCGGCCGGGGCCTGACCATCGGACGGCCGCTGTCGCTGCTGCTGGCGATGAAACGTCCGGGCTGCAACGCAGCGGTTACGGTGGTCCACACCGGCGTCGACGACCTGGCCGGCCTGGTCCGTCAGGGCGATGTGGTGATCGCGGCGGCGGGGCGTGCCGGTCTGGTCACCCCTGACATGGTCAAGCCCGGTGCCGCGGTCGTCGGGGCCGGTACGTCGTGGGAAGGAAGGAAGCTGTTGTCGGATGTGGACGAATCGGTGGCCGAGGTGGCCGGATGGATCACCCCTCGCCTCGGCGGGGTCGGGCCGATGACCAGGGCCATGCTCCTGCGCAACGCGGTTCGGGCGGCGGAGCGTTCCCGATGAGTGGGGTCGCCGGCCCGGCCGGAGACCGGAAGGTGCGAGCGGATAACCTCTCGAGGGGGGTCGGCCTCGAGACCGACCAGCGACCGTGGGGGAGCTATGCCGTCCTCGACGACGACGGGACCCACAAGGTCAAACGGATCGTGGTCCTGCCCGGCAAGCGCCTGAGCTACCAGCGCCACGCCCGGCGGTCCGAGCACTGGTTCATCGTGCGAGGCGATGCGCTGGTGACCTTGGACGGGATCCGGCGAACGGTGGCCGCAGGGGAGTCGGTGGACATCCCGGTGGGGACCGATCATCGCATCGAGAACGCGACCGACTCCGAGCTGGTCTTCGTCGAGGTGCAGCACGGGGAGTACTTCGGCGAGGACGACATCGTCCGGCTCGAGGACGATTACGGACGGGCGGCGCCCTGACCGGCTGAGCGGAGGATGGTGTCTCCCCGCTCGCACCGCTCGGTTCCAACGGCGCCCGGCGCGGACCATCAGCGCCCGGCGCGGACCATCAGCGCCCGGGCGCAGCCGGGTCACTAGGGTGTGGGCGTCCTGATCGTGGTGGTCGAGCGGAGGTTCCTACGTGTCGGAAGTGGTGTGGGCGGCAACCAACCAGGTGAGCTCGGGATCGGCGGCCGCAGGCGGGATCATCGTCCTCATCTACCTCGCCGTGATCGTGCTCGAGATCGCCGCTCTCTGGACGGTGTTCTCCAAGGCTGGTCAGCGGGGGTGGAAGGCGATCATCCCCGTTCTCAACATCCTGGTGCTCCTCAAGATCATCGGCCGGCCCTGGTGGTGGATCATCCTGCTCTTGATCCCGTTCGTCAACATCGTCTTCGGCATCATCATCGCCATCGACCTGGCCAAGTCGTTCGGCAAGACCGGTGGCTTCGCCGTCGGCCTGGTGCTGCTCTCGTTCGTCTTCTATCCCATCCTCGGGTTCGGTAGCGCCCGATACCTCGGTCCTGCCGGACGCGCCGCGGGCGGCCGCGCCGCCGGCAGAGTGATCGAGATGAGAGGAGCCGGAGCCATGGACCGCGACCGAACTCTGCCGAGCACGCCGTCGAGCACGGGTCCGGTCGCACCCGTCGTCGGGTGCGACCGCCGGTCTCACCCGATCGGGACCGGGGCCCGTCGGGCCATCGGTGCCCTGGCCTGCCTGCCGGTGGTCGCCCTGTTGGTGTGCTCGCCGTTGTTGGCATCCAGTGCGATGGCCACGACCCTCGGTCCTCATCCCCAGGGAGGTGCCACGGGGCAGCTGGTCGCGACGACGAGTGCCTCGGTGGTCACCACGACCACCACCACCACGGTGCCGACCACCACCACGACCACCACGACCACGGTGCCGACCACCACCACCACGAGCTCTGTCCCGACCTCGACCTCGACCTCGACCTCGACGACCACGACCACGGCACCGAAGGCGACCACGACCACCACACTTCACCCGGCCACCCCAGCCAAAGGGAGCGGAGGCTTGAGCAGCACCGCGGTCGCACTGATCGTGGCAGCGGTGGTCCTGGTCGCGCTGATCATCCTGTTGGCGATCCTGTTGAGCAGGCGGTCGAAGCGACTGGCCGCCGGCACCTGGCGTCGTTCCGTCCAGCCGGCGTTGGATGACGCCAGGCTGGCACGCGAAACGCTCCTGTCGGCCAACGCGGTGTCGGAGGACGCCCAGCTGCGCGGTGCGGTGGACGTGCAGGTCGATCGGGCGGCGAGGGCACTCGAGCACGCCGGTCAGCGGGCACCTGACGAGGCCGCCCAGCAGATCACCGGTTCGGTGGCCAACTCACTCCGGGGCCTGGCGTTCGCGGTCGAAGCGGACCGCCTCCTCCGCCATGGTGCGGCGGCTCCGTCGGGCATGCAACTGGCACAGGCCGACGAGGCCCGGCGGTCCCGGTTGGCGGAGCTCGACAGTGCGCTGGCACGCCTGGCCGCGCACCTGGGCACGATGGCACCTGACCGGCACGCCGGCTGAACTCGCCGGGTCCCTCCGTCCACCTCCCGCTCCGGGCCGTTCGCAGTAGAGTCGGGTGGCTATGACCCGCATCGCGGACCTGTTGGCCAAGGGGCCGACCTCGTCGTTCGAGTTCTTCCCCCCGAAGAACGACACGGAGCAGGCGACGCTGGTCGAGACCCTCCGCGATCTCGAACCGCTACGTCCCTCGTTCGTGTCGGTGACCTACCGCGGTGGCGCTGCTTCGCGTCGGCGCACCTACGACCTGGTGACCGGGATGCTCCGCACCACCACCCTGGTCCCCATGGCCCACCTGATCTGCGTCGCCCACACCCGGCTCGAGCTGGCCGACATCCTGGTCGCCTACCGGAAGGCGGGCGTCGAGAACCTGATGGCGCTGGGGGGGGATCCGCCGGCAGACCCGTCGGACGGTCCGGGCGAGCTGACCCATGCGCTCGAGCTCGTCGAGCTGGCCCGATCGATCGGCGGCTTCTCGGTCGGGGTCGCGGCCCAGCCGGCCGGTCATCCGCTCTCGCCCGACCTGGCGAGCGACCGTGACCACCTGGCGGCCAAGCTGGCCCTGGCGGACTTCGCCGTGACCCAGTTCTTCTTCGAGGCGCACGAGTACCGCTCCCTCGTCGACGATCTCCACGCCCGTGGGGTGGACAAGCCGGTGCTGCCCGGCATCATGCCTGTCGAGCGCTTGAGCTCGGTCCCGGGCATGGCCCGTATGGGTGCCGCCGTGCCCGGGTGGATGGTGACACGGCTGGAGCGGGCGGACGCCGTGCGCAGCTGGGAGATTTCCCAGGTCAACGAAATGCTCACCTGGATGGAGAGCCACGCGCTGCCGTTCGCCTGCACCACCAACCTCGCCGACCGGCTGGATCGGGCAAGCTTGCGGCGGTTCCTGGTAAAGATTCGTTTCGACTGGCTCACGCCGGCGCAGGCGCG
>DAHXOD010000010.1 GCA_027365055.1 bacterium
CGGTGACGATCCCCACCACCCACAGCGCAGGGTGCGCGGCCCACGCGTTGTCGAGCACGTCCCCCTTCGCCCAGAAGCCGGAGAGCGGCGGCACGCCGGCGATGGCCAGCCAGCCGATTGCGAACGTGACGAAGGTCAGGGGCATCGCGATCCGCAGGTTGCCCATCCGCTTCAGGTCCTGTTCGTCGTGGAGGCCGTGGATGACCGACCCGGACCCGAGGAAGAGCAGTGCCTTGAAGAAGGCGTGTGCCACCATCAGGAAGATGGCCGCCTCGTACGCGCCGGTGCCGATGGCGAGGAACATGTAGCCGAGCTGGGAGATGGTCGAGTAGGCGAGCACCTTTTTGATGTCGTCCTGGGCGCAGGCGATGGTGGCGGCCACGAAGGCCGTGGCGGCGCCGACGATCGCCACGGTCAGTGCCGCGTCGGGCGACGCATGGAGCAGCGGGCTGACCCGGCACAGCAGGTAGACGCCGGCAGTCACCATGGTCGCCGCGTGGATCAGGGCGGAGACCGGGGTCGGGCCCTCCATCGCGTCGGCCAACCAGGGGAAGAGCGGGATCTGGGCCGACTTGCCCATCACCCCGACCAACAGCAGCAGGCAGATGGCGGTGATGTTCCCGGCGCCGATCGACCCGATGTGGGCGAAGACGGTCGAGTACTCGAGGGAGCCGACCTTCTCGAAGGTGAGGAAGATGGCCGCCAGGAACCCGGCGTCGCCGATGCGGTTGTAGAGGAACGCCTTCTTCCCGGCGCTCGCCGCGGACTCCCGGGTGAACCAGAAGGAGATCAGGAAGTACGAGCAGGCCCCGACGCCCTCCCACCCGACGAAGGTCATCAACAGGTTGCCTCCGAGCACCAGGATGAGCATCGAGGCGACGAAGAGGTTCATGTAGAGGAAGAACTTCGGGTAGTCCCGGTCCCCCTTCATATACGCGATCGAGTACAGGTGGATCAGCGTGCTGATGCCGGTGACGAACAGCACCATGGTCATCGACAGCGGGTCGACGTAGAGATCGGCACGGACGTGGAGGCCTCCGACCGGGATCCACGTCCAGAGGTTCTGGCTGAACGACCGGACCGCGCCGTGCACGGTGAGGAGATCGAAGAACGCCCCGACCGCCACCACGAACGAGGCCCCCACGAACACCGTGGCCACGGCTCCGGCCAGCGGGTCGCCCAGGCGGCGACCGGCCAGGAGCTGCACGGCGAAGCCGACCAGAGGCAGCAGAATAATGAGGTAGGTGACCTGCAGCACGGTCCTGTCAGCCCTTCATCAGGTGGAGATCGTCGGCCGTGGCGTTGGCCCGGCGGCGGAAGATGGCCACGACGATGCCGAGGCCCACCACCACCTCGGCCGCCGCGACCACCAGCACGAAGAACACCAGCACCTGCCCGCCGATGTCGTGGAGCATGTTGGCGAAGGTCACGAAGGTCAGGTTGGCGGCGTTCAGCATCAGCTCGATGCACATGAACATGACCAGCACGTTCCGCCGCACCAGCACCCCGAGCGCGCCGATGGAGAAGAGCACGGCCGCCAGGCCGAGGTACCAGGCGCCGTTGATGTTCCCGTTGATGGTCGACACCGCTGCGGTCACGGTGCCACCTCCTCGGGGGCGGCTTCCGAACCGGCTCCCGTGGGTCCGGCGTCCGTGGTGCCAGCCGTGGCGGCGAAGGTGGCCGCCGCCGGCTCGTCCGAGACGCTCGGGTCGGCCCCGGTGACGTCTTCCGTCTCCCCGTCGCCGCCAGTCGCCGAACGGCTGGCGTCGTCCGCCGGATCGGCGTTCCAGGGAGCCGGAGGGCGTCGGGCCAGCACGACCGCTCCCACCACGGCGATCACCAACAGGGCCGAGGTCACCTCGAAAGGGAACAGGTAGGTGGTGTACACCGACGTCCCCAACTGTGCGACGTTGGAAACCGGCACGTCGGTCGAACCGGCCACCGACGGTGCACCGGTCGCCCACCTGGACACCTCGCCCAGCAACAGCAATCCGGTCGCCCCCAGCGCGACCAAGGCGATGGCCAGTGGCCGTTGCCCCCGGAGCCGCTCGGTCCCGAACTGCTCCTCGCGGTCGACGCCGAGGAACATGATCACGAAGAGGAAGAGGACGACGATGGCGCCGGCATAGACGATGACCTGCACGGCGGCCAGAAAGTCGGCGCGCTGGAGCACGAAGAGCACCGCGATCCCGAACAGGGTCATCACCAGCATCAGGGCGGAGTGGACCGGGTTGCGGGCCACCACCACGCCGATCGCTCCGGCCAGCACGATGGCGGCGGCAACCACGAAGGTCCCCCAGTCCACCAACGGGGCATGCCCAGTGGTCACCGACGTCGTGGTGGCCAGCACCACGCTGAGCACGGCCGCCGTCAACGGTCGACCTCGCCGGACTCGCCGGACTCGCCGGACTCGCCGGACGGCCGGCGACCGCTGGAGTCACCGGCCAGCAACGACGCGTCGTACGCCGACTCCGATTGCTCCTTGTGGCGGGCGCCGGCGCCGGGGGAGAACCGGTCGAGCTTCTCGAGCATCCGCCCTAGCGCGCCACGGGGTCCCCGCTTGTCGGCCGGCATGTCGATGGGCCGAAGGTGGCGTTCGAGCGTCTGGCGCAGCGGGAGCGAGCCGGTCGCCGCGTCGTCGCGTCGTCCACTCTGGCCTCCCTCGGGCGTGCGGACCCCGAACCCGAGCTCCCCTGACCACTGGACCTCACCCTCGAACGCGGCCGCCCCCGACGGCGAGGTCGCTCGCATCCACCCTGAGGTATGGAGGTCGTCGCTGTCCCGCCAGTCCTCCCAGGCGAGGCGGCGCGGCCTGCCGTCGTCGTCGACCAGCAGCTCCTCTTTGGTGTAGATGGCGTCGTTGCGGTTGGTGAAGGAGAACTCCATCAGCTTCGACTCGGTGATGGCTTCGGTCGGGCACGCTTCCACGCAGAGGTCGCAGTGGATGCACCGCAAGAAATTGATCTCGTAGACGTAGCCGTACCGCTCACCGGGGGACACCGGATGGTCAGGCGGGTTGTCGAGGCCGCGGACGTAGATGCAGTCCGCCGGGCAGACCCCGGCACAGAGCTCGCACCCGATGCACTTCTCCATGCCGTCCTCGTAGCGGTTGAGGACGTGGCGCCCGTGCTGGCGGGGCTGCTTGGGGCGCTTCTCCTCGGGGTACTGGCGGGTCACCGGGGGCCGGCCCAGGTGCTCCAGGGTCAGCTTGAACCCGCCCAACACGTTCTGGCGCTGCTTCGGCGGTTCGGGGGTCGGCATCAGGCACCCCCTCCGCGGCGCGACGGAGCGGAGCCGGACGGCTCGATCGATCCCGTCGGGTCGGCGTCCTCACGAGGCCGGCTCCACAGGCGGAGCCCCACCTGAGGGAGCACGGCACGGGACTGCTCCCGTTCGGCGCCGATGGAGAAGGCTCGGGTGATGAGCGTGGCGGAAACCACCACCACCGCAGCCATCACCAGGCCCCAACCGCCGTCGACCACGAACCCGGCCACGATGAGCAGCCAACCCAGCGCCAACGGGATCAGGCGCTTCCAACCCAGGCTCATCAGCTGGTCGTAGCGGAGCCTCGGCAGAGCGGCCCGCAACCAGACGAAGATGAACAGGAACACGATGGTCTTACCCAGGAACCACAGGATCGGCCAGAGCCACTGCGTGTGGGGGATGTGCGGCACCGGCCCATCGGGCCCGCCGAAGAACAAGGTCACCGTGATGGCCGACATGGTGATCGTGTTCATAAATTCGGCCAGGAAGAACAGTGCGAACCGGATCGACGAGTACTCGGTCACGAAGCCGCCCACCAGCTCGGAGTCCGCCTCGACCAGGTCGAAGGGCGGGCGGTTGGTCTCGGCCACGATCGCGATGAAGAAGATCACGAACGGAACCACCCCGAGCCGGATCGCGTTCCACTGCCACAGATGGAGGCTCTGGGCAGTGACGATCGTGCGGGTGCTGAGCGATCCGGTGATCAGCACCACCATCACCACGGTCATCCCCAGCGCTGCCTCGTAGGAGATCATCTGAGCCGAGGCGCGCACCGAACCGAGCAACGGGTACTTCGAACCCGACGACCAGCCGGCCAGCATGATCCCGTACACACCGATCGCGGACATCGCCAAGAGGAAGAGGATCCCCATGGGCGGGTCGGCGAGCTGCAGCTCGAAGGTGTGCCCGGCGATGGTCACGTAGCCGCCGATGGGAACGATGGCAAAGCTCAAGAACGCAGGGATGATGGTGAGATACGGGGCCAACTTGAACACGAACCGATCCGCCTGCTCGGGGATCAGGTCCTCTTTGAAGAAGAGCTTGATGCCGTCCGCCAGCGTCTGCATGATCCCGAACGGGCCGGCCCGGTTGGGACCGATCCGGCTCTGCATGTCCGAGATCACCTTGCGCTCGAACCAGATCATCAGCATCACCGAGACCATCAGCGCGGCGAACACCACCAGCACCTTCACGATGACGATGAGGAACACCACCCAGTCGACCCCGTGGCTGTACAGGGGATCGTTGGCGCCCATCAGAACGCTGAGCACGGCGGGAACCGGGGTCACGGGGTCTCCAAGCGGAGCTCGGTCACCGGGGCGGAGGCGTCGATCAGGTCGGCGACCGAGCCTTCGGCGAGGGGAACGTTGAAGTCAGCGGCAACCACCTTGCGCAGCAGCGACGGGTCGGCCACCGCGGGTACCACCATCGACGCCGTGGCCGTCCGGACCAGCACCGGTCCCCCGGAGCGGACTCCCAGGTCGTCGAGGTCGTGGGGATTGACCCGCACCGTCGAATTGGGCACGAGCGCGGCCAGAGCCGGCGACGCCGCAACCGCCGCGCCGCGGTCGTAGAGGCGGCGGGTAGCCACCAGCCGGGAGGTGTAGCTGTCGGTGGGGGGCACCCGGGGAACGGACGTCGCCGCGGGAACGCCAAGAAGCGTCGGGCGCCTCGCCGCGCCTGCACCTCCGCCGCCGTCGGATGCCGCCCCTCCCCCACCAGCGTCGGCATCATTCGAACCGTCCGACGGCCCCGCCGCAGTCGGGGACTCGGCAAAGCCGGCACGGGGCGGGGCACCCTGTCGCTCGACGGATTCCACCCCGGGGAAGGCGATGGGGTCGAGTGGAGCCGGGGCGGAACGTCGAGGCAGGTCGACACCGGCTGCCGGCAGAGGCGCCACCACCCCGTCGGCACCCGCGGGACCTTCGAGCACCGATCGGGTGATCCCGCGGTAGGCCGGGGCCAGACGCTCGATCTCGTCCCAGACGGCGTGGAGCGAGTCGAGCCCCAGGTCGGCATCGAGATGGGCAGCGAGCTCGGTGGCGATCATCCAGTCCGGCCAGGCCTGACCCGGCGGAACCAGCTTCTGGCCCAGACGGGTGATCCGGCCCTCGATGTTGGTGGTCGTCCCCGGACGTTCGTGGGCTTCGGCTGCCGGCAGTACCACGTCGGCCCGACCGCAGAGTGCGGCGGTCGAGGTGGCCACTTCGACCACGAAATCGGCACCATCGATGCCGCGCCTCGCCAGGCGAGCGTCGGGGAGGTCGATGATCGGGTTCGCCCCCAACAGGACCAGGGCGCGCACCTTGGCCGGGGCGCCGGTGCCCGCCTCTCCTGGTTCGTCCCCTCCGGCGGATCGGAGCATGCCGATGGTGTCGCGTCCCCTCTCGTCGGGCAGCACGTCCCAGTGCGGCGAGAACCACTCCCGGGCGTCGTCGAGCCCGACCCGACCCGGCAGAATCCCAGGAGCCATCCCCATGTCGAGTGCTCCGAGCACGTTCCCGCGCCGGAGGGCAGGGAGGAACCGGGTCGCCGGTCGGGCCGCTGCCAGCACCTGCGCCGCCTCGGCGACCAGAGCGCCGTCCTCGGCCAGGGAGCCGCGACCGACCACCACGACCACCGTGCCCCCACCGGTGAGCCGACGAGCCTCGTCCAGTGCGGTCTGGTCGATACCGGCCGGAGGGGCAACCGTCTGGTCCACCAGGGAGCGGACCAGGGCGGCCGCGTCGCCCGGTCGGTACCGGAGCGACACCGCGGCGGCGGCGGTGCAGGCGGTGGAGCGGGACGACAGCTCCACCAGACTGAGGTCGCCCGAGACGATGCGGGACCGCAACCGGAGGAAGAGGACCGGCAGCTCCTCGCGCAGGTCACCACCGAGGAGGACCACCGTGTCGGCTGACGCCGCCTCGTCGATGGTGGCCCTCGGGAGGCCAAGCACCACGTCGGCGGGGAGCCCGTCCCCCAGCTGGGCGTCGACCGAGTCGGTGCCCAGCACCCCTTTGGCCAGCTTGGTCCAGGCGAACGCTCCCTCGTTGGTCAGGCGGGCTCCACCGATGAAGCCCACCCCGTCCGGTCCGTCCGCAGCGGCAGCCCGGAGCCCGGCGGCCACCCGCTCCAGCGCGTCGTGCCATGAGACGGGCACCAGCGTGCCACCGGTACGCACCATGGGCTCGGTGATCCGATCGTCCGCGTTGACCGACTCGAAGGCGAACCGCCCCTTGTCGCAGAGCCACCCGTGGTTGACCGGATCGGTATCGATCCCCAGCAAGCGGGTGACCCGGTTGGCCGACGACTGGACCGCCACCCGGCAGCCCACCGAGCAGGTCGTGCAGGTCGACTCCACCTGGTCGAGATCCCAGGGGCGGGCGGTGAACCGATAAGGAGCCGCAGTCAGGGCACCCACCGGGCAGATCTGCACGGTATTGCCCGAGAAGTAGGAAGAGAACGGAAGTTCGGGAAAGGTATTGACCTCGAGCTGCTCGCCGCGTCCGACGAAGTCGATCTGTGCCTCGCCCGCAACCTCGGAGGCGAAGCGGGTGCAGCGCGAGCACTGGATACAGCGCTCTCGGTCGAGGAGCACCAGCTCGGAGATGGGGATCGGCTTCTCGAAGTGCCGCTTCTCCTCCACGAAACGGGTCTCGGCCGGACCGTAGGCGAGGGTCTGGTCCTGGAGTGGGCACTCCCCGCCCTTGTCGCACACCGGGCAGTCGAGCGGGTGGTTGACGAGCAGGAATTCAAGGACCCCGTCCTGGGCCTTCTTCACCTTGTCGGAGGTGGTGTCGACCTCGGCCCCGTCCGCCACCTCGATGAAGCAGCTCGGTTGGAGGGTCGCACCCCGAGGCCCGCTCACCTCGACCAGGCACATCCGGCACACGCCGACGGACGCCATGCGGGGGTGGTAACAGAAGCGGGGGATGAAGGTGCCGGCCCGTTCGGCGGCGGCGATGAGCATCTCGCCCTTCCGGCCGGTGACCTGCCGCCCGTCGAGGGTGAACGTGACGGTCGCGGGATCGGGGTCGGGGGCGGGCGGCGTGAACGCGGCCGGGGTCGGGGAGGTCGTTCCCTGGTCAGTCAAAGGGACAGCCCCCTTCCTTGATATGGACGAGGAACTCGTCCCGGAACATCTGGATGGCCGAGCCGATCGACGACGGGATCGACGGACCGAGCACGCAGATGGTGGTCTGCTGGGGCGGCCACGTCAACCCGGGGGCGATGTTGTCGCAGGCGTCGAGGAGGAGGTCGAGGTCCTCCTCCCGACCGCTGCCGGTCTCGATCCGCTCCATGATCCGCTCGAGCCAACCCGACCCTTCGCGGCACGGGGTGCACTGCCCGCACGACTCCCGCGAGAAGAATTTGGTGATCCGCCACGCCGCCCGGACCGCACAGGTGTGGTCGTCCATCACCACTACCGACCCCGAGCCGAGCATCGAGCCCGCCCCGGCCACCTCGTCCTGGCCGAGGGGGAGGTCGATCTGGTCCGGCCCGAACCAGGGAGCGGAGACGCCACCGGGGATGAAGGCCTTCAGCTCGCGACCGTGCGGGATGCCCCCGCCGAGCACCGGGGCGTGGATGAGGTCGGCGAAGGTGGTCTTGACCATCTCGATCTCGAACACGCCGGGGTTCCGCACGTGGCCGGCCAGGGCGAAGAGCCGGGTCCCCGCCGAGCGTCCCCCGCCGAGCGCGGCGAACGCGGCACCCCCGTTGAGGATGATCCACGGCAGGTTGGACATCGTCTCCACGTTGTTGACCACCGTCGGTTCGCCGTAGAGGCCGATGGCCGCCGGAAAGTACGGGGGCTTGATCCTCGGGAACCCTCGCTTGCCCTCCAGCGACTCGAGCAGGGCGGTCTCCTCGCCACAGATGTAGGCCCCAGCCCCGGGATGGAGCACCACGTCGACGGAGAAGCCAGAACCGAAGATGTCGCTGCCGACCGCACCGTGCGCATAGGCGTCATTCAGGGCGGCCTGCACCCGCTCGAGGCCCAGCGCGAACTCGCCGCGCACGAAGATGAACACCTGGGAGACCTGGAGCGCGTAGGCGGCGATGAGGACGCCTTCGACCAGCTGGTGCGGGTCGCGCTCGACCAGCAGGTGGTCCTTGAAGGTGGCCGGCTCGCTCTCGTCCCCATTCACCACCAGGTAGCTGATCGGGTTTTTGCGCAGCATGGCCCACTTGCGACCAGCCGGGAACCCGGCACCGCCCCGACCCAACAGGCTCGCGGTGTCGACCTCGTGGGCCACCTCCTCGGGCGTCATGGCGAGCGCCTTGCGCAGTGCGTCGTAGCCCCCGGTGGCCAGGTAGCGCTCCAGGGTGTGGGAGTCGTCGTAGATGAGACGGCTGGTGACGATCCGTGGCGCGTCGGTCACCGTCATCAGGACGCCCCGCCCTTCGCGTCGGACGCGGCAGCTGCCCGCGCCGCCTGGGCATCAGCCATGGCCGCACGCTCCGCCGCCACCTGCTCACGGTCTGCTTGCAGGCCCACCGTCCGGCGCACCCGCACCAGGGTGCCGTGGCTCGGGATGTCGTCGGAGCGCGCGCCCGAGCGCAGGTCGGCAACCAGGCGGTCGAACGTCTCGGGGGTCTGGGCCCCGACGTACCGGTGGTTCACCTGGACGCACGGCACGCGGTCGCAGTCGGCCAGGCACTCGGCCTCTTCCAACGTGATGACCCCGTCGGGGGTGGTGCCGCCGACGTTGATCCCGAGCGACGCCTCCGCATGTTCGAGCAGCTCGGCCGCCCCGCCGAGCAGGCAGGCGATGTTGGTGCAGACCGCGACCACGTGGGTCCCCACCGCTTCGGTGTGCAGCATGTCGTAGAACGTGGCGGTGCCGTAGACCTCGGCGGGGGTCACCCCCACCAACGATGCGATGTCGACCATCGCTTCGGGACGGAGCCAGCCGTCTTGTTCTTGGGCCAGATGGCACAGCGGGATGAGCGCGGACCGGCGTTCGGGGTAGAGAGCGATCAGCGCACGGGCCCGCTCCACCAGCTCCGGGCCGAGGTGGGTGATCGCCGAGGGCGCGACGGCAGCTCCGGATGCCCGGGGCGCGGGCACGGGCGTCTGCGCACCAGAGCCGCTCACCGGTCCACCTCCCCCATCACCGGGTCGACCGACGAGCAGACGGCCACCGCGTCAGCGATGAGTCCACCGCGCATCATCAGAGGAAGCCCTTGCAGGTTGACGAAGCTCGGGCCACGGATGTGCATCCGGTACGCCTTCGACGAACCGTCCGCCACCAGGTAGCAGCCCAGCTCGCCCCGGGGCGATTCGATGGCCACGTAGACCTCTCCTTCGGGGACCTTGAACCCTTCGGTGAACACCTTGAAGTGGTGGATCAACGCCTCCATCGACTCGTCGATGCGGGCCCGCGGCGGAGGCGTGACCTTCTTGTCCTGGACCCGGTAGTCGCCGGCCGGCATCTTCTCCACGATCTGGCGAATGATCCGGATCGACTCCCGGATCTCGTTGAGGCGGATCGAATACCGGTCGAAGTTGTCGCCGTAGGTGCCGACGATCACGTCGAAGTCGACCTCGTCGTAGCGGAGGTAGGGCATGGAGCGACGCAGATCCCAGGGCACACCCGTGGATCGGAGGATCGGACCGGTGAGGCTCAGCGCCAGCGCCTCCTCCGCCGAAATCCTTCCGATCGACTCGGTGCGCTGGCGGAAGACCGGCTGGCCGGTCAGCAGCTCGTCGTACTCGTCGGTGCGGGGCAGCACCGTGTCACAGATGACGGTGACGTCGTCCTCCCACCCGTCGGGCAGGTCCGCGGCGGTACCCCCGGGCCGGATGAAGTTGTGGTTCATCCGCAACCCGGTGGTCTTTTCGAAGAAGGCCAGGATCATCTCGCGCTCGCGGAACCCGTAGATCATCATCGAGGTGGATCCCAGATCCATCCCGTTGGTCGCCATCCACATCAGATGGGAGGAGACCCGGTTCAGCTCGGTGAGCAACATCCGGATCCAGTCGGACCGAGGAGGCATCTCCACCCCGAGCAACGCCTCCACCGCCAGCGAAAGCACCAGCTCGTTGTGCAGGGGCGAGAGGTAGTCCATGCGAGTCACGTTGGTCGACCCCTGCACGTAGGTCAGCTCCTCGGCGGTCTTCTCCATCCCGGTGTGCAGGTAGCCGATCACCGGCTTGGTACGGAGGATCGTTTCGCCGTCCAACTCGAACATCAACCGGAGCACACCGTGGGTGGAGGGGTGCTGCGGACCCATGTTGATGATCATGGTGTCGTCGTCGGACTGCTCCACGTCGATATTCGACGGGTCGACCACCACCCCTTCAGGCAGCCGGAGCACCGCTCCCACCTCTCGTCGGAGCTCACCCGCCTCGGTGCCGCCGCGCCGGGTCAGCTCTTGACGCCCTTCTGACGTCTCCGCCACCAGCCCGGGCAGCTCGCCGCCAGGGCCCGGGGCGAAGTAGGTGTCGCCGGTCAACGGCGGGGCCAGCTCCGAGTCGGGATGGGCCCGGTCCTCGTCATGGCCTTCCGGGCGGGTCGGGGGGAACGCGGTCGGACCGTCCGCGGCGTCCGGATCCGATGCGCTCCCCGCAGCGTCCTCCCCCGCGGCAGCCCCCTCGCCGGGGGTGGTCTCCTTGGAGGGGGTCATCGCGGTCCCGGGGCGCCCTTGAACTGGACCGGCACCCTGCCGACCCCGTAGTCCTTGCGGAGGGGGTGGCCCTCCCAGTCCTCGGGCATCAGGATACGGGTGAGGTCGGGATGCCCAGCAAAGACCACGCCGAACAGGTCGAACGCCTCGCGCTCCATCGCCTCGACCCCGGGGTACAGGTCGAACAGGGTGGCGATCACCGGGTCCGACTCGGGAACCTGCACCCGCAGCCGTACCCGGCGGGCCGCGCTCAACGACAGCAGGTTGACCACCACCTCGAACCGTTCGTGAGGGACCCCGTCAGGTAGCCGCCGGTCCAGGTGCGCCAAGTAGTCCACCACGCAGAGATCGGCGCACATCTCGAACCCGGAGGACCGGAACCGCTCGACCTCGGCGACGTACTGGTCACGAGTCGGGTACACGACATCCTGGAGCGGACGGCGGGTTGCCCGGGGGCTGGTGCCCCCCGAGTCGCTTCCCCCGGTCGGTCCGGCCGTCGGTTCGACCGCGGTGGTCACAGGGGCTCTCCCACGCTCCGGGCGATGACCGGGTTGCGCTTGGGCGTACCGAGGTGCACCGCATCGGGCCGCTCCGGCGTCCACCCGGAAGTCGCTTCGTCCGAATCCGTCCGGGCGTCCTCGGTGTCGGCGCCTTGCTCGTTGGAGCGGATGGTTCCGCCCGGCGCCTCGGCCCGGCCCGGGCGGCCGACGAGGCGACGCTCGGTGATGTCGGCGGTGCGGACCTTCTCGTGCAACGTCAGGATCGCGTGCATCAGGGTCTCGGGGGTGGGCGGGCACCCGGGCGCGTAGACGTCGACCGGGACGATCTGGTCGACCCCCTGGACGATGGCGTAGTTGTTGAACATGCCGCCGGTGCTGGCGCACACGCCCATCGACAGCACCCACTTCGGCTCCATCATCTGGTCGTAGACCTGGCGGAGCACCGGCGCCATCTTCTGCGACACCCGGCCGGCCACGATCATCAGATCGGCCTGGCGGGGGGAGGCCCGGAACACCTCCATCCCGAATCGGGCCAGGTCGAAGTCGGCAGCACCCACCGACATCATCTCGATGGCGCAACAGGCCAGCCCGAAGGTGGCCGGCCACATCGAGTAGGTCCGGGCCCACTTGACCAGATCTTCGAGACGCCCCGTGAGGAAATTGTGCTCGAGATCCTCGAGTCCCATGCCCGTTCCCCGCTCTACGCGGCCCGGACCGGTCCGGTCGGAGAGACCGGATCGCCAGGGGTCGGGGGGGCAGGGTCGCTCTGTGGCGCACGGCTCGGCTCCGCAGGGTCACGGGATCCACCGGTTCCCCCCGGACCGGCGGCGATGCGTGCGATGGTCGACTCAGAGGTCCGCGAAGGCATGGCCCGCTCCAGTCGTTTGGCTGGTCCCCAGGTCAGGGCACCGTTGCTCACCAGGAACAGGAAGGACACGAACACCACCCCGGCGAACACCAGAATCTCGATCAGGCCGAACGAATTGAGCTGGTGGAAGATGACCGCCCAGGGATAGAGGAAGATGATCTCGATGTCGAAGATGATGAAGATCATCGCCACCAGGTAGAACCGCACCGGAAAGCGCACGGGGGGCTCGATGGTGGGGACGATGCCGCACTCGTAGGGCGCGATCTTGGCGGCCGTCGGCCGCTTCTTCGGGGCCAGCATGGCCGAGCCCACGAAGGAGAGCGCGGCGAACAGGAACCCGAGAACGATCAGAACCAGGATGGGAAGGTAGTTGGCCACCAGGGGTCGTTTTACCACGGAGACGGTCCCGGAGGCACATCGAGACGCTCAGCGGCGCTGTCCCGCACCGGCGGACCGGCGCGTACGATCGTGACCGTGAATCCCCCTCGCCCGAGCGCACCGGCCCCGTCCGACGGACCTTCGGTGGAGGACCGCCTCCACGACGTGCTGGTGGTGGGCGGAGGACCCGCCGGGTCCTCGTGCGCCTACTGGCTGGCCGAGGCCGGCTGGGACGTCGCCCTGGTGGAGAGGAAGGTGTTTCCCCGGGTCAAGACGTGCGGCGACGGGCTGACCCCCCGCTCGGTCCGCCAGCTCGCCGACATGGGGATCGAAGGGTCGCTCACCGGGGCTCACCGCTACTCGGGCCTGCGCGCCCACGCCTACGGCAAGGTGCTCGATCTGCCGTGGCCCGAGCACCCGAGCTTCCCCTCCTACGGCTACGTGATCACCCGCCACGATCTCGATGCGATCGTCAACGAACGGGCCGTCAAGGCCGGGGCGACCGTGTGGCAGGGGACCGAGGCGGTCGAACCCCTGGTCGAGCCGGGCTCCCCGGATGCCGGAGTCCCCGGACCCTCGGGGGCCACGGCACCACGGCTGCCGAGCTGCGTCGGCGCCATCGTGAAGGAGAAGGCGACCGGCACCACCCGTGAGGTCCGAGCCCGCTACGTGGTGGTCGCCGACGGCGCCAACTCGCGCTTCGGGCGGGCTCTGGGCACCTCGCGGGACCGGGCGATGCCCATGGGGATGGCGCTGCGCGGCTACTACTCGTCACCCGGCCACGACCAGACCTTCATCGAGTCCCACCTCGACATCCGCGACGGCGAGGGCAGCGTGGTCCCCGGGTACGGGTGGATCTTCCCGATGGGTGACGGCAGGGTCAACGTCGGCGTCGGTCTCCTCTCCACCGACCGCCGCTGGAAGGGGGTCAACACCTCGACCCTGATGGAGCACTTCGTCGCTTGGGCCCCCAAGGAGTGGGAGCTGTCGGCGGAGACCTGCCTCGGTGCACCGACCGGAGGGAAGCTGCCGATGGGCCTGGCGGTGGGTCCGCGCCTCGGCGATACCACCCTGGTGGTCGGCGATGCGGCCGGTTCGATCAACCCGTTCAACGGCGAGGGGATCGCCTACGGCTACGAGACCGGGCGCCTGGCCGCGGCGTCGCTCGGCGAGGCGTTGCGCGGGGACGGGATCGAAGGATTGGCACGCTACGCCGAGCGTCTCGACGACGCGTACGGCCTGTACTACCGGGTGGCGCGGGCCTTCGTCCGGATCATCAGCCGCCCGGAGCTCATGAAGCTCTGCGTGGGCACGGGGATGTACTCGGAGTCGTTGATGTCGTGGATACTGCGGATCATGGCCAACCTTCTGCGTCCCGACGAGATCGGCCCGGCGGAGGCCGCCTACCGGGCGATCGCCGCCATCGCCGCGCTGGTGCCGGAACACGAGTCCCAGGGGTACCGGTTGCTCACCGCCTGACCGGAGCGCATCCGGGGCGGGAGCGCGGCCTTCGCGACGGCACGGCGGCCCGGCCGGCCGGTTCGCAGTCCGTCCCCTGGCCTGGCAAGCCGGCAGAGCGACTCGCCCCGCCACCGGTCGTCAGCCTCCAGGCCCCGACCAGGTGAAGTCCGGTGGTCGATGTTCGAGAAAGGCAGCGATGCCCTCGACCCCGTCACTTCCGGCGGCGGCCTCTGCGGCCCAGGATGCGGCGAGCGCCGGCGGAACGAATCCGTCTCGGGCGACCGCGTCGACCATCGCCTTGGCCGCCATCTGGGAGAGGAGCGAACGCTGGTGGACCAGGAGATCGGCCAGCTCTCCGATCCGCCGTTCGGCGACCTCGGGGGCGTGCAGCTCGTTGACCAGTCCGAGCTCCCAGGCGCGCTGTCCGTCGATCACCGAAGCCGAGAACAGGAGGTACTTGGTGACCGCCGGACCGAGCAGCTGGACCGCCCGTTCGACCGCGGTCTGCGGGTACACGATACCCAGGCGGGCCGGTGTGATGCCGAACGTCGCGGTGGTATCCGCGATCCGCAGATCGCACGCCACTGCGATCTGGGTGCCGCCGCCGATGCAGGCACCGGCGACAAAGGCGATGGTCGGCTTGGGGAAGGTTGCCAAGGCCTCCTCGGCCGCCTGGCTCGCCGCCTGATAGTCGGCGACCGACTCGTCACGGAGCCCGCTGATGTCAGCCCCGGCGCAGAAATGGCCGTCCGTGCCCCGCACGACCAACAACCGCACCGAACGGTCCCCGGCCAGACGATCGCAGAGCGCGGCCAGGTCGGTCCACATGCGATACGTCATGGCATTGCGCCGCTGGGGATGGCTGATCGACACGGTGGCCACGCCATCGGCGATCGCCACGGACACCTCGCCGCCCCGGTCGTCTGCTTCGCTCATCGAGTCAGCCCGACATCGTCAGGCTGGCCACGGCGCTCCCGGGAGGTACTCCTGGGCGTGCCGAGCGTGGGCCCGGCCGTCGGCATCGACGGGGTGCCTAACGGTGAGACGCGGCGGCGACACGGCCGACCATCGCGTTGTACGCCGAGGTGAATGCAGCCGAAGGCACCGCCGGCCCGTTGGTGGTGGGTTGGAGGGTTGCCTCGATCCGACCTCCCACGATGAACGCACTCCCGACGATCTCCGTTCCGTGTCCCGGAATGGTGAGGGTCGTCAGGTATCCGAACGCTTGGCCGCCGGCCGGGGGGGTCAAGGGAACCGAGACCACCTGGGCGGTCGTGCCCGGCGCCGCGGTAGAGGCCGCGGCGGCCGTCTCGAACTGTTGAAAGCAGGGGACGAAGTTCGCCTTGGTGAACGGGGTGCTGTCGGCGACGGCATCGGCAGGGGTCTTGACCACGTTGGTGCTGGACTGCATCTGGATATTGGGGTCACCCGGGCTGGCGAACACCGGGGAGCTGGCGGTGGCGGTGACATCGGCCTGCGGGGTGTCGCCGAAGAGCTGGGAGATGGTCGATACCGGCATCCCCAGGCAGCCGGCAAAGGCCGCCACCGCCTGGGTCTGCGCCGACTTGATGGTCGGCGTCGTCGTGGGGGTCGAGGTCGACGCGCCACGGGTCACCGTCCAGCCGGCCGGCAGGTCGGAAAGGCGCAGGTTGATGCTGGCCGCCAGGGCTCGGTCCGCTGCTGCCCCGGTGGTGACCGGCGTCACGGACGTGGCCGGCGTCGTCGTGGTGGATCCAGAGCTCCGGTGGACGAGGAAGAACACGCCCGCCCCGATCACCACGACGAGCAGCACAGCCAGCAGCACCAGCGTGCGCCGATTGTCCGGTGGGGCACCACCCTCCGGGGGAAGGGGGGAGAGCGGCGCACTGCCGTCAACCGCCGCACTGGGATCCGTCGCTGCACGGGGGTCTGGCGACTGAGCCGCCCCGGTCACCGGGCCGACCGGCGGTGGAGCCGGCGAACCAGGCGGCGGCGGCGGAGCCGGCTGGCCGACCCCGGCCGGCGGAGCGGGCGGCGGCACGGCTTGGGTGGGTTGCGTCGGTGGTCCCGGCGAGACCGCCGTCGGCGACCCGGCGGCCCCCGCAGCCGCCGCACCCACCGCGGCCCCCGCAGCCGCAGCGCCCGACCCAGCAGCACCAGGAGCCCCCGGCTCCTCGGTCGGAGCGGTGGAGGCACCGGTTGTGCCCCGATAGTGAGCCAGCCACGCAGGCAACGCTTGGTCGAGATAGGCGGCCTGACCCGGTGAGACATGCTCCGAAGAAAGCAGAAAGCGGATGGACTGTCCGCCAGCGGTCAGCACCATCACGGCAGCCATGGCACCGCTGGGCAGCTGGAGCTGATCGTGACAGGTGGCCGAGTCGAGCCCGGTCCAGGGAAGCAGGCGGTCGGTCTGCGGCGGCGGGCCTTGCACGGTGATGCCATCGGTGGTGAACAGAAGGCTCAACCCTTCGGTCGTGGCGGTGCCGCGCTCGGGATCACCGGCCAGAGCCACCCCGCCGAGCAACATCCCCTCGGGAGGGAGGTCCATCGCTCCGATCGTCATGTGCCTCTCCTTCGTTCCTCACCCGTCAGGGAGATCGCCTCCCATCTGGGTTTACTGTGCAGGACCCGGACCGTCGACCGACCAGCTGCGGTGGGGCAGCCGTGAGCGCCTGTCGATCGGTGTGGGTCGACCATACTGCCGCACGCCGTGACGATGAGGGATCGCGGCGTACGATCCCCGTCCCCGGCCGTCCGGCCTGAGCGCGAGCTCAGGCGGAAGTGCGGCTGCCCGGCGACGAGATGAGGTCCTCGAAGTTGGTGATCGAAGAGGCGAGGAGCGACGGGGGGAACGTGCTGCCGACGGCGAACGCCTGGAGCTGCGCTTCGACCCGGTCACGTCCGACGATCAGCTGGTCCACGACCACGGGGACCGCGTGGCCTGCTTCGATCAGGGTCAGCGACATCGTGACCCCGATCACCCGGAGTCCGCTGGGGGCGGCGAGGGGCACGAACGACCCGGTGGATGCTCCGGGGGTTGCCGATGCTCCGGACGCCTGGTCGAGACCGAGCTGCAGCTCTGAGGCGGCGAGCGCAGCGGTGCACCCGGGGAGCCGGGGAAGACCGAAGAGACCGAGATCGTGCTGTTCCTCGAGCTGCGTGCGGACCACGGCCACACCGGTCTGGATCTCGAGGATGGCACCTTGACCCTGGCCGCCAGCCGGTGCCGTTGCACCGGGAGCGGGACCGACGAAGACCGGCGACGACGCCTGCGCGGTCTGATCGGCGGCCTGGCCACCGAGCAGCACCCCCGCGTCACGCGGGCTGACGCCCATGCAGCTCGTGAACGCCTGGTCGATCTGGAGCTGAGCACTCTGGGCCGCCGCACTCGGCGCTGGCCCACTGGCCGTGCCCGGCTGCCAACCCGAGGGGAGATCCTGTTGGGTCAGCAGCAAGCCCTGAGCGAGCAGCTGATCGGGCGATGGGTTCGCCGCTGGTTGCACCACCGACCGCTGCGTCGGTCTGGGATTGGAGAGCGCCTCGGCGAGCCCGATGCTCCCCACCACGAGCACCAACGCGACGACCAGGAGCGAGCGATTGCGCTTGCGGCTCCGGTGGCGTCCCCCAGGCGTGCCGATTCCACCCCAGGGCGCCGCAGGCGCGGGCATCCGACCTGCAAACCATGCCGCCGAGCTGGTGAGCTGGGCGTCCGACACCGACGAGCGGGGCACCAGCAGGCGGATCGCCCGGCCGCCGAACGTCAGGTCGATCGACGCGGCAAGCCGGCCGTCGGAGAGCATCACCTGCGGTCCCAAGGATGCGCTGACGATTGCCGCCCACCCGATGGTGCGCGACTGGTCGCGGTGCGACGGGTCGACTTGCGCTGAGGCCGTGTCAGCACCGTGGCCCGAGTCGGTCGCCGGAGTGATCGTCACGCCGCGCCCGTCGACCCGCACACCGATGCCTTCGACGGACGTGGTGCCCCGTGCGGTGGTGCCAACCAGCACGGCGCCGTCGAAGGTGACTCCCTCGACCGCGGAGCGTTCCGCTCCAGGGTCGGCAGTCAACGCGTGTCGCCGTCCCCGTCGGCGGCGAGTGCGGTCGAAGCCGTGGGGACCGCACTCGCGGCGGCCATCTCGGCAGCAGCATCCCTTGCCATGTCGATCGTCCGATCGAAATCGGCCTCGCTGTGGGCGAAGGAGGGGAAGGCGATCTCGTACGGACCGGGGGCGAACGCGATTCCCCGCTCGAGCATCCCCCAGAAGAACCGGGCGTACAGACCAGTGGCGGCAGCCGCCGTCGCCCCGTCGAAGTCCACGATCGGGCCGGTCCCGCTCGGGACGAAGGTCACCCCGAACAGCGGACCGACCACCGGCACCCGGGCTTCGACCGCCTTCCCGCCCACCTGGGGTCGGCCACCCGCGGACTGTTCGAACCCGTCGTTCAACGCACCTGCCAGCCGGCGGGCGAAGGTGCCGACACGATCGGACAGCTCGTCGTAGCGGGTCCGGTCCACCGCCTCCAGCACGGTGAGGCCGGCCACGGTGGCCAGCGGGTTCCCCGACAGCGTCCCGGCCTGGTAGACGGGGCCACCAGGAGCCAGCACGCCGAGCACCTCCCGGCGACCGCCGAACGCTCCGACCGGTAGACCGCCCCCGATCACCTTGCCGAAGCACCAGAGGTCGGGGGTGACGCCCGACCACCCGGATCCGCCGGACGGACCGAGCCGGAACCCGGTGATCACCTCGTCGAAGATCAACAGAGCGCCGGCTCGGTCGCACGCGGCGCGCAACCCGGCGAGGAACCCGTCGACCGGAGGGACCAGCCCCATATTGGCGGCCACCGGCTCGACGATCACACACGCCACCTCGGCGTCGAGGTCAGGCACCACGTTGTAGGGAACTACCAGGGTGTCGGCCACCGACCCGGGCGGCACCCCCGCCGAGTCCGCCAGCCCGAGCGTGGCCACCCCACTCCCTCCCCCGGCGAGCAGGCCGTCCGAGTGGCCGTGGTAACAGCCGGCGAACTTGACGATCCGCGACCGTCCGGTCGCACCGCGAGCCACCCGGATCGCACTCATCGTCGCCTCGGTCCCCGACGACACCAGGCGCACCTGCTCGCATCCGGGAACCCGGTCGCAGATCGCCTCAGCCAGCAGCACCTCTCCCCCGGTCGGCGCACCGTAGGTGGTGCCGCGACCGGCAGCGTCGATCACCGCGCCCACCACCACGGGGTCGGCATGACCGAGCAGCGATGCCCCGTAGGACTGGACGAAGTCGAGCAGCTGATTGCCGTCGGCGTCCCAGACGTAGGCGCCCGCTCCCCGCTCGACGAAGTAGGGGTGCCCCCCGACCGAGCGGAACGAGCGAACCGGCGAGTTGACCCCGCCGGGGATGACCCGCTCGGCCCGTTCGAACCACGCCTCGGAGCGGCGGCGCTCAGGCACCGGTCAGCAACTCAGCCAGGCGCCCGGCAAAGTAGGTGAGCACCAGATCGGCTCCGGCGCGCTTGACCGCGGTGATCTGTTCGAGGGCGACGGCATCTCCGTCGAGCCATCCCCGCTCGGCCGCCGCGCACACCATCGCGTACTCTCCGCTCACGTGGTACGCCGCCACAGGGACGTCGACCGCCTCCCGCACGTCGGCGATGACGTCGAGGGAGGTCAGCGCCGGCTTCACCATCACCACGTCCGCACCCTCGTCGACGTCGAGTCGCACCTCGACCATCGACTCGCGGCGGTTCCGGATGTCTTGCTGGTAGGCCCTTCGGTCCCCCCCGTCCGCGATCTCGACCTGCGCCGCGTCCCGGAACGGTCCGTAGAGAGCCGACGCGTACTTGGCGGCGTAGGCCATCACCGCGGTGCCGGCGTGACCCGTGCTGTCCAGCGCGTAGCGGATCGCACCGACCTGACCGTCCATCATTCCGCTGGGAGCGACCACATCCGCCCCGGCATTCGCTTGGGACCGGGCGATCGCTGCGTAGAGCGGCAGTGTGGCGTCGTTGTCGACCTGGCCCGAACGGGGGTCGATCACCCCGCAGTGGCCGTGGGTGGTGAATTCGTCGAGACAGCAGTCGGCCATCAGTACGACCGACTCCCCGACCCGGTCGCGGACCGTGGCCAGCGCCCGCTGGGTGATCCCGTCCGGAGCGAACGCCTGGCTCCCCTCTGGGTCCTTGTCCTCCGCCCGCGGCAACCCGAACAGGATGACTCCGGGCACGCCCAAGGCCACGAGCCGCTCCACCTCGATGGCGACTGAGGCAGTCGTGTGCTGCAGCACCCCGGGCAACGATGCCACCGGCCTGGGCTCGTCGAGGCCGTCGGCCACGAACAGCGGCGCGATCAGGTCGTCCACGGTCAGTCGGGTCTCCGCCACCATCCGGCGGAGGACAGGCGTGGCACGCAGCCGCCGGGGACGCCGCCGCGGGAGTGGCGGGAACGAGGCAACCGGAGGCACGGGGAGCACGGTTCCCCAGCTTACGGCAGGACGATCGTGTGCACTCCGGGCGGGGGGTGCCACACGAGCACGTCGACACCCGAGCGATCGAACAGGACGCGGGCATGGTCACGCGAGGTCAGGGCCGAGACCGCAGAACGGGCAGCTGGAGGGCTGACCGACTCGATACCCTGGGACGGAACGACGACGAACACCACCACCGGCTCGGTCACCGGAAACGCCTGGGGCGATGCCAGGAAGGGGTAGACCGACCGGCGTTGTGCGAAGCGCCCGATCACCCCTTGTGACGCGACGACTTCGGCGCCCGGCGGCACCAGGGGCAACACGACGCGGAGCGAAGCTGCGGTGGAGGCGTCCACCCGCCACCAGTCGGTCCTGATCGACGTGTAGAGGGGAATGCTCTGGACCAGGCTCAGGACCGACACGGCGAGCGCCAAGCCGAGGGCGACGACCGTCCGGCGCCGCCGGGTCGCTCCCGATCGATCGGTCGGGATGCGGTGAGCCGCCGCCGGCAGCTCGGGGCCAGTGCCGATACGGACCAACACCATCACCGTCCCCACGAACACGAACGGCACCACCGCGACGGTCTGGAACGCAATGACCGGGGAGAGGAAGAGCGGGTTGGCATTCAGCGCCGCCGGGCCGAGCACCCCGATCGCCACCAGCAGGCCCCACGGCGTCACCACACCCAGCAGGCCGGCCGAAGCCACCACCCTGCCCATGGCGTCGCGGCGGTGGAGCAACCGATGGATCGCATGGCCAGGATGCAGGACCAGTGCGCGCAGGACAGACACACTGGTGGCGCGAGGGGACGCGCCGACCAGGGAGCCGTAGTTGGCGACGATGCCGCTGCCCTTGTTGCCGCCGACCAGGGCGATCAGTGCCAGCCAGCCGAGCGACAGCGCACCCAACGCACCCGGCCAGCGGACCCCGCTGTCCCGCCGCACCCGGCGAGAGAGCAGGCCGGCGATCGCCACGCCGACGACGATGACCGAGACCACGTCCCCGAAGAGGAGCGCCACTGCCCCGGCGACCAAGGACACCCGTGGCCGGCCTCGCCACAGGGCGTACGCCGACCAGACGACGAACGGCAGTCCCAGCACTTCGAAGTGCACGTCGAACGACGCCACCTGGTACCACCACGGGTTCCAGACCAGCGCCACCAGGGCAACCCCACCGGCCAGGGAGCGCCGCCGGAGGATCCGGTTCTCGCAGATGCGGGCCACCCAGAGCAGGGTGACCGTCTCGGTGGCGACGATGGCGAGGTCTTGGAGCCACAGGAGCTGGAGCGGAGACGACCACAGTCGGCCGAGCAGGGCGAGCGGCCACAGCGCCAGCTCGAAGTGGCTCTGCCAGAACGGGTAGGGGGGAGCCTGGATGGTGTCGACCGGGTTGAGGTGGCCATGCCCGATGAGCCACCACGCCTGGGAGTAGGTCCCGAAGTCGTCGGTCAAGTCGAACCGGTGGTACAAGAAGGTGCTGTAGGCCAGCAGCCCGAGGAGCTGCATCCCCAGCACCACGACGACGGCCATCCAGAACGGGCGCATTCCCCCGGTGGCGAGTGCGGTCCACCGCCGCTGCAGAGTGCCCACCACGCCGGTCAGGGTGTCCGTCGGGGTGCCCGTTTCGACGGTCGGGATGCCCGTCGGGGTGCCCGTTTCGACGGTCGGGGTGTCCGTCGGGGTGCCCGTTTCGACGGTCGGGGTGCCCGTCGGGGTGCCCGTTTCACCCGTCGGCGGCATCACGGCTGTTGCTGTCTCTGCTGTTGCTGTCTCTGCTGTTGCTGTTGCTGCTGCTGCTCGGTGGTCCCCCGAAACTCGCCGGTCCGGAGATCGGCGATAGCGGCCACCACTGCCTCCACCAAGCCACCGACATCGTGCGATGTCGCCTCGCGGCTCACGGTCAGTCCGGCCTGGCGCACCGTGACCGACGTCACCGGGCCGATGGTGACGATCACCGGGGGGACACCGGCGGTGCCGAGCAGCTCGACGGTGCGCGCCACGGTGGAGCTCGACGAGAACGCGATGGCCAACGCACCCCGGGCCTTGGCCATCGCGTCCTCCGGTGGCGTCCCTCCGACGGTCCGGTAGGCAACAACCTCGTCCACGGTCCACCCCTTGTCCCGCAACCCGGCGGCAAGGGTGCCCCTCACCGTCTCGGCCCGTGGAAACAGCACCGGCAGCGAAGTCGGGGTGGCCATCGGAAAGGTCTCGACCAGCGCTTCCGCCCGCGCGTCGGTGGGGACCACCGCCGCCGGCTGCCCTCGTTCCGCCAGAGCCGATGCGGTGGCCGGGCCGACCGCGGCCCAGCGCACCGGCGGAATCTCGTCGAGTGCCTCGAGTGCGTCGACGAACCTCGCCACTGCATTGACCGACGAGACGACCACCCAGCCGTAGGCGCCGTCCGCTACCCGGCGGGCGGCTGCGGCCAACTCGGAACCGCCGTCCACAGGGTCGGCGATGGCGATCACCGGGAGCTCGATGACGTCGGCACCGAGCGCAGCCAGCCGATCGACCAGCGAAGAGGCCTGTGCCCGGGTACGAGTGACCACCACGCTCCGACCGGCGAGCAGCGGCCGTGCGATCGACATGGATCGAGCCTAGGACGTGGGGAGCACCTCGAGGAGGAGCCGGTTGACCACGTCGGGCCGCTCCAGCTGCATCCAGTGGCCGGCACCCTCGATGCGCTCGTACCGGAACGGGCCATCGACGAAGGCCCCCGATCCTTCCATCTGCGCCTCGGTCAGAGCGGTGTCGGCGCTGCCCCAGATCCCCAGGGTCGGTGCCTTGACCGGCGGCAACACCAGAGGCGGCCCCACCAGGCGATCGGGAGGCATGTTCGCCCGGTACCAGTTGAGCGCTGGCACCAGCGAGCCGTTGCGCTCCATCTCCGCCGCCACCTCACCGGCGTCCGGATGGTCGCCGAGGTGCGTCAGGTTGGCCCAGCCGTCAGCGCGCAGCCACTGCTCGGCCACCCCCTCGAACTGGAAGAGCAGCATGTACCACGAGCGTTGCCGTTGCTCGAGTCCGGCAGCCGCGAACGCGCTGGGATGGCCGACGGCCAGCGCCACCAGGTGGTCGACGCGGTCGGGAAGCAACGAAGCCATGCCCCAGGCGAGCGCTGCACCCCAGTCGTGTCCGACGACGTGGGCCCGCTCGACCCCGAGCCGGTCGAGCACCGCCACCATGTCCCCGGCCACCTGCATCAGGGAGTAGGCCCCGACCTCGACCGGCTTCCCGGACGCTCCGTAGCCGCGCAGATCGGGCACGATCACCCGGAACCCCTGGTTGGCGAGTACCTCGGTCTGGTATCGCCACAGTCGCGCTCCGGTGTCAGGGAAGCCGTGCAACAACAGCACCGGACGCCCGGAACCGAGCACGTCGAACGAGGTCACCACCCCGTCATTGGTCACCTCCACCACAGTCCCCCTTCGCCGAAGCCCTTGGTCGCGGTCGCGTGGTCAGCCTCGCGCCGGACTGGCCACGTCGAGCGCGGCCACCGGACCGATCACGATGGCAGCCGGCGCGGGCAGATCGACGTCGGCCAACCGGTCCAACGTGGTCCGCTCCACTCGCTGGCGATCGGTGGTTCCCCAGTGCACGACCGCCACCGGGGTGGTGGCCGGTCGGCCGGTTGCCAGCAACGCACCAGCGATCGAGGCTCGTTCGGCCATGCCCATCAGCACCACCAGGGTGCCGGTCGTCGTTCCGATCGAGGCCCAGTCGACCACCGACGGGTGCCCGCCGTGGCCGGTGACCACCGTCACCGACGTGGAGACCCCTCGATGCGTCACCGGGATGCCCGCCGCGGCCGGAGCGGCGAAAGCGGAGCTGACTCCGGGCACCACCTCGACATCGATCCCGGCGTTCACCAGCTCCTCGGCCTCCTCGCCGCCACGGCCGAACACGAACGGATCTCCGCCTTTCAGCCGGACCACCAGGCGACCGGTGCGGCCGTGTTCCACCAAGAGCTGGTTGATCTCGTGCTGACGGTTGGGACGGCCGGGACTCTTTCCGACATCGATCACCAACGCTGCCGGTGGCACCAGGTCGAGGAGCTCGTGGCCGATCAACCGGTCGTGAACGACGACGTCCGCGTCCCGGAGGAGCTCTGCACCCCGCACGGTGAGGAGGCCGGGATCCCCCGGGCCGGCCCCGACCAGGTAGACGGTCACGGCACCGATCCAGATCCGAGCGATTCGGGCCCACCGCTCCGGGTCCACGGCCCGAGGCAGCGGCCACCCGACCGGTCGAGCATCGCCCGGGCGAGCGCACGACCGAGGCGTTCCGGGTCGACCCCCGCAGCGGTCCGGCGCAGCACCACATGGCCGTCCTCGCTGGCCAGCATGCCGGTGAGGGTGAGGCTCCGGGGGGGAGCCCCGGCAGAGCGGTCGACCTGAGCCAGTGCCCCGACTGGCATGGTGCACCCACCACCCAGCTCCGCCAGGTAGGCGCGCTCCGCCTCGACCTGGCTGCGCACCCCAGGAGCATCGATCGCGGCCAAGGCATGCCTGGTCCGCTCGTCGTCGTGCCGGCACTCGACGGCAATGGCGCCTTGGCCCACCTGCGGCAGCATGGTCAGCACCCCGAGACGGTCGGTCGCCAGGCCGCCTTCGTTTGCCCAGCCCAGCCGATCCACCCCGGCGGCGGCCACCACCACCGCAGAGACCCGACCCGTGACCGCCACCGCCAGCCGGGTGGCCAGGTTGCCCCGCAGGTCGGCGAACACCAGGTCGGGACGAAGGTTCGCCAGCTGCACCCGTCGTCGGACTGAGCCGGTGGCGATCAGCGCCCCGCTGGGCAGCGCGTCGAGGGTGGACCCGACCAGCAGGTCACGGGGGTCGGCCCGCTCTGGAAAGGCGCCCAGCACCAGGCCCGGGACCTGCAGGTCGCCGGCCGCAGGCAGGTCCTTGGCCGAGTGAACCGCGGCATCGGCATCGCCACGGGCCACTGCCGCCTGCACTTCTTTGACGAAGATGCCCTGTCCCCCGATGGCGTGAAGGGGCTCGCTGGTACGCCGGTCTCCCTCGGTCTCGACGGCGACGACGGCCGTCGCGATCCCCTGGAGCGCAAGCAGCGACGCAACGCGGTCGGTCTGCCAACGAGCCAGCGGCGAACCACGGGTGGCCAGGCGTACCGTCGGGTGACCGTTCGCCATGCGATCCGTCACCGGCTCAGAGGTCGAACAGGGTGCGCAGCGACTCGACCAGGCGCTCGCCCCGTGAGGTGCCAGCAGCGTCCTTCAGGGCCACGGTGGGCTGGTGCAGCAGCTTGGCCATGGTGGCCCGAGTGACCAGGTCGACTTGCTCCCACTGGGCATCGGTCAGCTCACCATGCTTCGCCCGCTGGCGGTCGAGCTCACCTTGGCGAGCCTCTTCCGCCCTCGTCCGCAGAGCGGCGATCACCGGTGCCGCCCCCCGTGCCCGGGTCGCTGCCCGATACCGCTCGAGCTCGTCAGCGACGATCACCCGGGCGTGCGCCACCTCGCCCTGACGACCGGAGAGGGCGGCTTCCACTGCGGCGCGCAAGGCGTCCATGTCGAGCAGGGTCACCCCCTCGACGTCCACTGCGTCCGGTTCGACGTTCCGCGGCATGCCCAGATCGACCACCAGGAGCGGCGATCGACCGGTACGTCGTTGCGCCGCCGCAGCCAGCATTTCCCGATCGACGACCGGCTGTACCGACGTGACCGACGTGAAGACGACATCCGCCTCGGACAGCTGTTGCCGGAGCCGGGTCAGGTCGGTCGCACTGGCCCTTCCCGCCAACGGATCGCCCAGGTGCTCCACCAGTGCCCGGGCCCGCTGGACGGTGCGATTGGCAACCACCAACGCGGCCGGATCACACGCTCCGAGGGCCCGGATGATCCCGTCGCCCATTTCGCCGGCACCGACCACCAGCACCCGGGTGCCGGACAGTCCACCGTCCGTTCGCTCCGCGGCCAGGGCGACCGCGCCGTGGGAGAGCGACGTGATCCCACGGGCGATTGCCGTCTCCGACCGGACCCGGCGGCCCGTTCCCACCGCGTGACGAAACAGGGTGCCGAGCACCGGACCGGAGGCCCGCTCGCGCCGGGCCCGGTCCCACGCCCGGCGGACCTGGCCGAGCACCTCCGACTCGCCCAGCACCGCCGAGTCGAGCCCGGACGCCACCGAGAACAGGTGGTCGACCACGTCGTCGTCGAAACGGACGGTGAGATGCTCGGCCAGTGTCTCCACAGTGGTGCCACCGAGCGTGGCCAAAAACTCCTCGATCCCCTCGACCCCGTCGTGGAACCGTTCGACGACTGCGTAGACCTCGGTCCGCAGGCAGGTGGACACGATGACCGCCTCGGACAAGTTTGACTGGTCGCGCAACGAGGCCAGGGCCTTGGGGAGTTGGTCCTCGGCCACCGACACCTGCTCGAGCAAGTGGAGCGGCGCCGAGCTCTGCTCGATCCCGACTACGACGACGGACACGGGCTCGACCCACCCCTCGTTCGCTCGATCACTGCGTCACCACGCGTTCTGCCTCTTCGATCGCTCTGGCTTCTCGATCGCTCTGCCTCTCGGATTCGATGCAGCTCCGACCAGTAAGCATGCCGGGCTGGGAGGCATCTCGCCAGTCGCGGGCACTCCCGGGGCCCTTGCGGACCCCGCGTGGATCCTCGACCCGACCGAGCGTTCGCTCAATCGAAGCCGGTGGTGCTCAAGCCGATCGAGCGGATGACCGGCATTGCACCCTCTTCGCCCGGCGCCACCATCCTCGACTGGTAGAAGCTCATGATCTGCAGCTCGATACTGAGGTCCACGTAGCGGAGGAGGACTTCGGGACCGACTTCGAGCACCTTGGGTGCGAAGTTCAGCAAGGAACGGACCCCGGATTGCATCAGCAGGTCGGCCACGCGCTGGGCGGCCGATGGCGGCGTAGCGATGACACCGATCGCCAACGGCTGTTCGGAGGCGATCGTGGTCAGCTCGTCGACGTGGCGGACCACCACTTCGCCGACCTGCTCCCCGATCACCGCCGCGTCGATGTCGAGGAGCGCCACCACCCGGAACCCCCGTGCGGCGAAACCGTGGGAGTGGGCCAAGGCACGACCCAGGTTGCCGATCCCCACGATCACCACCGGCCACACGTGGTTCAACCCGAGCTCACGGTCGATCTGCTCGATGAGGAAGGCGGTGTCGTACCCGGCCCCCCGTGTCCCGAACGAACCGAGCAACGACAGATCCTTGCGGACCTTCGCCGCGTTCACCCGGGCCAGCGAGCCGAGGAGTTCGGAGGACACCGTGGTGGTGCCGGCCCGCAGTACCTCTTCGAGGATCCGTTGGTAGACCGGCAGACGACCGACCGTCGCCTCGGGAATGCGCCGGTGGGTGGGCGCTGCCTGGTGGTCGGAGGAAGGGTTCGGCATCGCCTGGGATCGTAGGACCCGATCCTGGCTGTTGTGAAACCGGCTGCGGAGACCGGGGGTCAGGACCGCAGGCTGATGGTCACCGGCCGGCCGGCCGGCGCGCCGCCCAGCAGCTCCGTCGCCGGCGCCCGGTCCCGCACCAGCGCCACCCGCCCGTCGCTGTCCACCAGAAGACCGAGCTCGTCCGGGCGCAGATCGGCGAACGCGACGACCCGGCGGGCCACCAGTCGGTTGCCCAGCACCTCGACATCCGCCGTCCCGCCCACTGGGACGCCCAACGCGTCGAGGTCGCG
>DAHXOD010000110.1 GCA_027365055.1 bacterium
GGCCCTCGCCGGCGTCGAAGCGGTCGCTGCGAGCGAAGGACTCGCGAACCCGAAGGGCTTCGTACCCGTCGACGACCACTACCGCCACCAGGCAGCCGACGGTGTCTACGCCGTCGGCGTCGCCGTGGCCCTCCCTCCGGTCGACGCGACCGCGGTGCCGGTGAACTTCCCGAAGACCGGCCACATGACTGAGCAGATGGCGAAGATCGCCGCCGCTGACCTCGCGGCGCGCCTCGAAGGCCACGAAGCCCCCAGCGCCGAGCTGTCGGCCCGCTGCATCCTCGACATGGGCGACCGCGCCGCCTACCTCGCCGTCGACCCCGTCCGACCGCCGCGCAACCGCATCCCGACGGTCTCCGAAGGACGGCAGTGGCTCGTCGCCAAGAAGGCCTTCGAGCGCGCCTACCTCGCCTTCGCCCGGCGCGGGAAGTTGGTGCCGACGGCACTCGGGTGGTGAGGGCTGCACGAGCGGCAAGCGCGTCGTCGTCCTGGTAGGGGCGTCGACGCGCTTGCGAGTCCGGCGGTCAGGCACCTCCATTGATGACGTGGCAGACGAGCCTCGGGTCGCATCGGCGCGGATCAAGACGTCGTGCCCGCCGGTCGAGGCTTCGCAACTCGTCGCGCAGCGCCACCAGCTCGGCGATCCGGGCATCGAGCTCGGTGGCCCGGCGCCCGATCAGGTCCACCACGAAGCCACACGGCGTCTCGCCCCCGTCCCGAAGGGCGATGATCTCGCGGATCTCTCCGAGGTGCAGCCCGACCGTCTGAGCGGCGCGCACGAACCGCGAGCGGTCGAGGGTGTCCACCCTGTAGAGGAGCGTTGTAAAAGGGTCACTGCGACCGGGGATCCGGGCCGCGAACAGAAAACCGTGGGAGCTCGCCGAACAAATTCGGGAAAACTACGGCTACCCCACTATCGATCGCCGGCCCGACGAGATCTCTCGATATGCATCGTGAGCGACTGGGCGACCAGCCAATTGTCGTAGCGAGCAAACTGTCGTTCATTCGGGGTGTGCTTACGCCCGGCCAGGTCGTCGGTCCGGGCGCCACAGCGCCGACAGACCGCCATCCGCCCGTTCGTTTCTGGCGGATGATGCTCGTCGAGCCGAGCGCCCAGTTGAGCTGCTTCAATCGAGGCCATGACGTGTCCCTTCCGAGAGCGTCGGGTAATGGCCGACGCCGAGCCGGAAGGACCGAACCGACCCGAGATGGACGGCTCCGGTCCCCTGGTTGATCTTACGTCGCGCAGCCTGCTCGATGCAGCCGGTGCATCCCTGGATGACTGGCTTCTTAAACTCTCTCGGAGCTTCGGTGATCTGCCCGATGGACGCGTGAGGCTGACGGCTTCCTTGACAGAGTGAGAGAAGTCGGGGTCGTGATGCGCACGCACGTGTGTCGGCCTGAAGATTCCGTTGATGACGCCGATGGCTCGGCCTACGTTCCCGGTCCTTTCGCTCGCGATCGATGTATCGGTCTAACGACGCCTGACATGGCCCCTTCTCACCGCGCCATCGTCGGCCTACCGCGACCCGCCACGCTGTGGGCCGGGGTTCCTGACCACCGACACGGTGCCGGTGGTCTCGTCGGGAATGCTCCCCAAACGGCGGCCTGCTCGGGCCGGTTCGCGGTTCGCGGTGCATCAGGGGGGGGGTGTCTGGTTGCGGCAATCAGCTCTGGTCGTATCCCCCTGGAAGGCCAGGCCTCGACCCGGATCGACAGTGATGTCACGCACTCGCTCGTCCCCACGGCCCCGCTCCGACGATCCGACGGGGCGGACCGAGCGGTTCGTCGGAACGCGGCTTTCCAGGGGGGTGGGCGCCGAGGTGGTGCTGCACTGCGATCTCTCGCCCCCCGTCGTGCGATCCCCGGTTCGTACGGTGCGACGGGCTCCGCGACACGCGGGGAGCAGCACGGCACAGCCGTGCTGTCCGACATACGGCAGCGGGTGAGGCGAGAGGGCCGGTTCGGCGATCCGACGGAGCGCGATCCGGCGGGCGAGACGCGGTTCGTTCGGTGGGGCGAGCCGGCGATGCGGCGGGGGTACGCGGCACGCGGGGATCAGACCGGCATGCCGGTCTGCGGGGGGTGGGGCGTGAGGCGAGAGGGACGGCGCAGCCGTCCTGCGAGGCGCGGGCGAGAGGGACTGTCCAGCCATGCGACGGCAAGGCGCATCGGGGTGGTGGGGGAGTGAGAGGACGACCGGACCCACCGCGTCGATGCGGATGGTCGGACGGTTCGTGGCGTATCAGGGGGCAGTGATGCACCCCCGCCCCCGTTCCGACGGCACAGCCGTGCGGTGGGGTATACGGCAGGGCGTGAGGCGAGAGGGCCGGACCGGCGATGCGACGGACCAGCGATGCGACGGACCAGCGATGCGACGGACCAGAACACCCCCCTGGAAAGCCAAACCTCGACCCGGATCGGCAGTGACGTCACCCACCCACTCGTCCCTACGACCCCGACTCGACGTTCCGACGATCCGACGGGCGTACGGACCGAGCGGTTCGTCGGTACGCGGCCTTCCAGGGGGGTGCATCGCCGAGGTGGTGCTGCACTTCGATCTCTCGCGTCCCCGCTCCGGTCGGATCGCCGCATCGGCGAGACGTGCGTGCGGTCCGGCGGGGTGCTCGGTACGCGGCGAGGAGGACGGCGACAGCCGTGCTGTGGGGCATACGGCAGAGCGCGAGGCGAGAGGGCGAGCAGCACGGCGGCAGCCGAGCTGCGGACATACGGCAGGGGCGTGAGGCGAGAGGGCCGGTCCGGCGGTGCGACGGGGAGCTGGAGCCGAGGCTCCAGCAGGGCGGTCCGCCGGCGGGACGCGGTTCGTACGGTTCGAGCGGTGCGGCGGTGGGTGTCCGGACCGGTGATTCGCGGTTTTCAGGGTGGTGGCGGAGTTGGTTAGCTGGTATGACCCACCCACGATCCGCCGGTTTATCGACCGGACCGGGCGGACCGCCGTAGGGGCCGCGGTGGGACGCTGACCGGCCCCCGGCAGTACGCTCTCTGGCGTGGTCATGCCAGCGGAACGCGCGGCTCTGTGTCGGCGAGGTGGATGTGGGGTCCCGGCTGGCAGTGGTGGCCTCTGTGACCACCACGAAGCTGAACAGGGTTGGCTCTGCTCGCAGGTGACCGGGACGGAGACCGCCCATCGCTGGCGACTCACCGAACGCGTCGCCCCGGCCTGTTCGGGCCCAGGTGTCGTCCGTGGCGAGTGGCGCGCCGAGGCGGCGTGTCGGGGCATGAGCCCGTCCCTGTTCTTCCCCGCGCATGGCGTTGGACGGGCTCCCACCAGCGCCATGCTTGCCCCGGCTCTGGCCGTGTGTCAGACGTGCCCGGTTGTCCCGCAGTGTCGGGCCTTCTCGGTTGGCGAACACGATGGCGTGTGGGGTGGCCGGTATCTCTCACGGGGCCGACTGCATTATCGACCAGAGCATGACGGATGACCGCTGGATCTCCTGTCTTCGTGAAGATCGACGAGGGAACGGGGGGTGTTGCTCGCCTCGGTCTTTCCCCGAGCGGCAGCGGGGGCAGTGCGGCGCGATGTACTCCCGCTGCCGGTGGCCAGAGTGTCCAGCGGCCGGTTCGGCCGCTGGACACTCGCCCTCACCCACTCGGCTCGGACGCCACCAGCCAGTGCACAGTGCCGAAGAGCCCCAATGGCATCGCCGACACCGGTCTCCATGTTCTATCCCGTCGTGGCGCCGGAGACACGGCACCGAGCAGGTCCCCTTGCAGACCTCATGCAACCCGAGCGTTTCCGCCGGGCTGGTCGTCGGGAACACAACCCGGTATACCGGGCGCAAACCTTGTGATGCGGCCCGACCCGACAAGAGCATCGAATATCTGCCGGCCACTATGGGTCCTGCGGGGATGACCTCGCCGAGACTCCGGTCGACGGCACCGGGCCCCGTCAGGTCTTTGACATCCCGAAGCCTATCCTCGGGTTTGTCGACCACCGTGAGGCAATTGTGCCCCGACCATCGAGGATCTCGTGGGCTGGATGGTCAATGGCGGATGTGAGACGCCGGACGGGTGTTGGGTCGAGCCGGACGGCCACTGCTCACACGGAGAGCCGAGCAGGGTGTCGGTGCTCGGGATGATCTGAGCCGGGACGGTAACTGCCTTGCGGTGGAGAAGGCGATGCGTGGCGGGGGCGAGGGGCACGCGGGGAGCAGACCGACCACGGCTGGTCTGTCGGGGCCATACAGCAGAGCGTGAAGCGAGAGGGGC
>DAHXOD010000111.1 GCA_027365055.1 bacterium
CCGGGCAGACTGCATGGTCTCCCCGTCGATCGAACAACCGATCGCCAGGTCGTCAGGGTCGGGAAGCTCGTCCACCGTGACCAGAGCGGGTCCGACCGGGCCGAAGCAGGGGAAGGACTTGGCCAGGCTGAATTGAGGGGCGGCACCACTCGTCTGGAGCTCACGCTCGGAGAAGTCTTGGCCGACGGTGACACCGGCCACGTGGTCCCACACGTCGGCCGGTGCGAGATCGCGACAGGGACGGCCGATGACCACCACCAGCTCGACCTCCCAATCGACACTTCCGGGAGGCAGGGGCACATCGGTCGACGGTCCCCCAAGACACGATGGGAACTTGGTGAACACCGATGGGGAAGGCGGTGCGACCCGGCTGGTTTCGGCGACATGGTCGGCGTAGTTCATCCCGATGGCGAATACCTGAAACGGCCGCGGTACCACCGGCCCCAGCTCACCAGCCCGCAGGTCCACGTCCCCCTGTGCCAGATCGACGTTCCGGGCCCAGGTGGAGAACTCGGGCCAGGCGGCGAAGGCATCGTGCGGGTCGGCTCCGAAGCGTCCGTCGCTCGATCGCTCGACGTCGACACCCCGAACCACGGCATCGGGTGCCGTGGCAATGGTGGCGATCGTGGCCGGAACGACGGTAGTGCGGCCGTTGACGTTGGCGATCCTCACGGGGCTCCTTGGTTCGGTGGTGGTTCGGTGGTTCGGTGGTTCGCCAGCGCTCTCACTGCCGGACGAATGCCCTCGACGGGCACCGCCTTGGGCCGGCGACCCGGCAGCGACCCGGCAGCGACCGATCCCGCACACCAGTGACCGCCGGATCCGACGGTCGGACCAGCAGAGCCGCCAGGCTGAGGCGAACGGTACCCCGATGCGACTACCGTTGCCAACGACGCTCCGTCTCCCGCGGAGCTGTCGGCAGCCGGGGGCTCCGGCACTCGAAGACGAAGACGAGAGACGAGAGAGGGAACAGCATGGAAACCGAAGCAGCGATTCTGTGGGGTCTCGGCGAGGACTGGAAGGTCGAGACCATCACCCTCGATCCGCCGAAGGCCGGCGAGGTGCTGGTGCGCATCGCCGCGTCAGGAATGTGTCACAGCGACGAGCACCTGCGCACCGGCGATCTTCCCGGGGTGCTGCCGGCCATCGGCGGCCACGAAGGTGCCGGTGTCGTCGAGGAGGTCGGACCCGGGGTGGACGACCTGAAGCCCGGCGACCACGTCGTGTTCGGGTTCATCCCGGCGTGCGGCAAATGCCCGTCGTGCGCCCGCGGTCACTCGAGCCTCTGCGACGTCGGGGCCCAGCTGATGCTCGGCGCACAGGCGGACGGCACCCACCGGCACCACGCGTCCGACGGGACCGACCTGCACACCATGGTGTGCCTGGGCACGTTCGCCAAGCACACCGTCGTCAACCAGGCGTCCTGTGTCAAGATCCTCGACCACTATCCGCTGGACAAGGCCTGCCTGGTCGGGTGCGGTGTGACCACCGGCTGGGGATCTGCGGTCTACGCCGCCGACGTCTCCCCCGGCGACGACGTGGTGGTGATCGGAATCGGTGGGCTCGGTGCATCGGCCATCCAGGCGGCCCGGCTCGCCGGTGCCGAGCGGATCTTCGCCATCGACCCGGTCCCGTTCAAGCGCGAGATGGCCACCACCTACGGCGCAACCCACACCGCCGCCAGTATCGAAGAGGCGCTCCCGCTCGTCAACGAAGTGACCTGGGGGAAGAACGCCGACAAGGTGATCTGCACCATGGGCGTCGGTGACGGCCGTCTCATGGAGTCGATCATGCAGCTGGCCGCCAAGCGCGGTCGGGTGGTGGTGACCAACATTCACTCCATGGCCGAGACCGAGGTCACGCTGTCGCTCACCTGGCTCACCCTGATGGAGAAGCAGGTGGTAGGGACCATCTTCGGTTCGGCCAACATGCGCTACGACATTCCCCACCTGCTCCGCCTTTACGAGCAGGGCCAGCTCGACCTCGACTCGATGGTGACCCGCACCTACGATCTCCAGGGCATCAACCAGGGCTACGCCGACATGCTCGACGGTCGCAACATCCGGGGCGTGCTCATCTACGAGTAGCCCGCTCGGAGGCAGGCCGTTCGGCGGAAGTCCAGGAGCGAACTCGGGTGCGGTGGACCGCGCCCGAGTTCCGGACACGACCACGGTAGCGCAGGTCCGAGAGATCGGCTCCAGCAGCGGAAGGAAGACAGCGGACATGACGGTGTGCGGCCCCCCGACCAGGCGGCTCGTCCCGAGCCGGCCCCCCAGGACCAGGCGGCCCCCCAGCCGCGACGACCCACTCGCGGCACGAGGTTAGGCGCACCACCGGAACCCTGGGCGGCCCTGGTGGGCACTCCCCTTCTGGCTGAGCGGCGTCGCTGCGCACCACCCTGCTGCCCCACGGCGTGCTGGTGCAGGCGGTACTGACCGGGACCTCGATCGTGATCGGCTACGGGATCGGCCTGCTGGTGCGAGCCGCCTTCCGTCTCCGGCGCAGGCGCACCGGGTGGTTCAGCCCGTCACGCCGCACCGTTCGCACCGTTCGCGCCGTGGTGATCGCCGTGGCGGTCGTCCTCCTCACCGTCGGGTCGTGGACCTGGTGGCACTGGCAACAGTCACAGCGCCGGCTGGTCGGCATGACGCCCCTCGACGGCGGGTCCGCGATCACCCTGATCCTCGTCGCCGGCCTGGTGGTGCTGGTCATCCTCGGCCTGGCCCGACTGGTTGCGGCGGGAAGTGGGCGCCTGACCGCGGCAGTCGGGTCACGGGTCGGTCTCGGCGTCGCCCGCACGATCGCCGTGGTGGCGTGGGTGGTCGTCGCCGTCCTGCTCTTCGACCAACTGGTCGTCGCCGGGGTCTACGACTCGACGAAGGCCACCTTCGCCACCAGCGATCCGGGCACCGACCCGGGCGTGGTCCAACCGACCAGCACCGACCAGTCGGGCGGGCCCGGTTCGCTGACCCCCTGGGACACCCTCGGACGCCAGGGCCGCAACTTCGCCGGCGACGCGACCACCGTGGCAGCCCTTCACTCGTTCGCCGGACCGGACGCCAAGGTCATGGAGCCGATCCGTGCCTACGTCGGACTCCGGACCGCCCCCACTCCCGAAGCCCGGTCGGCGCTCCCTGTGGAGGAGCTTCGACGGACCGGGGCGTTCTCCCAGCGCGTGCTGGTGGTGGCCACCGGCACCGCCACCGCCACCGCATCCTCTCCCTGGTCCACGCCTCCGATCCGGTCACCTGATGGGACGTGCCGACGCTGTGGTGGCCACCTGAATCGGTAACCGGTCCCCACGGGCCGGACATCCCGAGTGGCGTCAGCCGGCTCCCGATCGTGACCTGGCTCCAGACCACAGCTGACCTGATAGCCGGCTTCAGCACCTCGGCCGGCCACGGCCACAGCTACAACAACGCCATCGCTGCGGGCTTCGCATCGGTGGTGCCCCACCCGGGTGGACGGCGGCCGATACCGCCCGACTGTCCGCCACCATCGACCGCCTCAACGAGGTCGGCCAGAATTCCAACGCGTGAGCCCAGCGGGCGTGGAACCCGAACGTCCCGCCCCCGTGACCGAGCGACGATCCATCCCGGCCCTGGCCGTGCTCGGCACGTTCGTCGCCAACTCGATCGCCAGTGTCGGCTTCGCGTCGCTACGGATTCGCTCGGGCAGCCTGCTGGGGTCGGTGCTCCCCCATGTCGCCACCAACTCGATCAGCATCGTGACCGCTCGGCTCGTGCTCCACGGACCCACGTCGGAGTCCCTACCCCCGCAGAACGGCCCGGGGACCCATTACTCCCGGTGCGCTTCGGGCGTTCGGTGCTTCACCTCGCGCTGGCCTTCCTCGATCCCCAGCATGTCCTCGCGGGATGCTTCTTCGAGCATCATCAGCGACTCGTCCGCCCCCGGCAGCGCACGGATCAGCTCGTCGAGCTTTCGTTGGGTGGCGGCTTGCTCCCTCCCCTGGGTGTGGAGGATGGCAAACACCATCACAAAGGTGATCGCCCCGACCGAGACCTCGAACGCCGCGACCATGCGCTTGGGAAAGCCGAGCACCGCGACCACCACCACCACCGTCAACACCGTGCCGCTGAGCACCAGAG
>DAHXOD010000112.1 GCA_027365055.1 bacterium
CACCTCGACCAGCAGGTAGGCGGGGCAGCGGGCCGCGAACGGTGCCTCGAGCCCGCTATGGCGGCAGACCAGCTCCAGGCCGTCCTGGTAGAAGATCTCGGCGGCGGACAGCCCCGGCACCCGTCGACGCAGTGCAGACGTGAGCTCCACGGCCGCCGCCGTGCCGGGCAGCCCCAGCAGCGCCACCGCCCGGTGGGCTGCGCGCGCCACGAGGCGCAGCCGCACCGCGGTCACGATGCCGAGGGTGCCCTCGCTGCCGACCAGCAGCTGCGACAGGTCATAGCCGGTGTTGTCCTTGACCAGGCCGGTCAGTCGGGTCAGCACGGTGCCGTCGGCGAGGACCGCCTCGGTGCCGAGGACCTGTCGCCGCATGGCTCCGTACCGCAGCACGTGGAGCCCCCCGGCATTGGTGGCCACCATGCCGCCGACGGTGGCGGAGTCACGGGCAGCCAGGTCGACGGGGAATTCCAGGCCCGCCGTGCGGGCGGCTCTCTGTATGGAGGCCAGCGTGGCCCCGGCCCCGGCGGTCACCTGGGAAGCAGCCTCGTCCACCGGCCCGACTCTGTCCAGGCGTACCGTGCTGAGCACAACCGGCGGTGCGACGGAGGGGTCGGCCGGTGGGGGCACCGATCCCCCCACGAGTCCGGTGTTTCCGCCTTGCACCACGATTCGCACGCCGGCGGCGGCGCATACCTTCACCACGGCGGCCACCTCAGCGGTCGATCCCGGGCGCACGACGGCAGCCGCCGGACCGCCGAAGCGGCCCGTCCAGTCCGTGGTGAAGCTGCGGACCACGTCGGCGTCGGTCAGCAGCTGGGTGCTGCCGACGATGGCGGCCAAGTCGTCGAGCACCTCAGGGGATGACGGTGCCGCAGGGTCGGTGGTTGGTGTGGTCGAAGGCGGTGGTGCCGGGGCTGACGGTTCCAGGGGAGCGGGTCCTCGATCGGTGGCGGGCAGGGGCGTGCTGCCACACTAACGACCCCACCGGGTCCGCCGGAGCGGTCCCCGGCACCGCCGGCGCGTTCGACCCGGCCGTGGCTGGCTCCGGCTCGTGCGGTGGTGGTGATGGCGGTGGTGGCGGTGATGGCGGTGGTGGTTCGGGCGGTGGTGGTTCGGGCGGCCGCCCGAGGCCACCCTGACGACCGGCCACCCGGACGTCAGGTACGACTTGGGGATCGCTTCGGGCGAGCAGTTCGGTGCCCTCTGTGACGAGCACGAATCCGGGGTGCCCATCAGGCGACGCCGGCGCATCGGGGTCGAGCCCGGTCAGCTTGTGGCCGCCGGACCACGAAGCCGAGGAGTTCCTCGTCGCCGGCGACGGCTTCGGCGAGACGCTCGTAGGCCGGCAGCCTCCGAGCGGGCGAAGCGCCGGTCGTGCTCGGTCGTGGTGACATTGCTGTCGTGGCTGATCATGGCACCCATGGCTGCGTGGGGCCTTCCGTCCCTCTCGCCCGTCGGTGCCAGTCCGAAGCCGTCGCTCGGTACAGGACGTGGCGGGCGAGGCGGTGGTCGGGTGGAAGGCTCGGGTGGTCGAAGTCCTCGGTGGGGTCGTGGGTCATGTCGAGTCGTCGCATCACCGCCTGGGAACGCAGGTTGGCGACGCTGGTGAACGACACCACCTCCGCGAGCCCGAGTGGGCCGAAGGCGGCATGGAGCGCGGCGCGCGCCGCCTCGGTCGCGTAGCCCTGTCCCCATGCCCGGCGAGCCAGGCGCCAGCCGATCTCGACTGCCGGTGTGAACGCCGCCTCGAAGCCCGGCACCGAAAGGCCGGTGAAGCCGATGAAGCCGTTGTTCGGTGCCGCTTCCACCGCCCACAGCCCGAAGCCGTGCTCGGCGAAGCCGGCCTCGATCCGCTCGACCAGGGCGTCGCTCGACGCTCGGTCCAGCGGGGCCGGGAACAGCTCCATCACCTCGGGATCGGCGTTCATCGCCGCGAACGGCTCGAGGTCCCCGGGTCGCCAGCGGCGCAGAAGGAGCCGACCCGTGCGCAGCGAGTCCGGGCTCAGGCTCACCCTCGGTGCCGGCCTTCCCTCACGCGACCACGTTCAGCGTCGCCGCACCGGGCCGCATCAGCGGTTCCGTGTGCACACGCCGAACCGGTGGTCGGGCCGGGCCTCCGACGACGCATCCGGCAACGACGTGACGGTACCGTAGGACGGTTCCCCGATGTCCGCCTCGGCCCTGCTTCCTCGGCTCCGTGTTGTCGGCGGCATCGGACGCCTCCCGGGGCCACTCCATCGAGCATGTGGTGCTGCCCACGCCGGTTGACTGTAGAACGATGCCGACCACCAGTGCAGCTGCGCCCGCGCCGATGAGCAGCGCAGCTTGGGTCCACTGGCTGATTCGACGGGCACGCTGGAGGTGACCGGCTACCTCGACCACTCGCCCGCGTCCGTCGTCGGGTTCGCTCGTACCACTACAGAACGCCCACTTCCACCAGCTCAAGTCGGCGACGCCGAAGAGGGCGATCGCCGGGACGGGACCGGCCCACGTCGCACCGAAGTTGACCAGCGCCTTCATCGGGTGGTGACCCAGACGGCGTCATCCCACCGTAGGAAGTCGTGCTCACCGTGACGCCCGCCACCAGGCCGCCGACCATCAGCACGCCGACTGCCACGAGCACCGCTACCGCAGCGGTTTCCGGGACTTCCCACTCAAGGCGATGCCCGGAGTGCGCGGTGTCCTCAGGGACGCCGCCATCGGGGGCCTCGGTCACCGACGAAGCCTGGATCGGGTGACGCCGCTGTCCGGGAACCCGCCAACGCTTCGCTCGTGGTCATCCTCGCGCGCTCCGGGGATAGCGCCGGCAGTCCGCCGTGCTGTTCGCCCTGGGACCGAGTGGCCCGATCAATCGACCATCGGTCCGAAGGGCCCGTAGTGAATCTCCGACGTCGGGTGACTGTCGGCCTCCGGGGACCGGTCCCCGGAGGCCGATGCCGCAGGGAACGGTGCCGTGTGGGCGGTCCAGGCGGAGCCGTCCCAGTAACGGAGCTGGCCAGCGGAGTGTGGGTCCGGATACCAATTGGGCGGGGCAGATCGCTCGTCGACGGTCACGTCTGGAGGATAACGCGGAGCGCGCTGGCGTGCTCACTGAACGGGCCGGATGTTGGGCTTCGTCGGTCGAATGGTCGTCCTCGCGTGCCCAGTGGTAGACCGTGGGAGCACTTCCGGCCACGAAGCGTGGTCACACAGCACTGAAGCTCGGTCAGCACCGCGCACGAGGGGGAACGATGCAGCATTCACAGGTCAGTCGCGACGGCAAGACGACGGCGTCCGGAGTGTTCGGGGTCGCAGCCCTGACCATTGCCCTGTTCGCCGCCTTGCTCGCCGGGATGGTGAGCGCCTCGCCGACCGTGGGCGCAGCGACGGTGTCTGCCGCCCTTGTCGCCCCTGCCTCCCACTCGTCGACCCCGTCGGGCTACCGGCTGGTCGCCGCCGACGGCGGCATCTTCGCCTTCGACGCGCCGTTCCTGGGATCGCCGGCCTAGCGGTGGTTGCGACAAGTGAACACCGGTCCCCGGGGGCCGGTCGAGAAGGAGGAGTCCGATGACGATCTGGTTCGTGGTCACGACCGCAGTGGTCGCCGTGGCGGCGGCCGTCCGCTCGACCTGGTCGCCATGCGGTCTCTCGATGCTGGCCACGGTCACCCCTCTGGCCGAGCGGTCCCGCGGCCATCGCTACGCGGCGACCGCCACCTGGTTCGCGCTGGGGAGCCTGGTCGGAGGGCTCGCCCTGGGCGCGCTCGGCGCCGCCGGTGCCGCCGCGGTTCGGGCGCTCGGGCCGACGGCAACGACGGCCACGACGGTCGCCGCCGTCTGCTGCCTGTTGGGTGCGGCCTCCGACTCCGGGATCGGAGGATTCCGCCTACCGGTGCACCACC
>DAHXOD010000113.1 GCA_027365055.1 bacterium
CGCTTCCCGTGCGAGCTTCTCGACGAAGGAGCGACGTTCGCCCTCGCTCATGGCAGCCATGCCGTAGCGGACGATTCCGTCGGCGACGTGCCCCGACGCGTAGCTCTTCAGCTCCCGGAGTTCGATGTCGTTCATCGTGTTGCCTCCCAGTTCGATCCGGCTCCGACGGGTTCCGCTTCGACGGTCGCGTCGTACGACAACGTCGGAGTGTCGATGCCTTCCGGCACCTGCTCGGTGAGCGGCTCGGTGTCGACTTCGGTGGCGCTGGACTCGACCGGGGTCGGCTCCCCCATGTCTGACTCATCTGTGCACGGCTCTTCGATGCCGAGTGCCGTGACGACGGTGGCGGCCCACTTGAGAAGACGGGTGCGTTCGAGCTTCTTCACGTTGCGCTTGTTGGCGAGCGCAGCAGCTGCGTTCGGATCGTCAGGCATGGGCGGGCCGACCTCGACCTGGAGGGTCTTTCCGATCTCCTCGCTCGAGTAGCCCACCGAACCTGCGGGGATGACGAGGAGTCGGCGGCTGCGCATCTCGGCGACGAGGCCGGGCAGGGCGTCTCGGAGATGGACGATCGCTTCGAGTGTCGGTTCGCACAGCACGACCAGGGCGTCGGCTCGTTCGAGAACGTCCCGAATGCCACCGGCGAACTGGGGAAGCAGTCGACCAGCGTCGACGACCACGTCGGCGTCGAGGTCACAGAGTGCTTTCGCGATCCCCGGCCACGCCTTCTCGTTGGCGACGGCCTGGTGGACATTGGTGAGGCCGAACAGGACCGGGAGGCCACCGGGCAGTTGGTGGACGTGGTCCCACACGGCGTCGGGGGTGAGGGTCCGCCGTGCCGCTGCGAACAGCGAGGCGAGACCGCCGGTGACGCTCACACCGTGGCGCGGCGCCAGGTCGCCGCCGAACGGGTCGGCTTCGACGAGAAGGACTCTCCGTCCTGTGGGCCAGGATGCAGCTATCGCGGTCGCTGCGGTCGTGACGCCCGGCGACCCTTTGATGGAAGCGAAGGCGATAACGGTCACTTTGCTCCCCCGGAGACGAGCGACAGTCCGATCTGGTCGGCTGCGGCGTAGGCGGTGACGGTCGCGGCATCCGCACTCGGCACTTCGAGCGAGACGGATGCCAGGTACTGCGTCTGGTTCGCCGGTGCCGGTCCGACGGCGAACACTGTGGCTGAGGCCACGAGGGTCGAGCCGATCGTTCCTCCGACCGTCGATCCCTGTCCGGGCTGGGGAACAGCTATGACCTGGACGGTGTCGCCGGCCACGAGCGGCACGGAGGGCATCTGGTCACCCTTCATCAGCATTCCGACGACCTGTTCACCGGTGGCGAGCTGGGGTGCGGTCGAGATCATCTGGCGGACCATCACCTGTCCGGCGTAGGCCGGGGCGTCGAGCTGCTGACCGACGAGGGCTGCAGAGCCGGTTGCCGACATCGCCGTGATGTTCCCCGAGGCGGGGATGGTCGCCGTGGCGAGGTCGCCGGGAGTGAGGACGGTGCCAGCCGGCAGGTTCTTCGCCGCGACGACAATCGACACCCGTTTGGCCGAGGACTGGAACACCGCTCCGACGACCGCCGCACAGACGACGACAAGGGCAATCCCGAGGCCGATCTGCAACGGGCGCCGTCGATGGGTGCCGGAAGACAGGCGGAGGCCGCTCCGGTTTTCGACGACCGGCGGGGACGCAAAGGCGGGCCGGGCAGGGGCAGTGGTTGTGACCATCGGTTCTCCAGTTCCTCAGTTGTTCACGGATTCGATCTGGGCGACCTTCAAGGAGGTCGATGCCTCGGTGGTGAGGCTGGGAAGCGCGCCGGCCGACCCGTTCGGACCAGACCAGGCCACCGTCCACGTCACCGTGGCGGTGACCGGGAAGGCAGCGTCGTTCGGGTTGCCGTCCGGGGTGGGTTGGCCTGCCGAGGTGGTCGTGTACGTGTGCGAGCAGGACGTCGACTGAGCGTCAGCGGGGATCGCCTCGTTGTAGGCGGTGCCGGGACCGTTGCACGTGACCGTCGACCCGTCGCCGGTGCTCCACGTCACATACGACGGGGTCGCCGTCGCCGACGCGGTCGTACAACCCCCGGCTGTGCAGGCTTGGGCTGAGGTGGTGAAGGAATGCCAGACGGACGGGTCGATCCGGAGCCACTCGGCCAAGTTCACGTAGGCCGTGGTCGCAGGGCTCAGTATCAGCGAAGGCTCGGGCAGCCGGAGCCCACTGGCTGCCTCCGCGCCGACGGTCGCCGGATCGGGTGGTGGGGTGCCGGGCACCTGGCCGGTGGCAAACCACTGAACGCCCGTCGACATACCCTGAACACTCCCCACGGCACACAGGTCCACGTACCAGGCCCCCGGTTGCACTGCCCCGGCCGGGGGCGGGCCTCCATCACCACCGCCGGGAATGGCAACCGAGTAGGGCACGTAGTCAGGGCACTGCGGCTGAGTGCTTCCCCCACTGCCACTGCCGGTCAGAGTCGCTCCGCCGCCGCTTCCCCCACCGGAGCCTGACTGGCCTCCGACACCGGCACCGCAGTTCACGGTTGAACCTGAATCGCTGCATCCACCCGTTGTGGCAACAGCAAAGGCGGTGCCGGCAGGCAGGACCCCAGCGGCGAGGGAAACGGCGGCAACGACGAGCACCGACCGAACTGCTGGCCTCCTCAGCATTTCACCACGCTCGTGGTCTGGATGTTCGAGACCTTCCAGGACCCGCCGGTCAACTGAAGTTCCCAGGTACCCCGTGCATACGGTTCGGCCGCGTCAAAACCATCGAGCGACAGGGGCCCTGGCTGACCTGAGGCTGTCGTGGTGCCCGTGTCGTAGATGCAGCCCGTGACGGTCGCAGTCGTGGCTGCCAACGCGGAGACGACCGGGTGGCCGAGGTCGTAGCTGGTCGGTCCGTTCAGCTGGCCCATCTTGACGCCGACGAGGAACTCGTCCTCCGACTGGAGCGCCGGGTTGATGAAGTAGTCGGCGAGCTTCGGCCAGAGGTCGGCGCTGGTCTCACCGGCGACAAGGTCGGCCCGGTCCTGCTGCCAGGTCCCCTGCAGGTAGCCGTAGAGGGTCTGCTCGGCGGATTCCCACGCGTTCAGGACCGCTGTCTGCGTGGTTCCCGCTGGGGTCGATGTGGTGGTCGTGGCACTCGACCCGGTGGTCCTCGTTACCGAGCTCGACGTGCCTGGGTGGGTAGTCGACCCGGACGAACACCCGGCCGCGACGACAGCAATCGCCACGGCAAACATGGCAGCCACCGATCTCCTCAACATTGCCTTGGGTGGGGTCACCGCTTGTGTCACCTCTCCTCTCCTCTCGTCAGCCGCCTTGGGAGGCGGTCGCCCGATCGCGCCCTACTCGGTCGCATGAGCGCCGCAACTGAGTTGGATGATGCGGGACCAACGTCACCCTGAACGTCACCCTCCGAAGCCAGAAGGGGGATTTCTCGAAGATTTCTTCGGGCCGACACGCCGCGATTCGGCCGATCTGTGAGCCGACGACCCGTTCGATCCGACGTCACCCTCGCCGCACGCCCGGCCTGGAACGCAACGTCACCCTGAACGTCACCCTCCCAGCTCAGCGGCATGTTTCTGATGCCTGGCGCCGTTGCCGTCGGGGCGGATACGAACCCGTCAGAGAGACTGAAACTCGATTCAGGGTGACGTTCTCTGGAAGCGACCCGGAGGCGAAGCCGGATCGAGGCCGCCTCCTGTCGGGGAGCTACCGAACTTCGTCGACGGCGCGCCGGAGCGCCTGGGCGACGAACTGGCTGATGCTCATGGCACGGGCCTTGGCTGCCTCTCGGACCTCCTCGCGCAACGTCTGTTCG
>DAHXOD010000114.1 GCA_027365055.1 bacterium
CCGTCGGCGACCTCGACCCGCGGGGTGTCGTGCGGGTCCAGGGCGAGGACTGGTCGGCGATCTCGGTCAACGGCACGGTGCGGTCGGGGACCGGTGTGCAGGTGATCCGGGCGGACGGGATGCGCCTCGAGGTCTGGGGGGAGGAGGTCGATCAGCTGCCCTCGCCCGACGAGCCGGGCTCCGAGTCCCCCTGGCCACCAGGGACCTCCGTCGACCCTGTTCCGGCCGTGCAGTCGGCGGTCGACCGGAAGGAGCCGTAGCCATGCTCGTCGAGATCGTCATCGGACTGGTCGGGCTGGGCGTGCTGGCCGCGCTGACCCGTTCCGTCAAGATCATCCGGGAGTACCAGCGGGTGGTGCTCTTCCGTCTCGGGAGGGCCGTGGGCACCCGGGGACCCGGTCTCGTCTTCATCAACCCGGCGACCGACCGGACCAGCCTGGTCGACCTGCGCGAGCTCTTCCTCGAAATTCCCCACCAGACCGCGATCACCAAGGACAACGCCTCGATCTCCATCGACTTCATCATCTTCTACAAGGTGGTCGACGCCTCGCTGTCGGTCCTGCGGGTGCAGAACTTCGCAGCCGCGGCACAGAACGTCGCCTCGACCACGTTACGGAGCGTCGTCGGCGACATGTCGCTCGACGACGTGCTGTCCAAGCGCGAGGACATGAACGCCTCGTTGCGGTTCCGCCTCGACGAGGTCACCGAGCGCTGGGGTGTGAAGATCACCACCGTCGAAGTCCGGGAGGTCAACCCGCCTCCGGGGGTGCTCGACGCGATGACCCGGCAGATGTCGGCGGAGCGGACCCGGCGGGCCGCGGTCACCGAGGCCGAGGGTCAGAAGCAGGCCGCGGTCACGCTGGCGGAGGGGACCAAGCAGGCGGCCATCCTGGCGGCGGAAGGGGAGCGCCAGGCATTCGAGCTCCGGGCCAAGGGCCTGGCCGCCGGGCTCGAGACCATCGAGGGTGTGGCCCACGACCTCGATCCCAACACCATGCAGCTCCAGTACCTGGAGACCTTGAAGCAGGTCGGTACGTCCCCCTCGACCAAGATCGTGGTGCCGATGGAACTGGGTGGACTTCTGAAGGGGATCGGTCGCCTCCTCCCGCCCGACGGAGCCGGTGCCCGGGAGGAGTGACCCCAGCCCACCGATCGGGGCCCTACGTGCCGCCACCTCGTCTGGTTCGGTAGGGTGCCCAGGGAACGAGAGGGGTACGCCATGGTCATGAACGTCAAGCCGGTCGCGACGCTGGACGAGCGCATCAACGACATCCGCATGCGGACGGCAGAGATCGTCAACGAGGACATCCTGCCCAACGAGCGCGCGCTGTGGCCGTCCCGAGAGGGGGCCGAGCTGCCCGAGCAGCAGCGCCGCGAGGCCCACGAGCTCCGCGCCCAGGTGCAGGAGCGGGTCCGCAAGGCCGGCCTGTGGGCGCCCCACCTGCCCGCCGAGTACGGCGGCATGGGGCTCGACTTCCTGGCCCACGCCTACATGAACGAGGTGCTGGCGTACGCGATGGGTGCGGCCAAGCTGTTCGGGGTGGTGGCACCCAATTCGGGCAACCAGAAGATCCTGGTCAAGTACGGCACCGAGGAGCAGAAGCGCCAGTGGCTGCTGCCGATGGTCGAGGGGACCATGGAGTCGGGGTTTTCGATGACCGAACCGGAGAACCCGGGATCGGACCCCCGTTCCCTCACCACCACGGCGGTCCGCGACGGCGACCACTGGGTGCTCAACGGGCACAAGTGGTTCACCTCCAACGGCATCGACGCCGACTTCTTCATCGTGATGTGCCGGGCAGTGGACGAGAGCGGCGAGTCGGGCCGGTCCGGTCAGATGGCCCAGCTCATCGTGCCGACGTCGCTCAAGGGCGTCAACGTCGTCCGCGGCATCGGCATCTGGGGGCGACCGATGTCCGACCACTGCGAGGTCGTCTACGACAACGTCCGGGTCCCCCTCGAGAACCTGCTCGGGAACGTGGGGGACGGGCACCAGGCGGCCCAGGACCGACTGGGCGCGGGCCGGGTCTACCACTGCATGAACTCGGTCGGTCAGATGTGGCGCGCCTTCGACCTGATGGTGGACCGTGCCACCAGCCGCCAGGTCCACGGGGGCCTGCTGAAGGAAAAGCAGTTCATCCAGGGGTTCATTGCCGACAGCTACCAGGACATCCAGGCGGCCCGGCTCATGACCATCCACACCGCCGAGAAGGTCGATCGCAACGATTCCGGCGCACGGACCGACATCTCGGCGATCAAGGTGTTCGTGCCCGCCGCCTACGAACGCGTGGTGGACCGGGCCATCCAGGTCTGGGGGGCAGCAGGGATCACCAACGACCTTCCCCTCGCCGCCATGTACCAGGGTGCCCGCACCCTGCGGTTGGCCGACGGTCCCGACGAGGTACACAAGATCCTCATCGCCAAGCACGTCCTCCACCAGTACGACGCGGGGGAGGGATGGGACTTCGGCAACTGAGCCCTCGCCGTCACGTGCCGGCCGGCCCCGGTCCGGCCTGACGACCACCGGTCACGCACCCGCCGAGATGCGCTCAGCCCGCTGCGGGGATGTTCCGGTGGACCAGCCACCCCACGACCGAGAGCAGCTGGGAGACCGTCCAGGTCTGGCCGCTCGCCGCCGGGTCGTTCAGGTTCTGCAGCCCCTTGGTGTCGAGCATCTGGCGGAGGCTCCGAGGCAGCGTGTGACTGGTGACGTCGGGCATGGACGTGGTGGCGAACCGCTCGTGTCCCGAGGCGTCGATCACCAGGTAGCCGTCCGTGTGGGCCACGTCGTAGGTCAGGGGCTTGTGGGTCCACCAGTCGATCTGGGGAGGAGTTCCTTCCGGCACCTTCTGGGCGTAGACGTAGAAGAACTTGTTCATGGTGTCGACCTGCGCCTGGGTACCGGTGAGCAGGGTCCACGACGCGCCGGTCAGACGGGCATAGGCGGCCAGGCGCGCCGGGGTGTCGCGCTGGGGGTCCACGGAGTACTCCACGATGGCGACCTTCCCGGCCAGCCCCGCCCGGTCGATGGCCCGTTGGACGAGCAGCAGGTTCTGGGTGGTCAAGGGGCAGACCTCTTGGCACAGCGTCAGCATCGGCGCAACGATCACCGTCTTGCCCCGGAACGAGGCGAGCGTCGTCGGACGATCGTGCTGGTTGACCATCGGCATCGCCGGAACCATCCGGTTCTGGATGATCCCGAGGTTCGGAGACGGGGGACCGGGGGCGGACGCGGAGGTGAGGCAGGCCGAGAGCAGCACCCCCGTCACCAGCACGCCCACCCCGGCGACGAGGGAAGCAACCGTGGGACGGAGCCGGACAAGTAGGACGCGCACCCGGTCATGGTAGGCAATCGGCGGGGGGGTGTCAGGTCACCGGGAGCCGGTCGCCGCCCGATCCGCAGCACCGATGCCGCGCCGACGCAGCGCCGTCACTCGAGGAGGTCGGGTTGCTCCCGGACGATCCGGTCGAACAACGGCTGGAAGCTGAACCATCCGGCCACGTGGGACCCGACCTGGCCCCGGGTGAGGCGGGCCATCTCCGGATCGATGAGCACGGGAGTGCCGGCGGCGGATGCCATCAGCTGCGCCTGACAGGACCGTTCCATGGTGATGAACCACCAGACCGCCTCGTCGACCGAGTGCCCGACCGTCATCAGACCGTGGTTCCGCAGGATCGCCGCCTTGTTGCCGGCCAGGGCGTGGGCGATGCGCTTGCCCTCCTCGACGTCGATCACCACGCCGGTGTAGTCGTCGAACACGGCGTGGT
>DAHXOD010000115.1 GCA_027365055.1 bacterium
ACTCGAAGTCGATCGGGGCAGACCTGGCCTATGCCTGGCCGTCGGCCGAGCTGGCGGTCATGGGCCCCGAAGGGGCCGTCGAGATCGTGTACCGCCGCGACCTGGCCGAAGCGCCCGACCCGGCCGGCCGGCGCCGAGAGCTGGTGGAGGAGTACACCGAGCGGTACGCCAACCCGTACGCCGCGGCGGAACGGGGCTACGTCGACGACGTGATCGACCCGGCAGACACCCGGCGGGTGCTGGTCAAGAGCCTCGACCTGCTCGCCTCCAAGCGCGAGGATCTGCCCAAGCGCAAGCACGGGAACATGCCCCTGTGACCGCGGCGTCTGTCCCGGCCGAGACCCCGGCCGAGACCCCGACCGAGACCCCAGCAACGGCGGCAGCAACAGCGGGGGCAGCAACAGCGGGGGCGTCGGCAACGGCGGCAGCAGCGTCGGCGGCGGCAGACACGACCGTCGGCTGGGCCCCGCGGCCGGAGATCGATCCCGAGGTGCTCGCCGTGCTGGCTGCCGCGGTGGACCAGGCGTGGCCCCGCCCACCAGCCGCGGTGTCCGAACCACCTCGGTCGGGCCCGGCGTGGCGGTTCAGCGGGCGGTGGTGGAACCGGCCGAGCGCAGCCCGGCGCGAGCGACCCTGGGCCCGAGGCTGAGCCACGCTCCCTCGATCCGCCTGGGCTCAGGCGCTGCGGACCAGGTCCACCAACGTGGCAGCGACGACCACCAGCCCGAGCAGGCGCCGGAACGGATTGACCCCGCGCAGCAACTCGTCGATCGCCCAGACCGCCAGCGACACGTCCGCGGCCACATGCAGTGCCGTCCCGGCGGTGCCGGCAGGACGGGCAGCCAGTCGCACCACCGTGAGGACGAGGAACGCCCCGAGAGGCAGGTTCGGGAACTGAGCCACGGTGTAGCCGCCACTCCGGCGGTCCACGAACGCCCAGTCCACCGCTCGACGGATGGCGCGATGCCCGACGGGAGTGCCCGGAGTGCCGGGCTGAACGGGCGCGTCCGAACCGTCTGGGGGTGTGACCACCCACCCACTCTCCCATGACCGGCACCGGTCTGACGTCGGTCTCAGTCGGTCGAGGTGACGAAGTCGATCAACTGCTCGACCGCACCGACCAGGGCCGGCTCCAGGTCGGCGTAGGTGCGGACCTTCCCCAGCAGGGCCCGCCAGGCGGCACCGGGTGCACCGAGACCGAGCGATTCGCAGATCCCCGTCTTCCAGTCGGTCCCCATCGGGATGACCGGCCATACCTCGATGCCGAGTACCGACGGCCGCACCGCCTGCCACACGTCGACGAACGGGGTGCCAGTGATCAGCACGTCGGGGTGGCGCAGTGACGAAGCCAGCCGCGACTCCTTGGAACCGGCGACCAAGTGGTCCACCAGCACCCCGAGACGCCGGGCCGGGTTCGGAGCGAAGGACCGGACGGCCGCAGCCAGGTGGTCGATGCCGTCGAGCCGCTCGACCACCACCCCTTCTTCGCGCAGGTCGTCGCCCCACACCCGCTCGACCAGTTCGGCGTCGTGGACGCCTTCGACCCACAGCCGCCCGCCCCGTGCCACCTTGGCCCTACTCGACGGGACCGCCAACGAACCCGAGGCGGTGATCGTCGGGTCTGCTGTCGGGGACGCTGTCGGGGACGCGGCCGGGCGGACCAGGGTGACGGCGCGGCCGTCCACCATGAACGATCCCGGGGTCTGGCGGAAGACACGCTGGAGCCCCGTGCGGCCTCGCAGCTCCACGCCGCCGCCCTCGATGCGGACCACGGTGCCGCTGAAGCCGGTCGCCCGGTGCACGACCGCCATGCCGGGCACGGCGGGCAACTGGGGGTACACCGGGGCGAGCCGATCGCCAAGCGGGGCGTCGACCGGTCCGGCCCGGATGCCACTCCGTCGGTCCGGCCGGGCGCTCATCGGGGACAGGGTACACAACCACCCAGTCCGGCCCAGTCCGGCCCAGCTCCGATACCGGAGGCTCGGGTTCCCTGCACCGGAGCCACCCGGCGCCCCGCTCAGGCCTCGACCACCCGGCGCCCCGCTCAGGCCTCGACCACCCGGCGCCCTTCGAGTGCTCGTCCCAGGGTGAGCTCGTCGGCGTACTCGAGATCCCCCCCGACCGGCAGGCCGCTGGCGATCCGGGTGACCGTGAGTCCCATCGGCCGGAGCGTCCGGGCCAAATACATCGCTGTCGTCTCACCCTCGAGGTTCGGATTGGTGCACAAAATGACCTCGGTGATTCCCTCGTCACCCAACCGAGCCAGCAGCTCGCGCACCCGCAGCTGCTCCGGGCCGATCCCCTCGATCGGGTTCAGGGCACCCTGGAGCACGTGATAGCGCCCCGAGAACTCGCCCGTCTTCTCCACGGCGACGACGTCGCGCGGATCCTCGACGACACAGATGATCGTGGCGTCGCGCCGGTCGTCGGCACAGATTGCGCACAGCCCGCCCTCGGCCACGTTGAAGCAACGGGTGCACAGCGTGATGCGCTCCTTCACCGCGATGATCGCCTGCGCCAGGCGCATGGCGTCCTCGGGCGCCACCTTCAGCAGGTGGAACGTGATGCGCTGCGCCGACTTGGGGCCGATACCGGGGAGCCGACCCAGCTCGTCGACCAGGGACTGCAACGGGCCCGAGAAGACCGCCACCTACAGCACCTCTTCCGCACCAGGAAACGCTTGCAGCACGCGTGCTTCCGCTGAGTCGTCGATGTCCGCCACCGCGCCGAGCTGGGACTCGTCGAATGCCGACAGATCCTCGCTGTCGTCTGCGTGCGCATCGACATCGGCACTGCCGTGCTCGCCCCCGCCCGAACTCGACGCGCCACGAGACGATCCCGGTGACGGTCCCGGTGAGCGCCCCGGCGACTGGCCAGACGGCGCGGCTGGGGAGGGTGACACCGGTGCCGGCGACGAAGCCGCCTCCGTGCGACGCGATCCGCCGGCAACCTGACCTTGGTTCCGCACCGGTCGGCTCCGACCTGTCCCGCCGTCCGCCGCGCCCGACGCTGATGCAGCTGCCTGGTCGGAGCCGGACCCCGGGTCCTCGTGGTTGATCCCGCGGTCCACCACCAAGGACAGAGGAACCGGCCGGCCGAAGTGGTGAGCCAGAGCAGCCTCGATATCGTCGCGGACCTCCTCGCACCGCTGACGGTGGATCTCGTTGGGGAGGGCGAAGACTGCGTTGCCCTGCTCGGACTCGACGAAGTGGCCGGCCTGGTAGAGGGCCTTTGCTTTGGGTCGTAGCCGTCCCAACACATGGTCGCCCCAGACCTGCACCAGCTCATCCCGACCGGGGACGGCCGAGCCCGGAGGCGTCGCGTGCGCTTCCGGTGCCGGGGACCCGTCCAGTGCGGGGGACCCGTCCAGCGCCGGTGGCGTGTCCGTTGCCGGTGGCGTGTCCGTTGCCGGTGGCGTGTCCGTTGCCGACGGCGTGTCCGTTGAAGCAGATTGGCCCGACGGAGCATCCCCGGTGGCCCGGGCACCCTCGGCCGGGGCGGCCACGGACTCGTTCGCCGCGTCAGCTCCAGCACCGGCAGCTCCAGCACCGGCAGCGTCGCGGGCGGCTGCCTCTCTCCGGATTGCACCCAGGGTCCGATGCTGACGACCGGGAGCGGTCCCTGGGGATCCCGACGAAGGGGATCCCGAC
>DAHXOD010000116.1 GCA_027365055.1 bacterium
ACGGGCTGGGCGAAGCCGTGATCGGACTGGACGAGAATGTCTTCGCACTCCACAAGGACGGGACCGAGATTCCGGTCGAAGTCACCTTCAGCACCCTCGAGACCCCCCAGGGCGAGGTGATCTCGGCCGCCATCCGCGACGTGAGCGACCGGCGGGCGTTCGAGCGGCGACTGGCCTACCAGGCCACCCACGACAAGCTGACCGATCTTCCGAACCGCGAACTGTTCACGCAGCGACTGGGCCGGGTGCTGCACAGCCGCCTGTCCGTCGACCCCCCGGTCGCGGTCTGCCTGCTCGATCTCGACCACTTCAAGTACCTGAACGACAGTCGCGGTCACCGGGTGGGTGACTCCCTGGTCGTCGCGGTGGCCAAGCGGATCGGTCACGCGATCGGTGGTCAGTTCATCGCCCGGGTCGGCGGGGACGAATTCGGGCTCCTGGTCGAAGGGCTGGGCGAAGTCGGTGAGGTGCTCGCCTTCACCGAGCAGCTCCTGGCGTGCTTCGAAGAGCCGTTCGCCGTCGACGAGATCGACTGCTACATCACCGCCAGCATCGGCGTCGCCTTCGGGCACGCCTCCGACCGGGTGGAGATGATCATCGGCAATGCCGACGCCGCCGTCAACCGGGCCAAGCGCAACGGTCGGGCTCGCATCGAATTCTTCGACGAGACACTGACCGCGGAGGCGGCCAACCGGGTGGCCACCGAGGCGGAGCTGCACCTCGCCCTGGCGCGTGGCGAGTTCCACCTGGTCTTCCAGCCGGTGATCGCCCTCGATGGCAACCGGCTGGTGGGGACGGAAGCCCTCCTTCGGTGGCACCACCCCGAGCGGGGGCTGGTCCCACCGACCGAGTTCATCCCCATCGCCGAGGAGACCGGCCTGATCGTCCCCATCGGGCGCTGGGTCCTCGAACAAGCCTGCCAACAGTTGGCCCGCTGGCTCCGCGACCATCCGGTGCAGAGCGAGTTCTCGGTCAGCATCAACGTCTCGAGTCGCCAGCTCGAACACGACCACTTCGTCAACGACGTGGCCCGGGTCCTCGAGGAGACGGGACTCCCCGCACATCTGGTGGTCTTGGAGATCACCGAGAGCTTCTTCATCCGTGACCTGCATGCCGCGGTCCGGCGGCTCCACGCGCTGAAGGAGCTCGGGATCCGGCTCGCCATCGACGACTTCGGCACCGGCTTCTCCTCGCTCTTCTCCCTCTCACGCCTGCCGGTCGACATCGTCAAGATCGACAAGGCCTTCATCGACGGGCTCGGCAGTGGCTACGACGCAGTCGTCACTGCGGTGGTCACCCTCGGCGTCGCGTTCGATCTCGATGTCGTCGCCGAGGGCATCGAGACCGAGGCTCAACGGAACCGGCTGGTCGACCTGGGATGCCGGTTCGCTCAGGGCTACTACTTCTCGGTTCCCCTCGATGTCGGTGCCATCCCTCCGCTCCTGACGGAGCTCGAAGGGGACGGGTCGGCGACGGTGTCTGCGGCCTCGAACGGGCAGCCCCGCGCCCCGCGCCTACTGGCCTAACCGGGTGAGATCCCCCAGCTGCCGGTCCACCGACCTCCTGGTGCCAGCGCCACCAGGTCGGTGCCGGAGCGGAACGCGTCGGGCGGGCAGCTCATCGGCTCCACCGCCACCGCCCGCCGCCGCTGCTCGGGCGCCAACGAGTCCCCGGTGAAGATCATCAGGTAGCGGTAGGACCCGTCCGCCCACAGGGTGACCCCCGCGGTCCCGTCGGGCCGGTCGAGCGTCACCCGGCATCGGTGGTCGGCGTCCCGGCGCAGACCCGTGAACGCGGTGTCGAGCACGGACGAGCCGAGCAGGCGACCCCCGCTGAAGTCGAACTCGGTACCGGACACCGAGGCATCCCCGGTGGGCAACCCCCGCTCGTCGGTCAGCAGTCGGCGGGCAGCGGGAACCGTCAGCCGGATCGAGTCCACGTCAGGGGTTCCTAGCGTCAGGTAGGGGTGGAAACCGATCCCGAAGGGCAGGGCGGTGGCGCCCTGGTTGTGGGCGTCGGCAACCACCGTCAGGCCGTCACGCCCCAGCCGGTACTCGACCGTGAGCGCGACGGTAAAGGGGTACGCGGGAGACGGGTGGAGCACGCACGCCATGGTCACTCGGTTCTGGGCCCGGCCCGCCATCTGCCACGGGAGCCATCGGACCAAACCGTGGATGGCGTTGCCCCGGGACGGTTCGTCGAGGGGAACCTGGCCGTGCACGCCGTCGAACTCGTAGTGCCCGTCGCCCAACCGGTTCGGCCACGGGGCGAGCACCTGGCCGCGCCCCTCGTGGCTCCACTCGCCAGGCCCGAAGCCGGCGACCACCGGGGTCCCGGACACGGTGAACGACCGCAGCGTGGCACCCACCTCGGTGACCACCGCCCGCTGGTGGCCGTGGCCGATCACCCACTGGGCGCCGGTGGACGCCGTGCGCTCGGCCGGGCGTTGGTCGTCGGAGGGGGATCGTGTCGTCATGGGGAGCCGTTCGGAAATCGAGCCACGCCGGATGGCGAAGGTTGACCGGTATGGTAGGCGACCGGGCCGGGCAGGCTCGCAGGGCCCACCCGCCGCCGGTGGTCGGGCGGAGCCCCTCACCCCGTGCACACGGTGCACCTCGCTCGACAGGACGGTCACGCATGCGCATCCTCATCACCAACGACGACGCGGTGTTCGCACCCGGGATCGCCGCTCTCGCCCGTGGGCTCGCCGGCGCGCTGGGTGACGATGCCGACCTGGTGGTGGTCGCCCCGCTGGTCGATCACAGCGGCGCTGGCGCGGCGGTCGGCCGGGTCTACGACCGCGAGTCGATCCCCTACGAGACCGTGGAGATTCCCGGGCTCGAGCACGTGCCCACCTTCGGCATCGACGGTCCGCCCGCCCTGGCGGTCATCCTCGCCTGCATCGAAGGATTCGGGGAGCGACCGGACCTGGTGGTGTCCGGTGTCAACCACGGGATCAACGCCGGCCGATCGGCTCTCCACTCGGGCACGGTCGGAGCGGTGCTGACCGCCGCCCAGTTCGGACTCCGCGGGTTGGCGGTCAGCCTGGCCTGGGGCACCGAGCCCATCCCGTGGGAGACCCCGGTGTCGTTGGCCTGCGCGATGGTGCCATCCCTCGCCGCGACCGAGCCGGCGACGGTGCTCAACCTCAACGTCCCTGCGGTCCCGCTCCACGAGTTGCACGGCGTGCGCCACGGGACCCTCGGCCGCGTCGGGTTGATCCGGGCGGCCCGCCAGGAGCGGGTCGCCGTCACCACCGCCGCCTCCGTCCCCGGAAGCAGCGCAGAGGGGACTGGGGATGGGACGGGCGGGGCAGTCACGCTCACCCTCCGCGGTGGGCGGGGATCGGACCCCACCGAGGAGCAACGAGAGGTCGACCCGGCCACCGATGCCGGGGCGGTCGCCGAGGGTTGGGCATCAGTCACGTCGCTGACCGGGGTGCGCGAGGACGTCGGCGAAGCAGGCACCCGGGCGGTCGCCGCCGCCATCCAGAGCGTGTCGAGGTGACCGTTCCGACTGTCGGCCGGTTCGGCGACCCGGCGCCCCGCTCAAGGATGTGACCTTGAGGGCCGATACTTCCAGGGCCGCTCACCACCGACCCCAGGAGCCGCC
>DAHXOD010000117.1 GCA_027365055.1 bacterium
ACCCGCCGGTGCACGCCGACCGACAGCCCGCGGCTGGGAGCGTCGGTGCGGTCCGGCTACCCGTCGACGTACCCGATCGGAGAGCGCCGGCTCGCGGCGCTGGTTGCTTCGATCGAGGAACGCCAACGGCGTCAGCGGCGTCAGGGCACGACCACCATCCGGCCCTCGAGCTCACCGTTGGCCAGGCGGCGGTAGGCGTCGGCTGCGCCGTCCAGCCCGACCCGGCTGATCTTCGGGTGGAGGAGCCCCCGAGCCCCCAGGTCGAGAACCTCGACGAGCTCCGGCCGGCTCCCCCAGTAGGTGGTCTGGATCGACACCTCGTAGGGGACGCTGAAGAAGGACACCGGCAGCGTCCCCCCGGCGATCCCGACCACGGTCAGGTCGCCGACCATCCGGGCCGCGCCGGCGCCGAGTGCCATGGTGGTATCCGTACCGACGAAATCGAACACCGCATCGACGCCGCGGCCACCCGTCCTGCCCCGGATCTCGTCGAGGGCGCCGGGACCGGGCTCGACCACGTGGTCGGCGCCGCACTCGAGTGCAAGCTGCCGGGCATCGTGGCGGGTGTCGACCGCCACGACCCGTGCGACGGTGGTGGCCTTCAGGATCTGGACGGCCAGGTGGCCGAGCCCTCCGACGCCGATGACGACCGCAGTCGACCCGGGGACCAGCTTCGGCCAGGATCTCCGGATGGCGTGGTAGGGGGTGAGCCCCGCGTCGGTCAACGGCGCGGCGTGCACCGGGTCGAGCCCGTCTGGCAACGGGACCAGGTGTCGGGCGGCGGGGACGAGCAGGTACGGTGCCATCCCGCCGTCGAGCCCGAGGCCGCCCCCGCCGGCCATGACCGGTGCGCCGGCCGGGTTCTCGCAGTAGGAGTCCATGCCCACCAGGCAGTTGGCGCAGGTCCCGCATCCCCACGCCCCGTAGACGGCGACGGCCTGACCCACCTCGAGGCCGCGCACGCCCGCTCCCAGCTCGTGGACCCTTCCGGCGTTCTCGTGGCCGAGGGTGAAGGGCGGTTCCCAGGGCAGCAGACCGGGGTCGAATTCGTGCATCAGGTGGAGGTCGGAGTGGCAGGCGCCGGCGCCCCCGATCCGGACGACGACCTGGCCGGGGCCCGGATGGGGTTCGGGGACCTCGACCAGCTCCGGATCGGACTTCCATGCGGTCAGGCGTAGTGCGAGCATCGCTGCCTCCTCTGGCTGCGGGTGAGTAAGCGCACCTGACCGGGAACGTCCTCGAGCCGCATCCCTGCGGCAAACGGGCCCAGGCGCTTGCCAAGAGCCGTCTTTGCGCGATCGTAGGTGTTGGCGACCCGACCTCCTCCCGGATCCTGATCGGCCGTTGGTGCGCAACCGGTGCCACACCCCCAGTCACTACTGGGCCGTGACGCGTTCGACGATGCCGCCGGGGTCGCCGGGTCCGAAAGCTGCTGCACCCTTCCTGGAGGTTCAGGTCTTCGGTCTGGAAGCTCAGGTGCCATCGGTGCCGAGCGCGAGCGTAACCAGGTCATTCCAGTCGGGATCCGTGTCGGGGTCGTGGCCGGGGACGAGATACCGCCGGACGAACAGCATGGCGACGGCTTCCTTCTCGGCCTGGTCGCCTGGGGCCGTGGCCGCTTCGACCAGCAGGCAGGTTGCTTGGATGATCCGCACCATCTCGTCCAGCCGGCGGCGGAAACCGGCGGCGCCCGGGGCACCTGCGCCGACCGCGGCTCGGAAACCCCGCTGGATGCGTTCGAGCGCGTCGAGTACCTGGGTTCCGACGCCGTTCGTCCGGCTGCTCGTCGTCGGCAGCTCGCGGCGAACCCAAACGCTCATCGAATCGAGAAGATCGAAGCGGCTGCAGTCGCGGGCTACTTGAGCGCACAGGACGTTGTGGGTCCCTTCCCAGCTTTCGTAGACGATGGCATCCCGGTACAGGCGGGGCAGTGGCGTGAAGTCCTCGATGGTGCCGTTTCCGCCGAGCAGCTCGATTCCCTGGTGGACCACGGCGGTGGCGGCAATCGATGTTACGTATTTATTGGCATTGACCAGGAATCGGTGGACGGCGCGCTCGTGATCGTCAGCGGTACCGGCGTCGAGCCGATCGACGAGTCCCGTCAACGCCATCGTGGATGCCAGCGCAGCATGCTCTTCCACTTTCATCAGGACCAACTGCTCGCGGACGATCGGGAAGGTGATGATCGGGACGCCGAAGGCTTCGCGATACGTGGCGTAGGAAGCGGCCTCGAGGAAAGCCCTCCGCATGAGCCCGGTGGAGCCGACGGCATTCAGCCAACGCGAGGTGTTCAACAGCTCTTCGACGGCGATGCGGAACCCTTGGTCGACCCCGCCGATTGGCCAGGCGACTGCACCTTCGAACTCGATCTCTGCCGAGGCAAGTGCCCGGGTTCCGAGCTTGTCTTTCAGCCGCCGCATACGAAAGCCGTTCGGCGTGGTGCCGTCGAGCGTGCGGGGCACCACGAAGCAGCCGAGCCCCCGGGTGCCTGCCGGTGCGCCCTCGGGGCGAGCGGTGACGGCGAAGAGGTCGGCATCGGCCACGGAGCAGAACCACTTTTCGCCGGTGACCCGCCAGCTCCCGTCTTTCGTGGGATCCGGATGAGCCACGGTAGTGTTCGCTCCGACATCCGATCCGCCCTGGAGCTCGGTGAGAAACTGCGAGCCCCGGAGCGCGTGGTCGTAGTCTGTGCTGGTCAAGCCGGGCAGATAGCGGTCCTGCAGGGCTGGTGAACCGTAGCGGGTCATGGCTCGGGTCAGTCCGGCAGTGCAGACAGCGGGGCACGCATGGCCGCCTTCTCCGGCGAATGACAGCAGGTAGAAGAGTCCGGCTTGGGTGAAGCTGTCGGTCCCGTGGCCCGGGCCGGCGAGGAGGCCCGAGCTCCACACTGCGTGGCCGGCTCTCTGGTGGGCTGGGTGGAACTCCACTGTCGCCACCGACCGTCCGACCCCGTCGTAGGGGAGCAAGGCCGGGAATTCGCGGTGCCGTTCCACATCGACAACGGCCGGTTCGACGGTCTCGGCTACGACGCGGCCAAACCGTGCCAATTTCGGCTCCATGGTGGCAAAACGATCGGGTCCAGCCCGAACGACCAGGACCCGGGCCAGGTTCGGAGATGCCTCGTAGTAGTTCTTCGGACCTTCCGCTCGCCAGGCGAGCAGCCGATCCCGACCGAGTTGGTCGTCAGTCATGGGCAACCTCCGATTCCTAGGCGGGTGGCGTGGCCCTCGCGGCGGCGCGGTCGTCCACTCACGGACGGACAGCCGTCGCTCCGGGAGCACCCGTTGATCTTCTCGTACGAATGGTGACCGGTGGCACGCCTGAGCGTGGCACCGTCCGGGACCCGGTCCCGAGCGGGCTCAGGTGCACGACCGAACCTCAGGACTCCCCATCTGGCCAAGGGCGATACCCCTGGAGCGTGCAGGTCGGGTCCTCTCCCAGCGGGTCGCCCGTCGCCGCCCAGGCCCGGGCCCGGCTCCCACC
>DAHXOD010000118.1 GCA_027365055.1 bacterium
GGCCTCCGCCATCGCTCCGAAGGTGTCGCGGACCTGGCGGACCTCGTCCCCGCCGGCGTCGAATGCCACCACCTCGGCACCGAGCCGAGCTGCCTGGTAGGCATGGCGACCGAACCCGCAACCGAGATCGAGGAGCCGGTCCCCCGGGCACACGCCGAGCCGTGCGTAGTCGACAGTCAGCACGGGGTGCCGGTCCCTTCCGGAAGCGCCGTCGTCGGGCCGGTCTGGTTCATGGCCAGCAGCTCCCGGTACTCGGCCGCGGTACCGGCCGCGGTGACCTGCCAGGTGAAGCGCCCCAGCACCCGTTCCCGCCCGGCCGCACCCAGCCGGGCACGCAGGTCCGCGTCGTCGAGCAGGCGACCGAGGGCGGCGGCCAGCGCGCCGGGATCGTCGGGCGGGACCAGAAGCCCGGTCACCCCGTCGGTCCCGACCACCTCGGGCAGCGCCCCGCCGGTGGTCGCCACCAGGGCGACACCGCAGGCCATGGCCTCGATCGCCGGCAACGAGAACCCTTCGTACAGGGAAGGCACCACCGCCACCTCCGCCTGGCCGTAGTTCCGGGCCAGCTCGTCGTCGGAGATACCCGAGACGCAGCGCACCACCGGAGCCAGGTCGAGCCGCTCGATGGCCCGGGCCACCCGGCCGTCGCTGCGGGGGTTGCCGATCACCACCAGCTCGATCTCCCGTTCGGTCCGGAGCTTGGCCACCGCCTCGAGAAGGGGGACCAGGCCCTTCATCGGCACGTCCGAGGACGAGGTCACCATGATCCGCCCGGGCACCGGGGTCACGTCGTCCCGGGGGCAGAAGACCGTGGGATCGACCCCCACCGGCACCACCGTCATCCGACCGGCCTCGACCCCCATCTGTGCCTCGATGTCGCGCTTGGACGACTGGGACACGGTGACCACCCGGGGCAGTGCCCTCGCCACCCGCACCTGCATCCGAAGGAACCCGAACCACCGCCGCTGGGTGAAGCGTCGCCACGGGTTCCCGGCGTGGCTGAGCGCGAGCTGACGGTCGACGGTGATCGGGTGGTGGAGGGTGGTCAGCACCGGCCAGCCGTCCTCGATCATGCCGAGGATGCCGTTGCCCAGGCACTGGTTGTCGTGCACCAGGTCGAACTCGGACCGGCGCGCGGCCAGCAGACGCCGGGCCCGCAGGCTGAACGTCCACGGCTCGGGAAACCCGGCGGTGCACATGACACCGAACTCGAGCGCATCGATCGAGGTGTGGAATTCGCGCCGATGGGGCACCCGGAACGGATCCGGGTCGCGGTAGAGGTCGAGGCTGGGCACCGGGGTGAAGCCCACCCCGTCGTCGAGCTCCGGCCACGGCTGACCGGCGAACACCTCCACCGAATGCCCGAGCGAGACGAGCTCGCGGGTCAGGTGACGGGTGTAGACCCCCTGGCCACCGCAGCGCGGGTTCCCCCGGTAGACGAGGTACGCGATCCGCAGGCCACCTGGTGCCGGGGGCCGGGGGGGCACCCGCTCCGGCACCGGGGGCGGCGTCGCCGGACCCTTGACCTTGTGACGTCTGAGCCACAGACTAGGCACGGTCCCCCCCGGTCGATGAGCGCATAAGCCAGCCATCCTCCCCCGCCAGGGCGATCCCACGCAAACCGCGCCAAGATGCCGGGTGCCGGGTCGGACTGCGCTCGCTTCGGTGCCGGGCTGGGTCGGGCTGGGGTCAGCTTCCTCGGGGTCGGACCTTCAGCATCTGACGGATGCCCTCCTCAATTCCCCGGCAGAGCACATCGAGATCCTCGGTGGTGTCGTAATCGCCGGTCACCCCGAAGCTGACCTCGCCGTTGTAGGAGAAGATGGCCACGCCGATGCGCATCTGGGCGCCGAGCGGCACGTAGGGATAGGACTTCACCATGCGCCGCCCGCACACGTAGAGCGGGATCTGCGGCCCCGGCACGTTGGTGGTGACCGTGTTGAGCTGATGCTGGGCCATGCGGGTGGAGAGCCGCATGGCCATCGCCAGCAGCATGGGCGGCGCGAAGCCGGTCATCGAGGTCAGGGCCTCCCCCGCCATCGCCTGCTTGGACTCCTTCAGCCCCTCCATCTGGCTGCTCACCGCGGCCAGGCGCTCGGCGGCATCGGCGATCGACACCGGAAGCTCGGCGAACATGGCCGAGACCTTGTTCTGCAGGGTGCCGTCCCCGATCGCCAGACCCTGGTCGTTGCGGGGCCGGACCGACACCGGGACCAGCGAGCGCACCACCCGATCGACCGATTCGCCCCGCGCCAGAAGCAGCTCGCGGAACCCGTTGGTGATGGCAGCCAGCACCACGTCATTGAACGTCCCTCCCAGCTGGGCCCGCACCGTCTTGATGTCGGTAACCGAGGTCGAGGCCCACCCGTAGCGACGGTGCGGGCCGAGGGGGCCGTTGAGGCTCGAGCTCGGGGTGGGCTTCACCAGCCCGACCATGGCCGTCAGCCCCCGGATGACCGATCGCACCTCGGTGACCACCTGTCCGGGCACGGCGACCGCCGCTCGCACCGCTTGGAGCTGCTCGTAGGGACTGCGCACCACGTCGACCGACGCCCGGACGGTCAGCTCCAGCGCCGACGGCACCGGCCGCGGGCGCCACCGGACCGGAGCCAGGGGCTGGGGATCGGGCGACAGATCCATGATCACGCTGAGGAGATCCGTTCCCGACACCCCGTCGACCATGGCGTGATGGGTCTTCGCGAAGAGCGCCCAGTGGTCGTCGTCCAGCCCCTCGACGACCCAGATCTCCCACAGCGGCTTGGAACGGTCGAGGGCCTGGGACATCACCCGGCCCACCAGCTTGCGGAGCTCGGCCTCTCCTCCCGGGGCTGGGAGCGCGGTGTGACGCACGTGGTACTCGATGTTGAAGTGAGGGTCGTCGACCCACACCGGCCGGCCCAGCTCGAGCGGCAGGTGGCGCACCACCGACCGGTAGCGGGGCACCTTGTCGAGCTTGCTCTCGATCATGGCCACGATCCGGTCGAAGGGCGGCTGCGGTCCTTCGAACAGCCCGATCGAGGCGATGTGCATGTGGCTCACGCCGTCCTCGATGTGGAGGAAGGTCGCGTCGAGGGGACTCAGGCGGTCCACGTCCACGGTCTCACCCCTTTCACAGGTCGCCAGCCCCTGGCCAACGTACTACCAGCGCGCTCGGTGCGCTCGGTGCGCTCGGTGCGCTCGGTGCGCTCGGTGGGCCGGAGCGGGCCCGGCGGCGGACGGCAGGGCGTGCGGCGACCGCCCCGGCCGGCCTAGGCCGAGGTGCGCTCGTCGATGACGCCGAGGGCGGCGAACGCACCGGACGAGATCCGATCAAGCGTCTCCGACCGCGCCGCTTCGGCCACTCGGGCCACTCGGGACTCGTCCAT
>DAHXOD010000119.1 GCA_027365055.1 bacterium
CGCCGACTACCTGGCCAACAACGTGGTGGCCAGCAACGGGGTGCTGCTGGCCGGTCTGGCGTTGCTGCTGGTCGGGTTCGGCTTCAAGGTGGCGGCGGTGCCGTTCCACATGTGGTCCCCCGACGTCTACCAGGGCTCGCCGTCGCCGGTGACCGGCTTCATGGCGGCGATCGCCAAGGCGGGGGCATTCGCCGCCCTCCTCCGGGTCTTCGTCTCGTCGTTCTCCACCGTCCGGGCCGACTGGCAGCCGATCGTCTGGGCGCTCGCGATCCTCAGCCTGGTGGTGGGTGCCGTCGTGGCCCTGGCCCAGCGCGACGTGAAGCGGATGATGGCGTACTCGTCGATCAACCACGCCGGTTTCATCCTCCTCGGGGTCGAGGCGGCGACCACCCGGGGCGTGTCGGCGTCGCTCTACTACCTGTTCACCTACACGTTCATGGTGATCGGTACCTTCGGCGTGATCACCGTGCTCGGCCGTGATGGTGACACCGGTCACCAGCTCGGGGACTACCGGGGCCTGGCCCGCCGTCAGCCGGTGCTGGCACTGTCGTTCGCCGTCCTGTTGCTGGCCCAGGCGGGGGCGCCGTTCACCACCGGGTTCCTGGCCAAGTTCGAGGTGCTCTCCGCGTCGGTGGACGCTCATTCCTATGCGCTGGCGGTGATCGCCATGCTGTCGGCGGCGGTCGCTGCCTTCTTCTACCTGCGCCTGGCGGTCGTGATGTTCTCGCCGGTGGGCGCGGTCGGCGACCGGGATCCGGCGGCGCTGGCGAGTGACGGCGACTCAGCGGACGGGGAGAGAGCGGACGGGGAGCGAGCAGACGGGGAGCGAGCAGACGGGGATGCCTCGGCTCGTGACCGCGCTGCTGCGGACACCCGTGCGGTCGCTGCCTTGGCTCTGCTGACCGACGCTCCCCCGAGCGAGGAGGTGGCGTCCCGGGTGGTGCGGGTGCCGATCCTGACCACGGTGTCGATCGGGCTGTGCGTGGCGTTCACGGTGGTGTTCGGGATCATTCCGGCACCGATCGTCGACTTCGCCAATCACGCCACACTCCTGTTCAGGTAGCGACGGTGTGCTCCTAGCGACGGTGTCCACGTAGCCGCGGCCCGGGCTTCGGCCGCGTGCCCGTCCGTGGTGCCCGGTCCTTGTGGTCGCCTGCGGTCGATGCTTGTCGCTGCGCGGATGCCCGGGTACTGTCGATCCGAACACCGACGACGAGGAGCCGACCGTGGCCGACGACAGACGATCTGAGTTGAGCGATCCGGCTCGTGACGCGGTGCGCAAAAAGGGGAACCGGGACACTGCCCGGTTGGTGGCGATCATCGTGCTGGTGGCGGTGCTGGTCGCGTTCGTGGTCGCCAACAGCAACCCGGTGACCGTGCACTTCGTGTTCTTCAGCGCGTCGGTCGGCCTCATCTGGGTGCTGTTGGTCACCGCTCTGTTGGGCGGCCTCGTCGGTCGTCTGCTGCAGTGGCGGATGGCCAAGGGACGGCGTGCTGCCGCCCGAGAGGCGAGGAACCAGTAGGCGCCAACCACCCGGGTCCGTGGGGGATCCGGTCGTCAGGGATCGGTTGCCTGCGCGGACGGACCCGAACCGGCCGGTTCGCTGTCGGTGGGCCGGCGTGTGGTGACCGGTTGGCGCTCCTGACCGTAGAGGGCGACCATGCGCGAGACCAGGGTGACCAGGAAGATCTGGCCGATGATCGCTTCGAGGACCACCACCGACCGGGCCAACTCGTTGAGCGGGGTGATGTCGCCGAAGCCGACCGTGGTGAGCGTCACGAAGCTCAGGTAGAGGTAGGTCGCCGGCGGGTGCTGTGCCGGCGGCTGGGCCAGGAACCAGTGGATGCTGGGAACCGGCGACCCATAGAAGAGCGGGAGCGAGCGGCTGATGCCGTAGAAGAGCACCGTGAACACGATGCCGATCAGCATGTAGATGCAGATGGCTCCAAGGATCGTCTCCACGGTCACCGTACGGTGGCCGAGGATCCGCCGCAGCACGGTGAACGGGGTGACCACCAGAAGGATCGTGAGTAGTATCCCGATCACTCCCTCGCCGATCTGCGATCCCACCACTGCGTTGATCCCGCCGGCGGAGATGCTGCACACGACGGCGACGACGGCGAGTCGCTGGTGACGGCGTCTGGCGTGCGAGGTGTGGAGCGCGAGCAGCACCGTCAGGGACAGGGGGATACCGACGGCGATCCCGAACCATCGGCCGGTCCCGACCAGGGAGAGGAGCGAATAGTCGACCAGCAACAGGACCAACAGCAGTCCGAAGCTGTCCGAGGCGCGCGCCATGGTGCGGGCCATGGTCACGTGCTCGAACCGGTCGAGGGTCTGGCCCACGCCGGCACGGACCGTCGGCAGCGGAATCGTCGTTCTCTTCCGCTCCGGACCGCGCACCCGAGAACGATACCGTGGCGTTGCCGGTCGCAACGGTCCGCGGGCCGGGGCGAACCGTGACCGCCACCCTCGAGACGTTCACCGTGATCTTCGCCATCGCCGTGGTGTCGCCCCTCATCAGTGACGCCTGTCGGCCGTTGCGGATCAGTGCCCTGGTCTTCGAGATCCTGGCCGGCGCGGTGGTCGGACCGGGACTGTTGAACGTGGTGCGGGCCAACGATGCGGTCAGCACGTTCTCGGAGCTCGGCCTGGCCTTCTTGATGTTCCTGGCCGGGTTCGAGCTCGACTTCGCCAAGGTCAGGGGCCACCCGATCGCGACGGCCGGTCTGGGATGGTTGGTGTCGTTGGTCGTCGGCTTCGGGATCGGGCTGGCCGCGGCCTACGCGTCAGGAGCGACCTCGTGGGCGGTGATCTCGCTGGGGATCGCCACCACCGGCCTGGTGATGCTGGTGCCGCTCTGGCGCGATGCAGACATGATGGAGACCCGGTTCGGCGTGCTCGGGATGGCGGTCGGCACCGCCGGGGAGTTCGGCCCGATCGTCGCCATCTCCCTGGTGCTCACCGACCGGAGCGCGTTGCGCACCGGGCTGGTGCTGCTGGCGTTCGCGGCGGCCAATCGCTTCAGGTTCACGCCGACGCTAATAGGGTCCGGCGCGCGTCGCGCGGCGACGGGACTGCGCTGGAGCATCCTGGCGGAGACGTTGATAGGTCTGTTCGTGGTTGTACTGGCGGGTATCCTGGCCAATCTGCCGCCAAATATGATCATGAGGACCGGGCCTTGAACGCAACGCGGGTGGGAACTTATGCACGCCGCCCGTCCTCCTGCCGGTTTGTTC
>DAHXOD010000011.1 GCA_027365055.1 bacterium
GGTCGGTGCTGCCGACGGTGCGGCCGACGGTGTGGCCGACGGTGCGGCCGACGGTGCTGCGTCGGAATCGGATCCGGTAGAGGCCGACGGTGCGGCCGACGGTGCGGCCGACGGTGAGGCCGACAGTGCGGCCGAGCGCCTGACCCGCCCGAAGCGCAGTCGCCGGCAGCGGGTGCTGGTAGGTGGTGCGGTGACCGCGTTCGGTTCGGCGATCGTGCTGCTGGTGGCGCTCTTCGCCAGCAATCAACTGCCCGGTCAGGCGATCACCGGCAATGTGGCCCTCAGTCAGCAGGAGCAGGCGGCTCAGACCCTGGCCCAGGCGGCGGCGCTGGAGAACCAGAACCAGTTGGGCCAGGCGGCGCAGCTTTACCACAAGGTGCTGGCCCAGAACCCGAAGGACGAGGTGGCGCTGGCACAGCTCGGCTGGCTCGAGTACGAGATCGGCCAGCAGGGTGCCGACGCCTCGCTGATCGCCAACGGGCGCAACAAGCTCGAACAGGCCGTGAAGCTCGACCCGGGTGACTATGCAGTGAGGCTCTATCTCGGCACGGTGCTGCTCCAGCTCGACCACGACCCTGCCGGGGCAGTGGCGCAGTACAAGCGCTTTCTGGCCGCGAACCCACCCGGAGCGGTGCTCGCTCAAGCGGCGCCCACCTTGCGCCAGGCATATGGGCAGGCCGGGGTGCCGGTTCCGGCGGGCGTGCCGGCAGGTTGACCGTCGGGTGTCAGCCCGCCCCGGTGACACCAGGGCGGCAGCTTCACCGTCCGACCCGGTGGGCCGGGCGCCGGGGATCAGCGGACGCCAGGTTGGCGGAACTGGATGCTGATCCTCGGTCCGACCGAACGACGAGTCTTCGGGACCGCATGTTCCCAGGTGCGCTGGCAGCTTCCCCCCATGACCAGCAAGTCTCCGGCTCCGAGGTCGAAGCGGAGTGTCCGGCCGTCGCGTCGGGATCGCAGCAAAAAACGCCGGGGCTCACCCAACGAGAGGATGGCGACCACCGTGTCGTCTGTCGATCCTCTCCCGATGGTGTCACCGTGCCAGGCGACGCTGTCCCACCCGCCGCGGTAGAGGCAGGCACTCGCCGTGCGCACCGGACCGCCGCTCTCGTCGCCGTAGTGGCCACCGAGGCGGTCGCGAACGTCGTCGAGCAAGGGGTCGGGGAGCGCGGCGTCGTGGTGGTAGAAGGCGAGCAAGCGGGGGACGTCGACGATCCGGTCGTACATGGTCCGCCGCTCGGCCTGCCACGGAACGGTTGTCAGCAACCGCTCGAAGAGGAGATCGGCGCCGGCGATCCAAGCCGGTTGATAGTCGACCCAGGCGCCGTCGGCCAGTGGCGTGCGACGCAGCCCGGGACCGAGCGGCCGCACGCCCACCTCCCCACAGCCGAACAACGTCTGTTGGAACGTGCGCATCGGGGGCCACCGTAGTCGAACATACGTTCGTTGTCTGGCGAGCTTGCGTTCCCGTCAGACCTCGCCACGGCCGTGTCGTTCATGGGGTGGTCGTAGCGGGCGTCGGGACCGTGTCGCCCAGAGGGTGTGCCTGACCCTCGGTCACCCGGCCAGTGGTGACCCGGTTCAGTCCGAGCCGTAGAACGGGGCGCCGAAGCTGAAGATCCCCCCGTCGGAGGCGACGAGCCAGTAGCCGCCCGTGGCCGGGTCGGGTGCCATCCCTACCACCGGTCCGACCAGGGCGACGCCGCCCATCGATCCGTGGAAGGCGGCATCCCCGAAGGCGAAGATGCCCCCGTCGGAGGCCACCAGCCAGTAGCCGGTTCCCGAGACGGTCCCCGCCATCCCGACGACCGGTCGGTTCAGGACCAGTGAACCGGTCGAGCCGTAGAACGGAGCGCCGAAGCTGAAGATCCCCCCGTCGGAGGCGACCAGCCGGTAGCCGCCGGCCGCGGCGGTGATGCCGTTCACCGGTCGGTTGAGCGGATGGCCACCCATCGATCCTCGGAACGGTGCGTCCCCGAAGCTGAAGATCCCCCCGTCGGTCGCCGCCAGCCAGTACCCCCGGCCGTCCGGCGTCGGGGCGAGGTCGACCACCGGAGCATTGAGCGGATGGCCACCCATCGATCCGTAGAACGGTGCGTCCCCGAAGCTGAAGACACCACCGTCTCCGGCGACCAGCCAGTAGCCGCGCCCGTCCACGGTGGGGACGATGTGGGCGATCGGCGCGTTGAGCGGTCCCGAGAGCTGACCGTAGGAGGCAGCTCCACCGTGCGCGGCGACCTGGCCGCTGGCATTCACCAACCAGTACCCGGATCCGCTGGGATCGGCGGCCATGCTCACGACCGGGTCACCGGGTTGGGCCAGACCGGACCCGGAGCCCCCGCCGCCGCAGGTGTCCCCGTTCTGCTCGCAGGCGGGAAGCGCCGCGACCTCGGACGCCCACGAGAAGACAAGGGATTGCCCCGGCGATCCGATGTCTTCGGCCGCTGCCCACGACGGCCGGAAACCGTTGTTGGACTCGGGGGCATAGCCGACTCCCAGGTACGGCGTACCGGCAACCGGGTACCCCGGAAACGTGGAGAGGATGTTGTCCCGGTGTCCCCAGCACCCTGGCGAGGACGCTGTCGGGCAGTCGAGGTTGAAGCTGCCGGGACCGTCGTCGTACATCCAGGCGAAGTCGGTGGCCAGCGAAGAGGCGATGCCCCCGGCCCAGATGGTGGCGGCGCCCACGGTGGGGTCGGCCCCGGCTGTGGCTCCGGCCTGTGCCCCGGCGTCGAGGGCGGCGGTCAACCCGACGAAGGGGGCAAGCCCTCTGGCCGTCCGTTCGAGGTTCAGCACGATTGCCAGGTGGTCCACGCCGTCGAGTGCAGACCAGTTCGAGGGAAGCACCAGGGCTCCGACCCCTTCGGCGGCCCGGACCGAGTCGATCGCCGCCACCATGGAGGTCGTCGTCTGGTTGCTCGGGAGAGGGATGCTGGCTGACGGGTTGGTGCCGCCGTAGGAGGCTCCACCAACCGTCGCAACGGTGGGGGCACCAGCACCGGGGGTGCCCGCCGTCATGGCGGCGCCAGCGTTCGAGGCGGCTCCACCGGCGATCGGGGCTGCCACCAGGGACAGCACCGCCGACACCAGCACCGCCGAAGAGGCGGCGGCCCCGAGCCGGCGCGCCCTGGTCATCCGAACCACCGATGACACCGACGGATCTCTCATGGCACTCTCCCAACGTCTCGTACCGTGTCCACCTTAGGTCTCGACCGGTCCCGGCCTCGCCTGGACGGTTCGCCGTCCGGTCCGGGTCGCCGAGACCGCCGATCCGCGGCCCTCGGGTCGCGGTGCGCGACGTCCGCTCGCCTCAGCCGGTGCGGAGCGCCCGTAAGGAGGCGACCACCCGGGGGAACGTGTCGGCGAAGGCGTCGACGTCGTCCGCGGTGGTGGACCAACCGACGGAGATCCGCAGGGAACGCTCCCCATCGACCCCCATCGCCTCCAGCACGGGGGACGGTGCCAGCGACTCCGACGAGCACGACGACCCCGAGTGCACCGCGATCCCCGCCTGGTCGAGTGCCACCAGGATCGGCTCCGCCTCGACCCCTTCGATGCCGAGGCAGACGAGATGGGGGAGTCGCCGGCCGGGGTTGCCGTAGACCTCGACCCCGGTGACACCGGTAGCGAGTGCGACCAGGCGCTCCGTGTGCGCGCTGGCGATGGCGTGCTCTTCGGCGATCCGGTCCGAGGTCGCCAGCGCCTCGCACGCAGCGCCGAACCCGATCGCCGCGACGAGGTTCTCCATTCCCCCTCGCCGAGCCCGCTCCTGGTCACCTCCCACCACGAACGGATCGAACCGCAGACCCGGTCCCACCAGCAGCGCTCCTGCTCCGGTCGGTCCCCCCAGCTTGTGGGACGAGACCGAGACCAGATCCGCACCGAGCATCCCCGCGTCGACGACCACATGGCCGGCGGCGGCAACGGCATCGACGTGGGTCGGTATGCCTCGACGGCGGCACAGGTCGACCACCTCCTCGACCGGTTGCACCGTGCCGACTTCGTGGTTGGCCCATTGACAGTGGACGAGGGCGGGCGGAGTGCCGTGCCGCTGTGTGCTCCGATCGACGGCTTCGATCAGGGAACCGGGTCGGATGGTGCCGGCCCGATCCACCTCGATGGGGACCACCGCTCCGGATCGCGAGGACGCATCCCGGACCGCCGAGTGCTCGACCGCGCTGCAGACCACCGGGCCCGGGAGCCGCCGGGTGGCACCCCACACGGCGGCGTTGATCGCCTCGGTCCCGCCTGAGGTGAGGATGACCTGACGGGATCGGACCCTGAACAAGGCGGCCACCTGCTCCCGAGCCTGCTCCAGAGCGCCCCTGGCCATGCGCCCCTCGGTGTGGACCCGGCCCGGGTCGGCGGTGATGCCGGCTGCCGTCCATGCGTCCATCGCCGCTCGGGCCTCGGGTCGCAGCGGCGTCGTCGAGGCGTGGTCGAGGTAGTGGCGGGCCACGGTGCGGTCGCCGGGTCAGACCAGCGCGGCACAGCGGTCGTCGCCGCGCGCCCGCGACGACGACAGGACGACCGGTGTGGGTCGCTCGGAGTCCTCGCCGCACAGTCCGGCGAGCAGGCCGCTGACCATGCCGCGGTCGACGGCGCAGAGCACCGGGTACTGGGCCGCTGCCCCTCCGAACGGGCAGTTGTCGGCGACCACGGCGGTGGTGGCACCCTGGTCCTCGGCATGGGCGGCGAACCCGTGGGCAGTCAGCGTCTCGGCGATCACGTGCATGGCCGTGCGCAACGTCCGTTGGCCATCGCCGGGAGACATCCGGTCGGCCAGGGTGCGTCCGTACTCCTCGCCGACACGCTCTGCCATCCGCTCCGCGTGTTCGGGTCCCAGCAGCTGGAGCGCCTCGCGCAGCAGTAGCACCAGAAGGTCGTCCCGGCGGGTCAACAGGTCGAGGGTGGGGTCGTTGCCCACCGCACGGAACCGCTTCGACGGGCGGCCGGCCCCGGAGCCCGAGCCGCTCGGCCGCTCCATGGTGACCTCGACGTAGCCCCCGGCGGCCAGCCGGTCGAGATGGTGGCGGGCGACGTTCGGATGGAGCGAGAACCGGGTGGCGACCTCGGTCGACGTGGCTCCCGGGTTCGCCCGGACGAAGAGGTAGATCTCTCGACGGGTCGGGTCGCCGAACGCGGCGGTCACTGCGGTCACCGCCGCCGAGAAGTGGCTGTCGTCGTCGGCCGGACGGGGAATCTCTCCCGGCCCGGGTCCGGGCCCGCCCCCTCGACGGGAGGGCGGTTCTCCGGTGTCGAACGGCCTGTCCGTGTCGGGGTGCACGTCCCCTAGTCTACGGCTAACCCGATTTTCTCCGAGGAGTCTCCATGTCTATCGACGAATTGCAGGTCAGCGAGGCTGTCGCCTCGGTGACCGACCCCGAGCTCCGCCGACCGCTCGGCGAGCTCCACATGGTCGGGACGGTGGAGGCGCGGCGCAAGCGGGTCTCGGTCGACCTGTTGCTGCCGGTCGCCCACTATCCCCAGGTGGACGAGCTGGTGGCCCGGGTCCGCCGGGCCGTCGGGGTGCTGTCCGGCGTGGACGAGGTGACGATCGACACGAAAACGATGGACGAAGCGGACCGCGCCCGGCTGCGGACCCTGCTTCGTGGCGAGTCGCTGCCCGACGGCGAGGCGGGTCACGGCCATGGGGGTCACGGGAGCCACGACGGCGACCGCGGTGCGGGCACGTTGGGCCACGAGGAGGGGCGGCCCAACCGGTTCATGTTGCCGCGGTCGAAGACCAGGGTGATCGGCGTGTCCTCGGCAAGGGCGGGGTGGGGAAGTCGTCGGTGACGGTGAACCTCGCTGTCTCGCTGGCCCTGGCCGGCTATGACGTGGGCATCCTCGACGCCGACGTCTACGGGTTCTCGGTGCCCAAGATGCTCGGGGTGACCGCCGAGCCGCTGATCATCGGGGACCTGGTGATCCCTCCCACCGCCAACGGGGTGCGGTGCCTGTCCATGGGGTTCTTCGTCCCCGATGACACGCCGGTCATCTGGCGCGGACCCATGCTGCACAAGGCGCTCGAGCAGTTTCTGGTGGACGCCTACTGGGGCGAGCCGGACTACCTGCTCGTCGACATGCCCCCGGGCACCGGTGACGTGACCCTGTCGCTCGGGCAGTACCTGACGAAGACCGAGGTGCTGGTGGTGACCACTCCGCAGCCGGCAGCCCAGCGGGTGGCGCAACGCTCTGCCTACGCGGCCCGCAAGCTGAAGCTGGCCGTGCGCGGAGTGATCGAGAACATGAGCTGGTTCACCGGCGACGACGGGACGCGCTACGAGCTGTTCGGTGCCGGAGGCGGGCAAGCGCTGGCTGACGAGCTCGGGGTACCGTTGCTCGCCCAGGTCCCCCTGGTGCCGGCCGTGCGCGAGGGTAGCGACGACGGGATCCCCGCGGTGGTGGCCGAACCCGACGGGGAAGCCGCCGCGGTGTTCGCGGCCCTGGGTGCCGCCATCGTGGACATGGGACCTTCCCGGGTCTACCGCAGCGAGCTCACCGTGCGCTGAGCCGGCCGGGCCAGCTCCCGCTGTCCGGTGCTCAGTGGAACACGAACGTATGGACGTTGTCGGCGAAGGTCGGCCACAGGCGGACGGTGAGCGTCACTCCCACCAGGAGAGAGGCGGACAACAGCCAGATGCGGACCCACCGTCCCGGTGCCAGTTCGCGTTGGCGTCGACGGGGCACGGTGACGTCGGGCCGGACGAGACCCGGCACGCGCCAGACGTAGACGAGCACGTGCACCACCATGATGGCGAACCAGGGGACGAAGCCATAGCGGTGCAGGTCGTAGATCCAGGCCGGTGGACGGTGGATCACCACGAGGGCAATGCCCGACGCGAACAGCGAGACCGTCAGGATCACCAGGAACGGAGCGAGGATCCGAAGGAGCTTCTGTGGTGGCCCCTTGGCGACGTAGCCAGGCTCGCCCAGGTAGTACCGGATGAAGCGCCAGGTGGTGCTCCCGATCTTGACGACGATCGGCGGGATGAGGATCAGCCCCACGACCACATGCAAGGTGAGGAGGCTCCGGATCTTCAAGATGGTGAGTCCCTCGGCTGCCAGCAGGACGAACAGGACCGCGGCCGTAGCGGCGGTCAACCGTTCGTTCAACGAGGCCCCGGTTCGTTGGGGCGCCTCCTCTCCCGGGGCAGCGAGCCGTCGAATCAGGGCGACGAGCTCGTCTCCGGGGGCCGGTGGCGCATCAGCGGTCTGTTCTGCAGGCTGACGTTCTGCAGTCTGACGTCGGTACGAGCGCCACCGATGGACGAAGAACACGACGAACGCGACCACCGCCAGCGCCCCGAGGACATAGCCAGCGTCGCTGAAGCCGTGGATGATCTCGCTCCACCGGCTCCCGACGCTGTAGCCGATCAGCGCCATGGCACTGTCCCAGATCAGGCTGCCGGCGGTGGTCAGCAGGCCGAAGGGGACCGGGGGGACCTCGGCGACCCCGGCCGGGAGCGCGGCGAAATTCCGGATGACCGGAACGAGCCGCCCCCCGAAGACCCCCCACCGCCCGTGGCGGTCGTACCAGGCCTCGGCCCGGTCCAGGTCGTGATGGCTGAGCAGCACGTACCGGCCGTACCGGTCCACGATCGTCCGACCGGCACTCCGTCCGATCCACCAGGCGAGGTACGCACCGACCACCTCGCCGGTCACCCCGGCGGCGATGACTCCAGGCAGGCTCAGCCGCCCGGTCGCGGCGAGGACCCCCCCGAATCCCAGGGTGAGCTCGGACGAGGTGGGGACGCAGCACGACTGGGCGACGCTGAGCAGAAAGATCGCCAGATAGCCGCCGGACGAGATGAACCCCTGGGAGCTGAGGAGGGCAAGCACCGCACTAGTTCTAGTAGCCGCGGAGGGACGCGGTGAGTCAGGGCGGCCACGCGGGCGCCGGTCGCTGGTCCGATGTGGCCAGCGACCGGTAACGGCCTCCAGTATGCGGATGGACCGTTTCGACGATGCCCGCCGGGTAATGATCCTCCGTCGAGGTCCGTGTCAGCGGGCACGGTTCGAGTGGTCGGCACCCACGAGCTCGAACCGACGTGTGATCGGCTGGTGACCGGCTGAGGAGGGCCACGCCACGCGAGACGCGTCGGTTGGCTTGGCGGGCGCTCCTGTTGCGCGATGACGAAAGCCATCACCGTCCGCCTTGACGAGGACGATCACGCCACCCTCGCTCGGCAAGCCGATCTGCTGCGGGTCCAGCCCGGCACGCTGGCGCGGATGGTGGTCCATGCCGGACTGGACGAGGGATGGTCCGCTCGACCGGGTGCCAACGCAGCGACCGCCCGGCCGGTACGGCGCCAGCGCCGGTGCCGGCGAGCTACGCCTGACGTCGTGGCGCCCGTGAACGACGCCCGTTCCGACCTACGTGCGTGACGGTGAGCCTCGTTGTCGATGTCAGTGTCATCGCTGCACCGGACGGGGCCGACCTCTACCGGCGGACCGCTCTCTCCCCTTGAACGAGGTACCGTCCACCCCGCCTGCGGCGACCACCGTCCACCCCGCCTGCGGCGACCACCGGACCCCGACCGTCCCCCGGACGGGGCGGTGGTCGACTGCCCGTGGTGAGCGATGCCGTTACGACCAGTTGCTCCGGGTGGGTGGCATACCGCTGCGGCCGCCGGCGGCCGGTACCACTCCGAGCACCTGGTGGATGGCCAGTCCCCCGTCCTCGAACCCGTTGGAGGACGCGGCCATGTAGAACAGCCAGATGGTGGCCCGGGCTCGCCCGACCAGTGCCACCGCCTCGTCGAAGTGGGCTTCGAGGTTGGCCACCCAGGCGAGGAGCGTCTTCGTGTAGTGCTCGCGGAGCGACTCGACGTCGCGCACCTCGAACCCTGCCCGCTGCATCGCCAGCACCACCCGGCCGACGTCGAGCAGCTCGCCGTCGGGGAACACGTAGCGCCCGACGAACGACCGGCTGCCGAGCACCGAACCGCCGGGACTCGAGATGGCGTGGTTCAACAACCTCCCCGTGGGCTCGAGCAGTCCCGCCAGGATGTCGAAGTACCGCCCCATCGCCGATGCGCCGACGTGCTCGAACATGCCGATCGACGAGATGGCGTCGAAGCGCTCACCGCGGAGCTCCCGGTAGTCCTGCAGGCGGATCTCGACCCGGTCGGCGAGGCCGGCCTCCTCCACCCTCTGACGGGCCAGTGCGGCCTGCTCGGCGCTGAGGGTGATCCCGACCACGGTGGCCTGATGCTCGCGGGCAGCGTGCATGGCCATCGATCCCCAGCCGCAACCCACGTCGAGGAGCCGGGCTCCGCGCTGGTGTTCGGCAACATACTGGTCGAGACCCAGCTTGCGGCAGATCAGCTCGTGCTTGGCGTCCTGGGCCTCCTCGAGGGTGGCGGTGTCCGTCACGAACCGCGCGCACGAGTAGGTCATGCGCGGGCCGAGGAACAGCCGGTAGAAGTCGTTGCCCACGTCGTAGTGGTGGCTGATGGCCGCGGCGTCACGGAGCGGCGAGTGGAGGCGACCCGCCGGTCGGCTCTCCTCCGGGGGCGGGGACGGCGGCAGCCCGATGGCACCCAGGCGCCGGGCGGCGTCGACCGCTGCCGGCAGTGCCCGGATCCCCGCCTTGCGGAGGTCTCGGGGGGCAGCGTTCCGCAGGGCTCGCAACAGGACGGGGAGCTCGCCTTCTACGGTGATCTCGCCCGCCACGAAGGCACGGGCCACTCCCAGCTCGCCGGGGGCCCACAGGATGCGCCGGATCGCGTTGATCGACTCGACCCGCACCACGCCCACACTCTCGGACGGTCCGATGGCGCTGCCGTCCCAGAATTCGAACCGGACCGGGGCCTCGGTGCCGACCAGCATCTTCAGCAGCGGGGCCAGCGCGTCCGCCACACTGCCCATCGGTGACCCGGCCGTGTCCCCAGCTCGGTCTGCGCCGGAGCCAGCTCGCGAGTCCGCAACCGCTGTGGAATCCACGGACACTGCCATCGACTGCCTCCTCCTATTGCACCCTGCCGAGCGCACCCTGCGCCTGGCACGGGTGTGGACTTCGGACGTTCCGAGCTGCACAGCCACTCTACGCTGCGGCGTCTGCGGCCCGGTCAGCGGTGCGGCCCGGGTCAGCGGTGCGGCCCGGTCAGCGGTGCCGGGTCACCCCGACCCCCAGGGGAAGCTTGTCGGGATCCCAACCCACCAGCGACACCGCCTGTTCGAAGGCGAACCGGTCGGTCATGCCGGCGACATAGCCGACCGCGGCCCGCAGCGTGGCAGTCTCTTCGTCCGAGGGAACCACCCCGCCTTCGGAGGCCCGGTCGTCACCAGCGACGGCCTCAACCGATCCCGGCTGCCTGCCGGGGATCAGCTCAGGTCGGGCGCAGTAGTGCTCGACCAGGGCGCGCAGCACCGCGATCACCGCATCCCCCTGGGACACCGAGCTCGGGCGCAGGTACACGTGCTCGTAGTTGCACGCCCGGAAAGCGGCCAGTGCCTCGGCGTGGTCCGCATCCATGCCAACCTGGCCCGTCGCGGCCATGGTCGCCACCATCGCGTCGATGAACCGTCCGAGCTGCTGGCTTCGCCGGAGGCCGCACCGTTCCCGAACCACTGGGGGAAGGACGTCTCCGGTCACGATGCCGCTGTGCACCGCATCCTCGAAGTCGTGGCACACGTAGGCGATGCGGTCGGCCCAGCTGACCACCTCGCCCTCCGGGGTGCCCGGCGCCGGCCGTGACCACGAGTGGTTGCGGATGCCGTCGAGCGTCTCCGCGCAGAGGTTGAGCGGGGCCAGGGAGACGTCGGCTCCCCAGGGGGCGTGGTCGAACCCGCCGTCGAGGTAGGGGGAGAGGGCGTCTTCGCTGGCGTGTCCGCCCGGCCCGTGCCCGCAGTCGTGTCCGAGTGCGATCGCTTCGGTGAGCGCGACGTTCAGCCGGCAGGCCCTGGCGATGCCGGTTGCGACCTGGGCCACTTCGAGTGCGTGGGTCAGCCGGGTCCGCTGGTGATCGTCAGGGAAGACGAACACCTGGGTTTTGCCCGCCAGGCGCCGGAACGCGGCAGCGTGCAGAATCCGGTCACGGTCGCGCTCGAAGCAGGTCCGCCACGGATCGGGCTCCTCCGGGCGGCGACGGTTCCCCGCTCCCACGGAGCGGGTGGCCCCCGGTGCCAGCCAGGCGCCTTGGGCCACCTCGCGTTCGGCGCGTCCGACCGGCGTGACGGGTCCTTCGCGGTCCGCCGCCGCATGGCTGTCCGCGTGGGCGTAGACGACCCCCCGGTGTCGGTCATGGCCCTCCATCGTCGCCGCCCAACGTCGCCCCCGCCCGTCGGGGATCCCATCCGCCCCGATCGCCGCTTCCGGCACCGCCGGCCGTTGCGGCCCCGGCATGGCGCACTCGTCGTCGACTGGCATGGACCCAGTGTGCCGCGTGGCTGCGACAGCCGCCGACCAGCCTCGGTGACCCGTCGTCCGGCACGGTCCGGCACGGTCCGGCGACCTTGTATCGTCGGGGGAGTCGGCACTGCAGCCGGCACCAAGTCGAGGGTGCCGCCGGTACCTGGGTGAGAGGAGTGTGCCAGGTGGACGTGCGAATCGGAATTGTGCAGTCGATGAAGGAGCTGGACGTCGAACTGCCCGAGGACGCCGACCGTGACAAAATTCTGGCCGACATCGAGTCGGCGCTCTCGGGTGAGGGCTCCGTCCTGTGGATGATCGATCGCAAGGGTCGCCACGTCGGCGTGCCAGCGTCCAAGGTCGCCTACGTCGAGCTCGATGCCCCGGCCAATGAACGGCGCGTGGGCTTCGGGGTCTCCTGATCCCCACCAGCGACGTGTCATCGGACCGGCGGTGACCGACCTCCTCGATCTTCGGCTGGTGTTCGTCACCGGCAAGGGTGGCGTGGGGAAGACGACCGTCGCTTCGGCACTCGCCCTGTTCGCCTCCCAGCAGGGAAAGCGAGTGCTGGTGTGTGAGGTCGACGCCAAGGGGGACGTGGCCGGATTCTTCGAGGCGTCGCCCACCTCGTTCCGGGAGAAGGAGATCCTCCCCGGTCTGTTCGCGATGACCATGGACACCGAGGCGTCGCTGCGCGAGTACCTGAAGCTGCAGCTCCGGATCCCGGTGGTGGGGAGGATCGGGCCGCTGGCCAAGGCCTTCGACTTCGTGGCCACAGCCGCCCCTGGCGTGCGGGAGATCCTGACCGTGGGCAAGCTCTGTTACGAGGTCCGCGAGGAGCACTACGACCTGGTGGTCGTGGACGCCCCGGCGTCCGGGCACATCGTCGGCCAGCTTGCCGCCCCACAGGCCATCAACAGCCTGGTCAAGGTCGGACTCATCCGCACCCAGACCGATTGGATGCTCGCTATCCTCTCCGATCCGGACCGTACTGGTCTGGTGGCGGTGTGCACCCCCGAAGAGATGCCGGTCAACGAGACCATCGAGCTGGCGGACCGGGTCCGCGAACAGACGACGGTCCGGTTGGCGACGGTGGTGGTCAACCGGGTGCTTCCCGAGCTCTTCGGTCACCAAGAAGAATCCGTGTTCGACGCACTGTCCGGGCCCGGTCTCCGCTCCGACCTCACCGCGAGCCTCGGAGGCGACCCCACCCCGTTGCTCGACGCCGCCCGGCTGGCGGTCACCATGCGCCGGACCCGCTCCTCCCACCTCGAGCGGCTGCGGGCGGAGATCGACCCGGCAGTGCCGATGCTCTACCTCCCGTACCTCTTCACCCGTTCGCATGGGCTGCGGACCACTCGGCAGGTGGCGGCCTCCCTCGGCGAGGAGCTGGGGTACTGATGGCCCGCGGGCGGACCCCCGAGCCGGTCCCCGGCACCTCGCTCGACAGCCTGCTGGCGGCCAAGGAGATCGTGGTCGCCTGCGGTCCCGGCGGGGTGGGGAAGACCACCACGGCAGCGGCCGCCGGGGTGATGGCTGCGCTCCGTCACGGGGGGAAGGTGCTGGTGCTGACGGTCGACCCGGCCCGGCGCCTGGCCGATGCGCTCGGGCTCGACGGGATCGGTAACACCGAGCGTCGGGTACCGCCGGAGGCGTTCCGGGCCGCGGGTCTGAAACCTCGGGGTCAGCTGTGGGCGGCGATGCTCGATACCAAGGAGTCGTGGGACGCCCTCATCCGCCGGCACGCTCCCGACGAGCAGACCCGCGACGAGATACTGGCGAACCCGCTGTACCAGAACATCTCGGGTCGCTTCATCCAGAGTCACGACTACATCGCCATGGAGCGTCTCTACGAGATCCACTCGGAGAGCGACTACGACCTGATCGTGGTGGACACGCCGCCGACCCGAAACGCGCTCGACTTCCTCGACGCGCCCCAGCGGCTGGCCGACTTCTTCTCGTCGCGCCTGCTGCGCTGGCTGATCGTGCCCTACCGCTCCAAGCTGGTGAACGTGGCGACCAAGCCGTTCTACCAGATCGCCGACCGGATTCTCGGGACGCAGTTCCTCGCCGACATCTCCGAGTTCTTCATCCTCTTCCAGTCGATGTACGACGGCTTCGTCGAGCGGGCCGAAGCGGTCGGTCGCCTGCTCGAAGACCGTCGGACCACCTTCATGGTGGTCTCCACCCTGGAAGGGGTACCGCTGCGCGAGGCGGAGTTCTTCGCCCACGAGCTGATCGCTCGCCGGCTCCACCTGGGGGCGATCGTGTTGAACAAGGTCCTTCCCGCCTACCTTCAGGACGCCGGGGCTGCAGTGGTGGCCGAGGCGATGAAGGAGCGGGCCGACGAAGTGGCCGCGGCGATGGCCCCGGCGCTCGGCCAGGTGGCCGATGGGCTCGGCGACGAGGCGCAGGTCCGCCGGGTGCTGGTCGAGGTGGCCGAGAGCTTCCTCAACTTCCGGGTGGTGGCGCTGCGCGAGGCGGAGGAGCGGTCGCATCTGGCCGACACCCCCGAGGTGCTGGCCACCGTCCCCTTCTTCGACACCGACATCTACGACCTGGCCGGGCTGGTCCGCCTCGGTGAGCAGATCTGGGACTGAGCACACTTTCAGGCGGAGCGCACGGCCTGGCTGCGGCACAGCCGGACCGAAGCACGGAGCCGATCCGGTGGGGGCCGACGATCGGATCCGGAGACCGGCGGGGGTCGCCCGCACCGGGTCGTACCATGACAGCATGCCCGCCATCGTCGATCCGGCCGTCGAGGCCTACGCCGAAGCCCACACCACCGCACCCCCCGCTCACCTCGAGCGGGTCGCGACCGAGACCCGCTCGATGCTGAGCGATCCAGGGATGATGGTCGGGCGGCTCGAGGGTCGGTTCCTCGAGCTCCTGGTCTTCGCGGTCGGGGCCACCTCCGTCCTCGAGATCGGCACGTTCGGCGGCTACTCGTCCCTGGCGATGGCAGCCGGCCTGGCCCCGGGGGGGTCCATCGTCACCTGCGAGATCGATCCGGTGCACGCCGAGTTCGCCCGGCGCCACATCGCGGCCAGCCCTTACGCGGACCGGATCGAGGTGGTCGTCGGACCGGCCCTCCGGACCCTTCCCACCCTGCCCGGTCCCTTCGACCTGGTGTTCATCGACGCCGACAAGGGCTCGTACCCCGCCTACTACGAGTCCGCGCTGGAACGGTTGGCGCCGCGCGGGTTGATCGTGGCCGACAACACGCTCTGGTACGGGCGGATCCTCGACCCCGGCGATCGGTCGGTGGACACCGAGGCGCTCCGGGCCTTCAACGAGAAGGTGGCGAGCGACCCTCGGGTCGTGGCCGTCCAGACCACGGTCCGCGACGGCGTGACCATCATCCGCCGGGCGGACTGAGCGGTGCTCGACTACCACCTCCACCTGTGGCCGCACTCCCAGAGCGACGCCGAGACCACCGTCGAGCAGGTCACCGCCTACTGCGAGCAGGCCACGGCGGCCGGGGTCACCGAGATCGCGCTGACCGAGCACCTGTTCCGGTTCACCCAGGCCAGGGACCGCCTCGGGGGGTTCTGGAACGACCTGCCGGGTGACGCGCTTCGGCCCGGCATGGCCGCCTACTGGGACCACCACGCCCGGGTCGATCTCGATGGCTACGTCGAGACGGTGCTGGCGGTCAAGGCGACCGGCCTCCCGGTGGTGCTCGGGCTCGAGGTCGACTACTACGAGGGGCGTATGGACGAGGTGGCCGACCTGTTGCGGGGGTACCCGTTCGACGTGTTGCTGGGCTCGGTGCACTGGCTGGGTACCTGGCGGTTCGACGTGCTGAACGACCCCCTGGTGCTGGCCGAGTGGGACGTGCGCGACGTGGATGCGGTCTGGGAGGAGTACACCCGGGCGATGGAGGAGCTGGGCGCCTCCGGGGTGTGCGACGTCTTCGCCCACCCGGACCTGATCAAGATCGCCGGGCGGGTCCCCGCCGGCACGGACGAGTTCTACGAGCGCATGGCCGAGACGGCGGTTGCGTCGGGGATGGCGGCGGAGGTCTCTTCCGCCGGGTGGCGGAAGCCCTGTGGCGAGGAGTACCCGGCGCCCCCACTGCTCCGTCGTTACGTCGACCGGCACGTGCCGCTCACCACCGCGTCCGACGCCCACACCTTGCCCGACGTCGCCCACCGGGCCGGCGATCTCCGTGCCCTGCTGGCCGCGGCCGGGGTGTCGGAGCTCCAGGGGTTCCGGGACCGCCGTGCTCACCCGGTGCCGGTCGGGGGCGGGCCGGCGGCGAAGAGTCCTCGCGAAGGCGGCTGAGCATGGCCACGCCGGCGGAGCTGGCATTCGACCGGACCGATCTCGGTCCTGACCAGCTGGCGCACCTGCAGCGCTTGCTCGGGACCTGGGGCATCCTCGCCGACCTGTCGTTCTCCGACCTGGTCCTGCTGGCACCGATGGCCACCCCGCCCGACCAGGTGCCCGACGACGACCAGGTGATGGTGGTGCTGGGCCAGATGCGCCCGTCGAACAGCGCCACCGTGGTCCAGCACGATCTGATGGGCCAGACGGTCGGGGTGTCCGACTGGCCCCTGGTCGCCGACGCGTTCGCATCGGGGGAGGTGTCCCGGGGGGAGATGCAGATCGAGGCGGGCGAGGAGCCGGTCCGGCTCCAGTGCATCCCGGTTCGCTGTGAGGGAACGGTCTCGGCGGTGCTGGCCCGCATGTCCTCGGGGACCGGTCGCCGGCCCGGTCACCTCGAGCGCACCTACCGAGACGTGTTCGACCGGTTCGCGGTCATGGTGGAGGAGGGGACGTTCCCATTCCCCGGTGAAGAGGTCGCCACCGAGGAGGCACCCCGGGTGGGGGACGGGATCGTGCTTGTCGACGAAGAGGGCAGGGTACGCTTCGCGTCGCCGAACGCGACCAACGCGCTGCATCGGATGGGCATGTACTCCCAGCTCGAAGGCCGACGTCTCTACGATTTGGGCGTGGAGGAGTCGGCCATCGAGTGGGCGCTCGCCTCCGCGCTCCCGGTGGTCGAGGAAGTGGAGCGCCGTCCGGACGTGACCGTGCTTCTGCACTGCATCCCGCTGCTGGCCAAGGGCGACGTCACCGGTTGCCTCGTCCTTCTGCGCGACGTGACCGACGTGCGGCGGCTCGACCGCCTGCTCCTCTCCAAGGACGCCGCCATCCGTGAGGTCCACCATCGGGTCAAGAACAACCTGCAGACCATCTCGGCGCTGCTCCGGCTCCAGGCCCGCCGCCTGCCCCCGGGGGTCGGGCGGATGGCGCTGTTCGAGGCGGAGCGCCGGGTGCGGTCCATCTCCATCGTCCACGAGATCCTCTCCCGCGAGCCGGGTGAGCAGGTCCCCTTCGACGAGATCGTCGCGTCGCTGGTGAAGATGGCCGAGGACTCGGTGGTGTCGGGCTCACCGGTGACCTTCACGGTGGTCGGCGAGCTGGGGGAGGTGCCGGCCGACGTGGCCACCCCGTTGGCGGTCGCCTTGGCGGAGCTTTTGCAGAACGCGGTGGAGCACGCGTTCGCAGAGCCGGCCGTCGACGAGCTGGACCGACCCGATCGCGTCGTTGCGGAAAGTGAGCCCGCCGGAGAGAATGGCCACATCGAGGTGAGGCTTCGCTCCCACGGCGCGGGCTTGGGCAGTCCCGACGGCAGTGCTGCGACCGTAGCCGGGGGCGACTTCCTCGTTGTCGAGGTGCACGACGACGGTGCCGGTCTGCCGCCGGGCTTCGACTTCGATGTGACCCAGAGCCTCGGACTCTCCATTGTGCGAGATCTGGTGCGGACCCAACTGGCCGGTTCCATCGTCATGCGCAACAGATCGGACATCGATCCTCAGGCGAGGGGCACCTCGGTCGTGATCGAACTGCCGGTCACCGACCACCACGACCATCGGATCTGAGGAACCCGGACGGAGGCACTCTGAACGGTCCGGCCCGGTCGATTCGGTGCCCGGTGCACCGGTCACGCTGCCCCGACCGGATCAGGGATCCCGGTGATGCGAGTGGTGATGCGGGGTGCTCAAGACGCCCGACGACGGGCAGCCAGCCACGAACGCCGGAGCTTGCGGCGCTCCTCCTCGGAGGTCCCACCCCACACGCCTGACTCTTGGTTGGTCGCCAGGGCAAAGTCGAGGCACGGCTCCTGGGCATCGCAGGTACGGCACACCCGCTTGGCCGCCTCGATCTGGTCGATGGCGGGCCCGGTGGTCCCCACCGGAAAGAACAGATCAGGTTCGGTGTCCCGGCAGGCGGCGGCGTCGCGCCAGTCCCCGTCGTCCCATTCGACCGTCCTGTTCCACATGAGGGCCACAGCGTTTCCTCCGCTCCTGATCCCGAGCTCTCCCCTTTGTGATTGGTTTCACATGGATCGCAGCAACGACGGTCTGCGTCCATTCGGGGTTCCTCCCTAGAGTAATCACCGGCATCGCCCGTTGCAAGCAGTTTGCGGGTGGACGACCCCGTGGACTACACCGGTGCCCACATGTCTCGGGTCGCAAGCGCGCCTGCAGGCACGTCGGGGACGACCGGAGGACGCCGTGGACGAGGACCGGGGTCGAATGCAGCCGGCCATCCATGCACATCGCGGCAGCCGAGACCCCGTCCACGGCGTGGTCGAGAACACGCTCGGCGCCTTCGCCCGAGCTCGCGACCTGGGCGCGGACGGTGTCGAACTCGATGTTCGGCTGACTGTGGACGGTGCGTTGGCAGTGCACCACGACCCGATCGTCCCCGGCATCGGGCCGGTCGCCGAGCTGACCGTCCGGGAGCTCCCTCCCGACGTGCCGCTCCTGGACGCGGCCATCGACGCCTGCGATGGGATGGCGGTGAACATCGAAGTGAAGAACCTGCCCACCGAACCATGGTTCGATCCTGACGAGCAGGCGGCCCGTGCGGTCGGGTCGCTGCTGGCCGGTTGCGATACCGGGGGAGCCCGGCCGGGTTCGCTCCTCGTCTCGTCGTTCTGGCCCCCGTCGCTCGAGGCGGTCCTCGACGTGGTACCGGCCGCGGCCACGGGGTTGCTTGTTGCCGGATGGGCCGATCCGGACGTGGGGCTCACGTTGGCGAGCAACCTGGGCTGCAGGGCCCTCCACCCCGAGCAGTCGTTGGTGACGCCGCACCTGGTCGAGGCCTGCCACCAGGCCGGCCTGGCGGTCACGGTGTGGACGGTCAACGACGCCGAATCGCTGGAACGGCTGGCTGATTGGTCGGTGGACCACGTGATCACCGACGACGTCGTGCTCGCCACTGCGGTCCTGCGCGCCGATCCGACCCTGGTCTGAGACGGCCTGGTCGGGACTGCTGGCCTCAGACGGCCGGGTCGACGTGGGGCACCTTCGTCGTCCACCTTCGTGGTCCAACCCTGGCCGCCCAGTGTCCCGGGGCGACCAAACACTGCCTTTGACCTGGGGAGACGAGTCCGATTGGTCGGGCACGACGATTTTCGTCAACAATGCATGTCCATGAACGTCGTCGTCTGTGTCAAGCAGATCCCCGATCCGGCCGCCCCACCGGCCCTCGACCCGGGGACCAACAACCTTGCCCGAACCGGAAAGCTGATCCTCGACGACTCCGACGCCTACGGTGTGGAGATGGCGTTGCAGCTGGTCGATGCCGCCGGCGGCGGCGAGGTGACCTTGGTCTCGATGGCCCCCAACGGGGAGACCTCGGGTCTGCGGACAGCGCTGGCCATGGGAGCGGCCAAGGCCATCCTGGTCAGCGACGAGGCCCTGGCCGGCACGGACGCACTGGGCACCGCCAAGGTGCTGGCCGCGGCGATCCGCCGGGCCGAGCCCAACCTGGTGCTGGCGGCGACCGAGTCGTCCGACGGCTACACGGGGACCACCCCGGTGCAGGTGGCCGAGCTGCTCGGGTTCCCGTCGGTGACCTTCGCCAAGAAGGTCGAGATCAGCGGGGACTCGGTCTCCGTCGAACGCCAGACCGAGGCGGGCTACGACGAGGTCAGCAGCCCTCTTCCCGCGGTGGTGACCGTCACGGCCGGCGTGGTCGAGCCCCGGTACCCGTCGTTCAAAGGGATCATGGCAGCCAAGTCGAAGCCGGTGGAGACGTTGACCGTCGCCGACCTCGGTCTCGATGCCGGCCAGGTGGGTGCTACCGGTGCCCGCCAGGAGATCACCGGCGTGGCCGACGCCGAGGCGCGTGGGGCCGGCGAGATCGTCGTCGACGAGGGGGACGGCGCCCAGCGGATCATCGCATTTCTCGAACAGCTGAAGGTCCTGTAGGGACCGGTCAAAGGGAGAACGAGCACACGATGTCCATCGACAAGATCTGGGTCCTCGCCGAAGTGGCGGATGGCAAGCCCATCACCGCCAGCCTCGAGCTGATCAGCCATGCGACCACCCTCGCCGCCACGGTCGAAGCCGTCGCCTTCGGCGATGCCACCGCGTCGGTCGCCGCCACCCTCGGCGAGTACGGGGCCACCAAGGTCCACGACATCGGCGATCTGGCCGGGGCGCTTCCCGGTGTCCCGGTCGCCTCGGCGATCGCCGCCGCAGTCGGATCCGGGTCGGGACCCGACGCCATCCTGTTCCCCGCCACCTACGACGGTCGGGACATCGCCGGTCGCCTGTCGGTGAAGCTCGACCGCCCGGTCCTCACCAACGTGGTTGGTCTGGTTGCCGGTGATGGCGGCCTCACCACCCAGCACGCCATCTTCGGAGGCACCCAGGTCGCCTCGGCCCGGTTCACCGGCGACGGCCCCGGCATCTTCGTGATCAGGGCCAAGTCGTTCCCGGCCGAGCCGAAGGGCGCTGCTGCAGCCGAGGTGGTTGCGGCGCCGGCACCCGATGCGGGCCCGACCAACGCGGCACGAGTGATCGCCCGCCATGTCGAGGAACGGACCGGACCGAAGCTCGACGAAGCGGACGTGGTGGTCTCAGGCGGGCGCGGGCTCGGCGAGAAGGACCAGTACTCGATGATCGAGGAGCTGGCCGGTCTGCTCCACGGTGCTCCCGGGGCCAGCCGGGCCATTGTCGACGCCGGATGGGTTCCCTACGCCTACCAGGTCGGTCAGACCGGCAAGACGGTCAAGCCGACCGTCTACTTGGCCTGCGGCATCTCCGGCGCTACCCAGCACATGGTGGGGATGAAGAATTCGAAGAACATCGTGGCCATCAACAAGGACCAGGATGCCCCGATCTTTTCGGTGGCCGATCTCGGGATCGTCGGTGACGTGCACAAGGTGGTGCCCAAGCTCATCGAGGCCATCAAGGCGCGAGGCTGATCGTCGGCTCGACCGGGTCTGATGATCGGTCCCGAGCCCGGGGTCTGAACTTGCGGCGGGATTCTGAGCTCGTGGCCGGAGTCCCGATCGTCGTCAGGGGTCGCTTCAGCCCGGTTTCGCCGGCAGCGGCGCATTGAGTGCCTGCACCAGGAGCGATGCGTAGAACTTGGCACCGTCGGGGTCGAGATGCACGCCGTCGGGGTAGAAGTACTGGGGGAATGGCGCGCTCGCCGCGTACCAGTCGACCATGACGGTATTGGGGTAGCTCTGGGCCACTGCGGCGATGGTGGCGTTGACCTGTTGTTGCCAGGGCCGGGGGACCCGGGTGTTCACCAGCACGATCCGCTGCATCGGCCCCAGCGACGTGAGGAGGGTCTCGAGCTGGGCCACCGAGAAGGGACCGTTGGTCCCGAGCTCGAGGATCAGGCGGTTGCCGATCACCCCCTTTGCCTTCAGCTCCGGGACCGCGGCCTGTACCTGGTAGAGCTGCTGGCCGACCTGGGCATCGATGGCGATGTCGGGCAGCATCTGCTGGAGGTAGGGGGAGGCATCGACCATGATCGAGTCGCCGATGGCGGTCACGCCCAGGCCCGGCGGTGGTGGCGGCGCGGTGGTGGTCGGCACCGTGCTGGCATTGGGGGCCGGAGTCGCGGTCGTCGTCGTCGTCGTCGGGTGCTTGGGCACCTGGAAGACGCTGGTGACCTGGGACCCCGGGTCGGCCGCTGAGGCGGCCACCAACCCTCCGAGACCGATCGTGCACACGACCGCGTTGACCACCACGACCCCGGCGACGGCCCAGCCGGCCGGGCGCAGTTGGGGACGGGTCCACCGGTAGGCCCGGACCCGCCTCCATCCTCGCTCCAGCGCACCGTGGCGGATGGGCTCCTCGACGAATCGCCAGGACAGCGCGGCGAGGCCGATGCTCGCCCCGATCTGGAGGGTGGCCCGCATCAAGCTGGGTGGAGCGTTGAGTGGCGTGGTCAGGACGATCACCGGGTAGTGCCAGAGGTAGATCGCATACGACCGCTCTCCGATCCACCGCAGGGGGTCCCAGCCGAGCGCCGCGTTCATGCGGGTGCCCGGGTGCACGGTGACGGCGATGACCAGCGCGGTCAGGACCGCGAGCAGCACCATGCCCCCCCGGTAGAGGAATGCCTGGTACTGGTTGGTCAACCAGAACATCAGAAAGATGCCGGCGAGGGCGACGCCTCCGGCCGTCTCGAGCCAGAGACGGGCCTTGTTGGTGACCGGGATGAAGGTCCGGTTGCGGGGGAGTGCGAACGCCAGGGCCGCGCCGATCAGCAAGGCGAACGCCCGGGTGTCGGTGCCGTCGTAGACGCGCGTCGGGTCACCGTTCGGCGAGAAGAGGAGTGCCATCTCCAGGGCAGAGGCGGCGGCGGCGGCGAGGGTCAGGACGATCAGGGTCCGCCTGCGCTTGAGCCAGTGGAGCCCGGCAAGGACGAAGAACGGCCAGATGAGGTAGTACTGCTCCTCGATGGCCAACGACCACAGGTGCAGCAAGATGGGCGGGGGACCGAAACGGTCGAAGTACGAGACGTGGTGGAAGATGAACCACCAGTTGCTCACGTAGAAGATCGAGGGGACCAGGTCACTGCGCAGGGCGGTGAGCTGCACCCGGTCGAAGAGCGTCGCCCAGCCGACGACCACGAAGAGCATCACCAGAAGTGCGGGGAGCAGCCGGCGGGCACGCCGGATCCAGAACTGCGGCAGGTTGATGCCGGCGTGCCGGCGGTACTCGGCGACGAGCAAGTCGGTGATCAGGTAGCCGGAGAGGACGAAGAACACCTGGACGCCGAGCAGCCCCCCGCCGGCCCACCCGAAGTTGAGATGGAAGGCGATCACGGCCAGGACGGCGATGGCCCGGATCCCGTCGAGGCCCGGCAGGTACGGGCTGGTTCCCTCGACCGGCCTAGGCACGGGTACGAGCCCGAGAACGGCGGGGCACGGGGCGGTACTGCCGAGGGCACGGCTGCGGGTATGGGTGCTCGTCGGTGCTGCTCGGCAAGTTCACTTCCGGGGTCGAATCGGCGGGCGCGGCGCGGCCCATTGTAAGTGATGGGTGGTCCGGTGGAACGGCATGACGCGGCTCAGACCAGCGGCCAAGGATAGGGCGGGTGATCGCCCTCGGGTTCGGGGAACACCCCGGCCGCGACCAGCAACTCGGCCCGCCGCACCAGCTCGTCCTGTTCGGTCCGGGTCAGGACATTGGTGAGGCTGTCCGGGAGTCGGCGGGCCAGCCGGTCCAGATCCGACAGCAGGGGGTCCGGCACCTCGTGTCCGGCGAAGTCCCAGATCACGGTCCGGAGCTTGGGGCTCGGATGGAAGCACAGACCGTGATCGATCCCCCAGACCCGCCCGTCCGTGCCGAGGAGCACGTGCCCGCTCTTGCGATCGGCGTTGTTGGCCACCACGTCGAAGGCGGCGATGGTGGCCAACAGGGGGTCGCACGATCCCTCGTCGAGGAGGGTGAAGTAGTGCTGCTCGTAGTCGGCCTCGACGAAGAGCTGGAGCGAGCCCTCACCGAAGGGGCCTTCCCTCCGGGCGACGGTGGGAGGGACCACGCCCCACCCGAGTGCTTCGGAGAGCTCGAAGGCCGCGACCTCCCGGCGGTAGAGGCCACCGGGGAAGTCCCACAGGGGCCGTTCCCCCTGGGCCGGCTTGTAGACCGCGGCGAGCGGCCCCCCGTCCACCGTCACCAGGAAGGTCAGGTTGGAGCTCCACGGGAGCCGGCCCTCGACCTGCAGATCGCCGGAGGCGAGCAGCGCCTGTGCCTCCTCGAGCGTGGATCCGGTGTCGGAAGACCAGCCGTTCACGTCGTTGGGGGACGATGGCCGTTCGTGCGGGGGCATTCGTGACCGGAAGGGTCGAGGGGTGAGCCGCACAGCGGGCAGGGGGGACGGCCCGACTGGACCAGCCGGGTGGCACGGATGGCGAAGGCGGCCGCCTGCTCGCGGGTCACCGACAGGCGGGCGATGGCGCCGTGCTCCCCCTCGGGGACCAGCTCCTCGATGACGATCACCACCCGGTCCTCGGCCTCGTCGAACGAGACGCCGATCGTGCCTACGGCCCAGGCCGGATCGTCGGGTGACTCGAGCTCGAGCTCCACGTCCTCGGGAAGGTGCCCGGGCCGGGTCTGGCCCTGCACGATCCGGGCCAGGTAGTCCCCGAGCACCGAGACCTGCTGCTTCTCGATCTTGAGCGTGAGCACGACGGTTCCCTGTCGGCACTGCAGCAGAAAGAGCCGCTGGCCCACCGGTCCCACCGTGCCGACGGTGAACCGTTCGGGTGCCGGGAGGTCGTAGCCGCCTCCCTCGGTGGCTCCGTCGCTGCCGTCGGTCACGAGATGGCCAGTTCGGTCAGGGAGGCGGTCGAGTTGACGCTCAGGACGTGCGGTCCCGCCTCGGTGTAGGCCAGCGCGGTGACCGAGCACGGTGAGACCACCAGGCGTTGGAGGAGGTCGAGGTGGGTGCCGGCTGCGGCGGTGACGGCCGCCTTGATCGGATCGGCGTGGGAGACCGCCACCACGGTCTCGCCCGGGTGGAGGTGGACCAGCCGGGCGATGGTGCCGGTGATCCGGGCCTGCATCTCGAGGAAGGACTCGCCTCCGGGGAACCGGAAGCCGCTGGGCCAGCGCTGGACCTGTGACCATTCCGGTTGCTTTGCCAGCACCTTCAGCTCCTTCCCGGTCCACTCGCCGAAGTCGCACTCGATCAGGCCCCGGTCGGAGCGGACCCGCAGGCCGAGCCGCCTGGCGATCGGTCGGGCGGTCTCGAACGTCCGCTCGAGCGGGGACGCGTAGACGGCCACCGGTGCACGCTCGGCGGGGTCGCTCAGCGTGGCGATCCGGTCGGCGACCGCTTCGGCCTGGGCCAGGCCGTCCTCCGAAAGGTGGAGGTCGGGGGCCCGGCCGGGCAGGATCTGTCCCGTCGTCGGCGTCTTCCCGTGGCGGACCAGCAGGACCACGGTCGGTCGGGGATGGGGCTTCCGTCGTCCGGGCACGCTCGTCAACCGTACTCGTCGGTCAGGCCGGGCTGGCCAGCCGGGGCATGGGCACGGCTGTCTCGGGCCAGCGGCGGCGACTGACCCGTGCCAGACGGTGCAGCAGGGCGATCGCCCCCGGGTCGTCGTCGCCCGGACGGGTCTCGACCGCACCCCCGGCGATCATCGCGTCGAGCAGCTCCCGGCCCTTGTCGGTGCGGACGATGGTCAGGGTCCAGTCGCTGAAGGCCCCGATACCGCCGGTCGAGATGTCGGCGTGCTCGGCCGCGAAGTCGGGACACGACGTGCAGCCCTCGCGGGTCCAGCCGTGGGCCTCCTTGAGGGGGATCTCGTGGAAGGCGCCGTCCCGGGTCCACACCTGGAACACCCCCTTGATGTTCATCTTCGTGATGTCGGCGCGGGCGATGCCGTACTTCGCCTCGAACAGCTCGGGAAAGATGGAGTCGTCGAACGTCTTGGAGCAGAGCAGGCCGATGGTGAGCGACAGCCGCCTGGCGATCTTGCCGGCCTTGCGGGTGGCCATGACCGGGGGGCCGGACGCCTGGCAGCCCATCCCGACCAGGGCGATGCGCTCGGCCCCGGCCTGGATCGCCTCGGGGTAGGCCAGCGGGTTCGCCGAGTAGGTGTAGCGCGAGCCGGCGGCGGCCAGGACCTGCTCGCGGGTGGTGGCCACCGCCGGGATGGCCTTCCAGGTCGACCCGTCGCCCTCGAGGGTGGAGACCAGTGCGGCATCGATCACGTCGTGCTCGAGGGCCCAGATCAGCAGGGCCGAGACCAGGCCGCCGTCCTGGCCCAGCGAGTGGACGTCGGGGTCGGTGGCCCGGACCAACAGGATGTCCGACGAGATGCCGGCCACCTCGTCGGGGCTCCGCTCGCGGCCGAAGAGGTGGTTGTCGATCTCGGGTTCCCACAGGCGGAACCGGGGGCAGGCACGGGTGCACATGGTGCAGCCCTTGATGCCGTGGGTGCAGTCGGTGGGTCCCCCGTCGGCCTCGATGTGGAACGGCTTGTACCGGCCCGCGGTGTCGTCGTAGGAGAGGACGTCGTGCGGGCAGGCGATGATGCAGCCGGCACAGCCGGTGCACAGCCCGGACGTGACGACTTCGCGGTAGAGCTCGGCCCACTGTGGCTTCTCGGGAGGCATCCGCCCACCATAGCGACGGGACTCGGGGTCGTTGCCCGAGCCCCGCCCGGGGGAGGGTATAGAGGTCGGGTGGGGGCAGGGTGCAGAGGTCGGGCGGGGGCAGGGCGGGGGCAGGGCGGGGGCAGGGTGGGGGATAGCGTGTCGGCCGTGCCAGAGCTCCCCGAGGTGGAGGCGTACCGGGGGCGCGCCATGGCGGCGGTCGGACGTCCGGTTGCGGAGGTCAGCGTCCCCGATCCCTGGTACGTCAAGCAGGGGGCGACGCCGGCAACGCTGGTCGCCGTGCTCTCCGGCAGTCGGCTGGTCGGGGCTCGCCGGATCGGCAAGCTCCTGCTGGTCGGCACGGAGCGCGGGCCGGTGGTGGGGATCCGGTTCGGCATGACGGGCACCCTGGTGGTGGACGGGGACTCGGGGGTGGGCCCGCTGCTCTACGGCCCCCGGCGCGACGATCCGAACTGGGACCGGCTGGCGCTCCGGTTCGAGGACGGCGGCTCGCTCGTCGTGCGCGACCCCCGGCGCCTCGGTGGGATCACGGTGGATCCCGACACCTCGCATCTCGGGCCGGACGCGTTGTCGATCACCCGTCGCCAGCTCGGTGCGGCGCTGGCGGGTTCGACGGTGGCCCTCAAGGCACGGCTGCTCGACCAGGCTCGGATCGCCGGCATCGGCAACCTGATCGCGGACGAGCTGCTGTGGCGAGCCGGTGTGTCGCCCCTGCGGCCCGCAGCGTCCTTGTCGGGCGACGAGCTCGACCGGGTGCACGGCGAACGGGGACGCACGCTGGCGGACCTGATGGCACGGGGCGGATCCCACCGTGGTGACCTGATGGGCGAGCGTCACCCGGGCGGGCGGTGCCCGAAGGACGGGGCCGAGCTGACCAAGTCGGTGGTCGGGGGCCGCGCGACCTGGTGGTGTGCGGTCCACCAGGGGTGACGCTCCAGCGTTGCTTCTCGAGAGCGCTCCCGGGGGCGGGGCCTACCGGTCGAGCTCGGCCAGCACCTTGGCTGCGTGGCCGTCCGCCTTCACGTGGTACCAGGCTCGCCGGATGGTGCCGTCTTCGGCGATCAGGAAGGTGGACCGGATGACCCCGATGGACTTCTTCCCATAGAGGGTCTTCTCTCCCCAGGCGCCATAGGCCTCGCCGACCTGATGGTCGGCATCGGTCAAGAGGGGAAAGGTCAACCCGTACTTCGAACGGAACGCCTGGTGCTTCTCCGCTCCGTCGGCCGAGATGCCGAGGACGGGGACGCCGGCCGCGGAGAACGCGTGGAGGTTGTCGTTGAACTGGCACGCCTCCTTGGTGCAGCCGGGGGTGTCGTCCTTCGGGTAGAAGTACACGACCACCGGCGCCCCGGAGAACTGCGCCAGCGAGACGTCGTTGCCATCCTGGTCGGGCAGGGTGAAGGCGGGCGCCTTGTCTCCGGTGTCCAGTTTGCCCATGGGTCGTCTGCCTTTCGTTCGGTTCAGGTCCGTCGTCCCCACCATGGCACAGCTGAGCTGTGAGGAAAATTCCCTGTC
>DAHXOD010000120.1 GCA_027365055.1 bacterium
ACCGGATATTCGGTGTCACCATCTCCACGGGTTGCGGTAGAGACGCCGGCCCGATGGGTGCGCGCGCCGGGGGGTCAGGCGCTCGCCCAGACCCGAAGTGTGGTCCAGTGCTGGCCGTCGTCAGTGGTGGCGAGGAGCTCGGGACCGCAGCGCCGCCCGTCGCAGCGAGCGTCTCGCAGTGGCTGGTTGATGAGCAGGAAGCCGCTTTGGTCCCCAAGGAGGGACGCGGCGACGACGGAGTTGGCGTCGTCGTCGACGATCCCGGACGCGACGCGGGTCCAGGAGTGTCCGTCCGTGCGGGTGGCCGACAGGCCTCGCCGGTCGGCCCACATCCAGCCGGTGCCGTTCCCGGTCATGTCGAGGCCGGGAAGGTAGCCGACCAGAGGCAGGTGTCCGGCGCCCGGTGGGGCCGCTGCCTGGCCGGCGAAGGGTGGTGTCGTCGCTCGGAGTCGCCAGGATCGGCCGGCGTCGGTGGTGACGTAGAGCGCCTTGGCCTGCATGTCGGTGGCCGGCTCGCCTGCGCAGAGCACCCACCCGGTCCGGGGGGTGGTGAAGTCGACCGCCCAGGTCCCGGGTCCACGCGACTGGGTGCAGGGGCTCGGCTCGGTCTGCCAGCGCTGTCCGCCGTTGTCGGTGTAGACGAGTTGGCGGGGACCGGTCGGGTTGCCGTGCCGGCTCGCCGGCACGGCCCATGCAGCAGTAGACGACAGCGGCGAGACCGAGGTCACCGACTCGGCGGAGTGCACCTTCCGCCAGCGGCGGCCGCCGTCCGCGCTGACCAGCAGCAGGGAGGAGGTGCAGGCATCCGGGCTGGCGGCGCCGCAGCGCCCCGTCTCGACCCACGCCGCCCCGCCGGGGGCTGTGGCGACCGCTTTGAGCGGAACCGGGACCCGATCCGTGGCTGTCCAGGTCCGCCCGCCATCGGTCGTCGAGTCGATATGGCCTCCAGGGCACCGTGAGCTACCCGCCCGACACGCTGGGGTGGTGACCGTCTCGACCAGCAGACCTTGATGCCGGTTCCAGAAGGCGATGCCGTCAGGCTCCAGCAGCCGGGCCGCAGTGGCTGCGGACGACGACTGCGGTGAGGGCGTCGTCGTCGTCGGGACCGTACCGGGCGAGGGGGCCGAGCCCAAGGCCGACTTCGATGAGCACCCGCTCGCCAACCCGGCCAGCAGAGCGACCAACACCACGGCAAGGAGGGGCTTGCGCCGCCACGCCGGCGCTGCAACCGGGGTCACACATCTCTGACGCCGAACCCGTTCCCTTCGTTCCCCTTGCCTGGGTGGCATGCCTGTCGTCCCCAGGGATTGCGATTCGATTCGGGGGCGCCACTACGCCGAAGGCTTAGGGAGCGTAACTGAACTATTCGCGCGTCGCGAGTTGCACGCGTGTAGTTTAGGGGTATGGAGCTGAGCGAGCAGGGGTTGGGCGAGTTCTTCGAGTTCATGTTCGGGCATCTCGACGAGAAACAGCGGCGGCTGTTGGCGGGGTCGGCGGCCCGGCTAGTGGGCCGTGGGGGGGTGACGGTGGTGGCCAGGACCTCGGGGATGTCGCGCCACACCGTGTTGGACGGGGCGAGGGCGTTCGACGCGGACGAGGAGCCGACCGGCCGGGTGCGTGCCGAGGGCGGGGGGCGACCGAGGGTGGAGCAGCTCGATCCTGGGCTGATCGCGACGTTGGAGGCGTTGATCGAGCCGGGCACGCGGGGGGATCCGATGTCGCCGTTGCGTTGGACGCTCGAGTCGACGCGACAGTTGGCCAGGACACTTTGCGAGATGGGCCATCAGGTGTCGCACTCGGTGGTGGCGTTGCTGCTCGACGACATGGGCTACAGCCTCCAGTCGACCGCGAAGGTCATTGAGGGAGCCCAACACCCCGACCGGGACGGCCAGTTCCGAGCGATCAACGCTTTGGCCGCCGAGCGACTCGCCGCTGGCGAGCCGGTGATCAGCGTCGACTGCAAGAAGAAGGAGCTGGTCAACGGCACCAAGGCGAACGCCGGGCGGGAGTGGCAACCCAAGGGCGAGCCGGAGCGGGTGGACGTGCACGACTTTCCGGACAAGGACATACCGAAGGCCATCCCCTACGGGGTTCTCGACGTCGGGGCGAACGAGGGGTGGATGTCGGTCGGCGACGACCACGACACCTCGGCGTTCGCGGTCAATGCCATCCGCCGCTGGTGGCAGTCGATGGGACAGGCCCGCTACCCCGAAGCCACCACCTTGATGGTCACCGCGGATGCGGGGGGCTCCAACGGCTACCGCAACAAGCTGTGGAAGGTCGAGTTGGCCGCCTTGGCCGCCGAGACCGGCTTGACGATCACGGTGTGCCACTACCCGCCGGGCACCTCAAAGTGGAACAAGATCGAGCATCGCATGTTCAGCTTCATCACCAAGAACTGGAGGGGTCGACCCCTCACCTCCTACCAGGTGATCGTCGACCTCGTCGCGGCCACGACCACCGAGGGCGGCCTGCGGATCCTCGCCGAATGGGAGCGAGGTGACTATCCCAAAGGGATCCAGGTCAGCGATGCCCAACTCGCCGCCCTCCCCCTCGTCGGCCACAAGTGGCATCCGGAGTGGAACTACGACCTGAAGCCGAAAATCTCCCCGCTGGCCCACCAGAGCAAGTAATTTCATTACAGTCACTTACGAGCTGTTCTGCGAGTTCGCAGAGCGCGGCTGTGACCTCGTCTGGCGGGTGAAGAAGAACGCCGCGCTCGTAGTTCACGAGCGGCTCTCCGATGGCTCGTTCACCTCCGAGCTCCCGGCGCGCGCACAGCGGTCTGCGCGCGTGGTGCGCGTCGTGGAGTACCAGGTCGACGACCCGGGACGGCCACAGACCGAGGACAACACCTATCGCCTCGTGCCTCGTGACGACGATCCTCGAGCCCGAGGCGGCCCCGGCCACCGAGCTCGCCGCCCTCTACGCCGAGCGGTGGGAGTTCGAGACCGCGCTCGACGAGCTGAAGACCCACCAACGCGGGGCACGGATCGTGCTGCGCTCGAAGACCTCCGACGGCGTCTTGCAGGAGGCCTGGGGCATGCTCTGCGTGCACTACGCGATCCGCGCCCTCATGTGTCGTGCCGCCGAAGAGGGGACGTCGACCCGGACCGGCTGAGCTTCACGCGCTCGATGCGCGCCGCGTGCAGAAGCGTCCGGCGATCCGTCGACGACCTTGCGACCGGGCTCAGCCACGCGAAGGCGGAGATCCTGCACGAACTACTCCCCAACCGACG
>DAHXOD010000121.1 GCA_027365055.1 bacterium
CTGCGCAGCCGTGCCCACGGAGACCCGCACACGACCACCAGGCGATCTCCGGCGACGAGGGCGGGGGCCATCGAGCTCCCCTCGACCTGGACCCGACGCAACCGAGGCGCGCACGCCCACCCGATGACCACGGCCGCGGCCCCGACCATCCAGGTGTGCCCGACCATCCAGGTGTGACGGTTCGCCCGGGTGGGTAAGGTGGCCACGACACAACGCATCACCAACTCTGTACCACCGGCACGCGGCCGAACGCCCGCGTGCCGACACCATCACACGAGAACCCGGGACCGCTGGCCAGGGCGATCACGTCGCCGTCGGCCGGGGAAACGGATCCGCAACGAGCACATCGAACAAGGAGCCCGCCCATGCGCATCGCAGACCATCTCTTCGCCGCCATCGACCATCTGTCCGCTCCGCCCGTAGCGCACGCCCACTGCGACCTCCCCTGCGGCGTGTACGACCCCGCCCAGGCGCGGATCGAGGCAGAGTCGGTGAAGAACACCATCGACAAGTTCAATGCGTCCGACGACGAGACGTTCCGGGTACGAGCCACCATCATCAAGGAGGAGCGGGCCGACCTGGTGAAGCACCACCTGTGGGTGCTGTGGACTGACTACTTCAAGCCCGAGCACCTCGAAGCACATCCCCAGCTCCACGACCTGTTCTGGCGGGCGACCAAGTCAGCCGGTGAGGTCAAGAAGGGCAACGACTCGGCCGTGGCGGACCGCCTGCTCTCCGAGATCGCCGAGATCGACACGATCTTCTGGGCCACCAAGAAGTAACCGCAGGGCGGTCTGTACGTCCCCAGGCCGGTCCGTCACCAGCGGGTGACCGGCCGGCCTGGGTCGACCGGCTCGTCGCCGTGCCGCGTGCCGCGTGTCGGCTCCGGTTGAACCGGTTGACCCGGGATCGTTCAGCCGGCTGACGCCGGAGTGCACCCCGCGCAGGCCGACGCGGTCGGATCGCCGACCAGGAGCGAGTCGTCGAGCGGGTCCCCGCACGACTCGCACCGTCCGTAGACCGCGGTGTCGATACGGGACAGAGCACGCTCGACGGCGACGAGGACCGCTTCGATGGAATCGAGATCTCGGGCGGCAATGGGGCGTTGGGCAACGCCGGGGTCACCGGTTGGCCCGCTGAGGTCGCCACGCCCGCCGGGTCGCTCGCCGACGCCGTCGGCTGCAGGATCGGTCGGCTCAACCAAGGCCGGACTGTTTGCGTTCGGCACGTCCACGGCCGAATCGTAGTCTGCCGATCGAGTTCGCCGATCAAGTCTGCCGATCGAGTTCGCCGATCGAGTCTGCCGAAACGGGGTCCTCACCCGAGGCAGCCCGCCCGGACGAGGCCCGACCGTAAGGTGAAGGCGTGACCAGTGGCCCCCTACACCACCCGCCGAGCGGACGGGCTGCCACACCCTCCATCCAACACCCGCTGCTACCTCTGGTCGGAGCCGACCAGCTGATCCCCTGCGTCGACGGCTCGCGGCGCCGCGCCGTCGAGCTCGACCAGGCTGCCTCGACCCAGGCATTGCCCCAGGTCGCACTGCGAGTGGCGGAGATGCTCCCGTGGTACTCGAGCGTCCACCGTGGTGCGGGGTTCCGGTCGAGGACCTCGACGGCCGCCTACGAGGCAGCCCGCAGGGCGGTCCTCGGATTCGCCGGACGTGACCCGGACGGCCCGGACGTGGCAATCCTTTGCCGCAACGCGACCGAGGCCCTCAACCACCTCGCCTACCGCCTCCAGCTCGAACCGTCCGACGTGATCGTCACGACGACGGCAGAGCACCACGCCAATCTCCTCCCCTGGGGACGGGTTGCCCGACGCCGCTACGTCGACTGCGACCCTCACGGGAGGTTCTCGGTCGCCGATGTGGAGAACGCTCTCGATGCCCGAGAACGCCCGGCCCTCCTGACCGTCACCGGGGCGTCCAACGTGACCGGCTGGCTGCCGCCGATCGACGAGCTGATCGACATCGCCCATCAGCGGGGTATCCCGGTGGCAGTGGACGCGGCCCAGCTCGCGCCCCACCGGCCGCTGCCTGCCGAGGCCGACTTCCTCGCCTTCAGTGGGCACAAGCTCTACGCCCCCTTCGGGTCGGGCGCCCTGATCGGGCCACGTCGAACCTTCGAGACCGGCGATCCGTTCCTCGCCGGAGGTGGTGCCGTCGACTTGGTCGACCTCGACGAGGTGATCTGGAGTGCCCCGCCCGACCGAGAAGAGGCGGGAACGCCCAACGTGCTGGGCGCAGTGGCGATGCATGCGGCAATCGACGCCCTCGAGGGCTTGGGATGGGATCGGATCCGGGCCCACGAGGCGGCGCTCGCGCCACGCCTCCGCAGGGGGTTGGCAACCATTCCCGGGGTCACCCTCCTCGGACCGGACCCTGCCGACAGCGACACCTTGGCTGTCGCCGCGTTCACCGTGGACGGCATGCACCACGGGCTCGTCGCCTCGCGCCTGAGCGCGGAGTACGGCATCGCCGTGCGTCACGGGTGCTTCTGCGCCCACCCCTACGTGGTCCGCCTCCTCGGGCTCAGCGATGTCGCGGTCGCTGCCTACCGGGCCCACGTCCTCTCCGGTGATCTTCGGCTCGTACCGGGTGCCGTTCGAGCCAGCGCCGGGCTGGGCAGCTCGGCGGGGGACGTCGACGCTCTGCTGGTCGCGGTCGCCGAGCTCCCCCCCGCCGGTCCCCTATCACCAGGACCCGACAACCGGGGATTTCTGGCCGATCACCGAAGTCGAGGGATGGGCTGGGGCGTGGCCCGAGCGTGGCACCTCGTGTTCCCGGGGATGACAGGCCGATGACCGGGTCGGCTGATCGGCCCATGGCGCCGCGACGGCGCCCGATCGCACCGGGCTTCCATCGGCCCGACGGTCGCCCGTGACATCGTCACCGGCTCCCGTCCGCCGTCGCGAACGGTTTCGGCGACGCCTGGTTCCCGACTGGACCAACCGCTCGCTGGTGCTGGTCTGGTGGGCCAGGGTGGCCATGAGCGCAACCCGGGCACTTTCCGCGGTGGTCACCCCGGTGTACCTGGCGCGGCTCGGCTACAGCGGCTTCGAGCTCGGCGTGCTGTTCGCAGTCATCGCCATCACGTCCGCCGCTCTGTCTGCCGCCGTGGGAGTGATCTCCGATCGGATCGGACG
>DAHXOD010000122.1 GCA_027365055.1 bacterium
GGCTGCCAGCCGGTAAGCCTCTCCGAGCAGTGCGCTGACGAGGTCATGACGCCCGGGTTCGGTGAGGACGACGATGGATCGGCCGGCGCCGAGGTTCGCACCCGACGCTGCATCAGTCGAGTGCGTCGCGGACGGGTCGCATCGGCCGGCAACCGTGTTCGGAGTGCGGCTCGCCGAATGTCTCGTTCCACTGATCGATGAGTTGTCGAGGCCCCCGTCGGTGGGGAGCACACACCACTCCTGGAGCAGTTCCACAGCCTGGTGAACCTGGTCGAACGTCGAGCCCCGAGGCCGCACGCAACGGCGGGCAACATCGAGAACGTGGGTCGCGCCTACCGCCGTCGGGCTCATGGCTCCACCCCATGGCCCCGGTCCCGGCTCGGCGTCGGTCACCGTCAGCGCCCTTGCCGGTATGACGGTGACCGTCACCAACGGGTCGACGGTCCGCAAGGGTCCCAACTACCGCACGCCCATCACCGTGGCGGCCGCCGATGCCACGACGTCGGCTCCCCTCAGCGGGGCCAGCGTGGCGTTCGACGTCTTCTCGGGGTCCTGCTCGACAGGCACGCTCGTCAGTTCGGGCAGCGGGACCACCGGGAGCAACGGGCAGGTGACCTTCACCTTCACGACCAAGAGCCAGGGAACGTGCTGTGCCCTGGCCACCATCACCGGCAGCGGCTACAGCACCGGTAACGGCCAGGACAGCTTCACCAACTGAACCGCCAGGTCGCCCCCGACCTGCGCTTCGCGCCGCGCTCGGTGGCTAGTGTCTCGTGGGGTGTCTTCGGAGCTCGACCCGAGCTTCACAGCAGGGCTCGACCCGGGCTTCACTTCGACGAGACGGGAACAGCGCAATGGCAGTCAAGCAGTCCTTGTTCGGGCATCCGGTGCAGCGGCTGGAGGACGGGCCTCTCCTGCGGGGAGCGTCCCGGTTCGTAGCCGACCTGGAGATGCGTGGCACCTGCCACGTCGTGTTCGTCCGATCGCAGGTGGCCCACGGCCGGATCGTGTCCGTCGACACAGAGGAGGCGATGTCGCAGCCCGGTGTCGTCGGCGTCTTCACCGCGGGTGATCTCGCGCTGCCCGGGCTGGGAGAGTTCCCGCCCTTGCCGACCGGACCCCGGCCGTTGCTCGAACGTCCCTGCCTGGCCGGCGACCGGGTGAGGTTCGTCGGGGAGCCGATAGCGGCGGTGGTGGCCGAGAGCTACGCGGCTGCCGTCGACGCGGCGGAGTACGTGATCGTCGACATCGCCGACGAACCCGTGGTGGTCGACCCGCTTACCGCTCTGGAACCGGACGCGCCGCTGCTCTTCCCCGATCTCGGCACGAACGTCGTGCGCGAGGACAAGGTCTCTACCGCCGAGGACGCGCTCGAAGGCTCCGACGTGGTGGTGAGCGCCCGCTTCGTCAACCAGAGGGTGGCCGCCGTCCCGATGGAGCCGAACGGTACCCTGGCTGCCCGCCGGGACGACGGAGGTCTGGTGTGCTACGCCAGCAGCCAGTCGCCGTTTCAGGTGCGTGCGGGTATCTGCCGTGCCCTGGGTCGCGGTCCCGAGGAGGTGCAGGTCGTCGTACCTGCAGTCGGCGGGGGCTTCGGGGCCAAGGGCGGGGTCTATCCTGAGCACATCGTGGTGGCCGCTCTGGCGGACCGCCTACGGCGCCCGGTTCGACACGTCGAGACCCGCTCGGAAAACCTGGTCGCCATGAGCCAGGGCCGTGGCCAGGTCCAAGACGTCGAGATCGGAGCGAAGAGGGACGGCACGCTCGTCGGGCTACGGGTGCGCACGGTCACCGACTTCGGCGCCTATGCCTGGCGGGGAGGCATCTCGTTCCACACGAGCACGCTCATGGCTACCGGGCCGTACCGGGTCCCCCAGCTCGAGCTCAGCGCGTACGGGGTCGTGACCAACACCTCGCCGACCGGGCCGTACCGCGGAGCGGGCCGTCCGGAGGCGACTGCCATGCTGGAGCGGGCGATGGATCTTCTGGCCGCCGAGCTCGGCATGGACCCGGTCGAGCTCAGACGGCGCAACCTGATCGGCGCCGACGAGTTCCCCTATACGACCGCCACGGGGGCCAGCTACGACAGCGGTGACTACGCAGGTGCGCTGGAGCACCTGGTGGAGATGGCTGGCTACGAGGGCCTACGGGCAGAGCAGGAAGCCCGCCGCCACACCGGCGCCCGCCTCCAACTGGGTATCGGGGTCTCCGTCTTCGTGGAGGTGAGCGGAAGCGGATCCGAGTACGGATCGGTCCGGATCGCTCCCGACGGTCACGCCGTCTGCACCACGGGATCCTCCCCCCACGGACAGGGCCACGAGACGACATTTGCCCAGATCGCAGCTGACCTGCTGCAGGTCGACATCCACGACGTGGAGCTGGTCTACTCGGACACCGCGGTGGTGCCGCGGGGAACGGGCACCTTCGGGTCACGCTCCGGCCAGCTGGGAGGCAGCGCCGTCCTCAGGGCCGGTGAGGTCGTGGTCGACCGGGCGCGCCGGTTGGCCGCCGATCTGCTGGAGGCGGCCGAGACGGACATCGTCCTGGTCGACGGGCGCATCGGGGTGTCGGGCGTTCCCACCCGCAGCTTCTCGTGGGCCGAGCTCGCAGCCCGTGCGGCAGAACCGGCCGGTGTCGCGCTCCTGGGTGAGGACGGGCTCTTCGCCGAGGACGACTTCGACCAGTCGCAAGGCAGCTACCCCTTCGGCGCCCACCTCGCGGTGGTGGAGGTGGATACCGAGACCGGGAGGGCCAGGCTGCTCCGGCTCGTGGCCGTCGACGACTGCGGGAACATGGTCAACCCGATGATCGTTGCCGGGCAGGTCCATGGCGGCCTCCTCCAGGGCATCGCCCAGGCGCTCTTTGAGGAGATGTCCGTCGACGATGCCGGGAACCCTCAGGGCACGACCCTCGCCGAGTACGGGATCCCCAGCGCCGCCGAGGTGCCCAGCTTCGAGGTAGGGCACACCGTCACCGCTTCGCCCCGCAATCCTCTGGGCATG
>DAHXOD010000123.1 GCA_027365055.1 bacterium
CAGCACGGCACCTGTGCAGCTGGGCGGGACTCACCCCGACCCATCACGAATCCGACGAGAAGGTCCGCCGTGGCCACATCACGAAGCAGGGCTCTCGTCTCGTGCGATGGGCTGCTGTCGAAGCGGTCTCCCACCAACGCGGCGCCACGCCGATTCGCACTCACCACCAACGGGTGAGCGAGCGCCGTGGCAAGCAGATCGGGCGGGTGGCAGCTGCCCGCAAGCTTCTCATCCTCGTCTACTACGGCCTGCGCGACGGACACATCCGTTGCCTGGCCAAGGCGGGGTGAGACCCGGTCGGCGCAGCCAGACGCGAGCTCGCATGAGTCATGACCCCCGCAACCCGGCGTGGTCGCCAAACTGATTGAGCCCGTCCGGCTGCGGCCGAAACCCTCCATGCCCACCGTTGTCGTTACCGGCAGCTGTCGAGGCGGATAGATGACCGGCGACCGGGACCCCCCGGCTCCGCCCCCGAGCAGCAAGCTCACCTGGAGACGAACCGCAACGCGCCCCCCACGATCCCGTAGGCAAGGCGCAACAAGCCAAGCATCGGCTTTCGATCTCGATGCGCTGACCATCACCCATTTCCCTGCCCCGTCGAGCAGCGCACCAGGCTGCCGGGCCGCTTCGACGCGCCCCGGCAACAACCATCGTCCCTCGGGACGCAACCGACCGGACGAAAAAACCGTCCGGACCCCTTGACAACAGGCGCTCCTTCATAGATGACGCTTACAAATGCACGCAGGCTGTCCCGAGGCGTCCTTCCATGGCATCTCAGGCCCGCTTACCAGGGCTTTTGTGGTCGGGCCACCGCAACGGATCGGGGTGAACTGCTACCAGAACTGCTACCACCGTCGACCGGTCCGGAGGAGCTGGCCGAAGGCCGCGATGTGAGTGGGTGCCTCCACGACACCGCCGAGGGTTGGGAGCCGCTTGCCGGCGCGGTGTGGGGGTTGATCTCCGGACAGGACGGCGTCGACGTACCCGCCCTGTTCGAGCGGCCCGAGTTGGTCGGCCACCAGGATCACTGCCCCGGCAATGTGGTGTTCCGCTCCGGGCTTCCGGCCGCGCTCATCGACTTCGATCTGGCCCGGCCGACCTCCCGGGTCGCCGATTGCGTCAACGCCATGTACTGGTGGGTGCTGTCAAGGGCCACGAGGATCTCCCCGTAGGCGGCCTGGGGTTGTCCCCGGAGGCGGCCGTGTGTTCTCGACGCCGGCAGCCGGCTGCGGGTCTTCGCCGACTCCTACCGGATGTCCGCGGTTCAGCGGCGCTCGATCGTCGGTTTTGCGCTCTAGCGGGCCCGCAAGAGCGTGGTGACGATGGCTGCTGTCAACCCGATCTTCGCCCGCTGGTGGGATGGCGGCCTACGCGAGCGCCCCAGGCGGGGCACAGCGGTGGACCAGCGCGCTGGCCGCCGAGGTGCTGGCCCGCGGCGGCCGGCTGTTCGTGCGCAACGGCACCCGATGCTGCTCACCGCGGACGAGACTTCCGCCGGCCGGCTCGTCATCGACCACCCCTACTTCGAACGGTCCGAGCGACAGTCGTCGACGACGCGGGCAGCTACGTCGACACCGACATCGCCTTCAGCGCCGCCCGGACCCTGCAGTGGAACCACGGGCTTAGCCAGATCGTCACCGCCGTCCTCGACGCCGGCCTGCAGCTCACCGGACTGGTCGAGAACGACAGCGTCCCCTGGCGGGCTCTGCCTTGCCACATGGTCAAGGACCGACACGGCGAGTGGAGCATGAGAGACAGGCCCTGGAGGCTCGCCGCCAGCTTCACCCTCCAAGCCCAGCGACCCCGACCGCGCCTACCGCCGCGGCCCACTTATGGACTCCGCTCCATACGTGCCGTTCTGCACTGCTCCTCGCCCCCGGGAGACCGTCGTTCTGGCGCGGCGTTCTGTGCTCGGTCGGATGAGCGAGAACTCTGACCCTGATATTGCAGCCGGCTTCGGTCGGGTCGGTTTTCGGCCCGGATCGGTCGGTGAGCGGGGGATCCTTGGTGTCTCGCCGGTCTGGGGATGGCCGCTGTGTGCTTCTATCTGGCTGCCAGGCACCGATCGGAGGACCCTCGGTCGTGTCGGGGCGCGCTGGGTCAACGTCGGGTCCCCCAGGTGGACTTGGGTGGTGCCTCAGGCGAAGGTCGGTAACCTTCGTAGCGCAGCGAGGGCGTCGATGAACGCCCGGGCGTGGGCGTAGGCGCCCGGGAGGCGCAGTATGAGCCGCCGGCCGTGACAGACGACCTTGGCGGCGACGTTCAAGAACCCGAGCCGCAGCCGTTTGCCCCTGCAGGTGGCGAAGGTCTCGGGTAAGGCGAGGACTCTCAGCCAACGCGCCACGTTGTAGGCGAGAGCGGCCGCGTGCCACCACAGCCAGTTGCCGAAGAAGTTCGCGACCGGGGCGTGGCAGAGACCGAAGTCGCCTTTCAGCTGCCGGATCGCCTCTTCCGGTCCGCCGCCACGCAGACGGTGATGCGCTTCGACCTCGGCAGCCGAGCGGAGATGGACGTCGATGTTGGTGATGATCGCATGGAACCGCCACCCGTCGAGATCGTCGGTCGACAGCTGGTCGCCGGGGCGGGTCGGCTGACGACGCACGATCATACGAAGTGCCCGCCCGGCGAAGCTGAACGCGCACTCGGCGATCTCGGATCCCTTGTCGGTCTCCGCTCCCCCAGCAGGCACCCAGGTCGTCGTCGGATCGGACGCCAACGCCTCGATCGCTGCTTGGACCCTGGTGGTCTTCTTGGCGGTAATCGTGAAGACCATGTTGTGACGCTCCGCCGCTTC
>DAHXOD010000124.1:0-490 GCA_027365055.1 bacterium
GAGAGGCAGCCCCTTCAAGGTCGCCAGCAGGCCGGCGAGGTTCCCGAGCAGCCTTCCGGCCTTGCCCCGGGCGAGCTCAGCCACATCCGGGTTCTTCTTCTGGGGCAGCATCGAGCTCCCGGTCGCATACGCATCATCCAGGACGGCGAACCCGAACTCGTCGGTCGACCACAAGACCAGCTCCTCGCCGATGCGGGAGAGATGCACGCCGAGGAGTGCGAGGTCGAAGAGGATCTCGGCCACGAAGTCCCGGTCGGAGACTGCGTCGAGAGAGTTCTCGAACCGGGCTGCGAACCCAAGGTCCGCCGCCACCCCGTCCGGATCGAGCGGGAGCGATGATCCGGCCAACGCCCCTGCGCCGAGCGGCGACACGTCCATCCGGACCAGCGTGTCCACCAACCGGTCCACGTCGCGAGCCAGCGCCTGGCCGTGGGCTAGGAGGTGGTGGGCGAGCAGGACCGGCTGGGCCCGCTGGAGATGGGTGTAGCCC
>DAHXOD010000124.1:500-2764 GCA_027365055.1 bacterium
GGCACCCGCCTCCTTCGCCCGGACGATCAGCACGTCCTCCAGGTCGAGCACCATGCCGGCGATCTCCCGGACCGTGCGCCGGGCGTAGAGACGGAGGTCGGTGGCGATCTGGTCGTTCCGGCTCCGGCCGGTATGGAGCTTCGCCCCCACGTCCCCGGCGATCTCCGTCACCCGGCGCTCGACCGCCGTGTGGATATCTTCGTCGTCCTTGGCGAACGCGAACGTCCCGCCGACCAGCTCGGCCTCCACCTGGTCGAGGGCGGTGATCAGCGTCGCCACCTCGGTCTCGTCGAGGATCCCACCCCGGCCGAGTCCCCGTACGTGCGCTCGCGAGCCCGCCAGGTCGTCAGGAGCGAGGATGCGGTCGAAGGGCAGGCTCACCGACAGCGCCATGACCTCGGGAGCGGTGCCCCCACCCAGCCGGCCGTGCCAGAGGGTCACGGTGCCGACGCCTTCCCGCCGGCCTGGCGGGCCGACCAGGTCTGGACTCCGAGCCCCCAGAGCCGCACGAATCCCGCGGCGTCCTCGTGGCGGAACGTGTCGGTGGCGTCGTAGGTGGCGAGCCCGTGGTCGTAGAGTCCGACCGGGCTGCGACGCCCCACCACCCGGCACTGACCCGGCTCGCAGCGCACGCGGACCTCCCCGGTCACCGACCGTTGGGACTCGGCGAAGAACGCGTCCAGGGCCTGGCGCAGCGGGGAGAACCACAGTCCGTCGTAGACGAGCTCCGACCAACGGGGCTCCAATCGAGCCTTCTCGTGGTGGATGTCCCGCTCCAGCGTCAGGTCCTCCAGGTCGCGGTGGGCCAGCAGAAGGGTCAGCGCTGCCGGGCACTCGTAGGTTTCACGGCTCTTGATCCCGACACGCCGGTTCTCGACCATGTCCAGGCGCCCGAACCCGTAGGCGCCGACCACCCGGTTCAGCTCGGCGATCAGCGAGGCCATCGGCAACGCCTTGCCGTCGATCGAGACGGGACGACCCGACTCGAAGCCGATGACGAGCTCCACCGGTTCCGTCGCAGTCCTCTTCGTGAGGGTGTAGACGTCCTCGGGCGGGGCGTTCCACGGATCCTCGATCACCCCGCACTCGATCGCCTTGCCCCACAGGTTCTCGTCGATGGAGTAGAGCTTCTCCTTCGTCACGGTAAGTGGGATGTTCCACCTCGCCGCGTATTCGATGCAGTCCTCACGCGTGAGCCCCCACACCCGAGCCGGAGCCAGCACCTCCAGGTCGGGTGCGAGCGTGCGAATACCGACCTCGAAGCGAACCTGGTCGTTGCCCTTCCCGGTGCACCCGTGGGCCACGGCGTCGGCTCCGAACCTCCGGGCTTGGTCGACCAGGTGGGTGACGATGACGGGCCGGGACAGTGCCGAGACGAGCGGGTACTTCCCTTCATAGGTGGCGTTGGCCAGGATGGCCGGACCGCAGAACTCCTCCGCCAGCTCGTCCCGGGCGTCGACCACCACCGCCTCGACGGCGCCGGCGGCGAGCGCACGGGCCCGGATCGACTCCCAGTCCTCACCTCCTGCGTCGGCGGCCTGACCGATGTCGACCGCCACCGCCACCACTTCGACCCCGTGGTTCTCCATCAGCCACCGGACCGCCACCGAGGTGTCGAGCCCTCCGCTGTACGCCAGTACCACCCGTCGTGCCATCACTGTCCCTTCGTCATGCTCTCGTCGAACTTCGCGACCCGCCGGTGCGGACCGGCAGCTCGATCCCCGACAGGCCGGCCAGCCTGCTCGCCACGGTGGCGCCGCCGACCTGCTCGGATGCCACCACCAGGACCGTGTCGTCGCCGGCGACCGTGCCGATCACTCCGGGGAAGCCACTGCGATCGAGCGCCGAGCCGACGACGTGGGCCGATCCCGGCGGAGTCCGCAGGACCACCAGGTTGGTCGAGTGGTCGACCTCGACGACCCAGTCGCCCAGCACGCGACGGAGGTGATCCTCCGGCGCGACCTGGTGGGACGGCAGCTCAGGGAGCGCGTACGCGGTGTCCCCACCCGGGAGCCGCACCTTGAGGGCTCCGAGCTCCTCGAGGTCCCGCGAGACCGTCGCCTGTGTCGCGTCGATCCCCTCCGCTGCCAGCAGCTCGACCAGGTGGGTCTGGCTCCCGACCGCCTTGGTCTCGAGCAGTTTGACCACCCGGTGCAACCGCTGCTGCTTGGTGGGCTTCATCGGTGCCCCCGATGGTCCGCTCCCCCGGGACCCGGAGCCGGGACGGACCGGCCGGTCACCGGATCGTCCAGTGGTTCGCGCAA
>DAHXOD010000125.1 GCA_027365055.1 bacterium
CGCCCTCCTTTCCGCGATCACCAGCGCCAACGTCTCGTGCGGGTTCCATGCCGGCACTCCTGAGGTCATCGGCTGGACCGTTCGATCCGCCTCGGAGCGAGGCGTCACGGTCGGGGCACACGTCTCCTACCGAGATCGACCCGGCTTCGGCCGCCGGTCCGTCTCGGTGGCGCCCGCACAGCTGGTAGACGACATCGTCGAGCAGTTCCACATCCTCGAGCGGATTGCCGGAGCGAACGGCGGGTCGGTCTCGTACCTCAAAGCACACGGGGCGCTCTACCATCGCATGGGGAAGGACGAGGCCACCGCCCAGGCGGTGGTCACCGCGGCCGGACTGGTCGGTTGCGGGGTACTGGTGGCCCCGCCGGGCTCGCTGGTCATTGAGGTGGCCACTGCCGCCGGCATGCAGGTCGCCGTCGAAGGGTTCGCCGATCGGGCGTACCGGCCGGACGGCACCCTGGTCCCGCGAGGCGAGCCGAATGGAGTCCTCGGTGACCGGGGTGCGATCGTCGCCCAAGCGTTGTCCCTGGCGGTCGACGGCGCCGTGGCGACCAGCGACGGGGGTCGGATGGGCCTGCGGTGCGACTCGCTGTGCATCCACAGCGATACGCCCGGAGCGGCCGGTGCCGCGGCCGCGGTCCGGGCTGCCCTCGAGCGCGCCGGGTGCACCGTCCGGTCGTTCGTCCCGGCGGACCGGGGTCGCCTGGGACCGTCGTCCGCGCAGGGGGTTGAGGGATGCACTCCGAGAGATGTCCGGAGCGGGTGACGTCGGCCATCCGTCCCTACGGGGATGCCGCCTGGCTTGTCGACTGCGGAGCAGGCGCCGATCAGGCCGCAGTCCAGCGCGCCGCACGGGCGGTCGAAGCCGGGCGGAACCCGGCGGGTGACGGGCCGCTGGGCGTCCGCGACGTGGTGGTCGGGGACCGGTCCCTCCTCGTCCGCCTCACACCTGCCTCGTTCAGCGCCGACTCGTCCACCTGGCGCGAGTGGCTGGGGTGGCTGTCCCGTACCGTCGAGCTGCCCGTTCCCGCACCCAACGGGTGGTCGCCGCCAGGGCCGGCTGCCGGACCGCCTGGAGGAACGGATCCGCTCGAACGGTCGATCGAGCTGCCGGTGGTCTTCGACGGCGCCGACCTCTCAGACGTGGCCGCAACGGTGGGAGCGTCCACCGAACGCGTCGTGAGCTGGCTGACCGGCGCGGCGCTCCGGGTCGCATTTCTCGGCTTCTCGCCGGGTTTTCCCTACCTGACCGGGCTGCCGCCACCCCTGGCCGAGCTCGCCCGCCGACCGACCCCTCGGATCGCCGTGCCAGCGGGCGCGGTCGCCATCGGCGGGGGCTTCGCCGCCGTCTATCCGTCGTCCACCCCCGGAGGCTGGCACCTCGTCGGCCGGACCACGGCCCGCCTCTTCGATCCGTCCACCCCGCCCTTCGCCCGGCTGACGCCAGGTGCTTCCGTGCGATTCGTCGAGACGCGGACCGGGGGGCACCTCCCGGCGGCGACCGACACGGCAGCCGAGGGAGGGAGCACCCGTTCCGTTGCGGGACAGCCGACCATGTCCCACACGTCGCGCTGGGTCGAGGTGGTGGATCCCGGGTCGCTGACCCTGATCGAAGATGCCGGTCGCACGGGTCTGGCCGCCATCGGTGTCCCCGATGCCGGTCCGGCCGATCCCGACTCGATGGTGTTGGCCAACCGACTGGTCGGCAACGACGACCGGGCGGCAGTGCTCGAGTGCACGGGGTACGGCCCGGTGCTTCGCGTCCACTGCCCTTCCCACCTGGCCGTGGTGACGGCGGATGGATCGGGGGTCGAGCTCTGGGTGGACGGCCTGGCCGTTCCTTCGGACGCGGTGGTGCCCGTCGCTGCCGGTCAGACCATCACAGTCGGTGCCGTTCGAGCGGGTGCTCGCGCCTACGCGGCCCTGGATGGCGGGGTCGAGGTGGCACCCCTCCTCGGGTCACGCTCCACCGACGTGCTCAGCGGGTTGGGGCCGGGTCCGCTCAGCACCGGGGACCGGTTCGCCCTGGGCACCCCGATGCGCCCCCGGGGCATGCTGCTCCCCCGTCGACCGCCGGTCGGGCACACTGGCCATCCGGTCGGCTCGAATCCCGACCGTCTCCGGCACCTCCGGGTTGTTCCCGGTCCCCACCGTGTGGGACGGACACTGACGGATCGATTCTTCGCCACGGAGTGGCAGGTCACCGCGGACTCCAACCGGGTGGGTCTCCGACTCCGTCCGCACCGGGCGCCGGAGATCCGCTTCGACCCACCGGACTTCGGATCCGTACCCAGGGTCCGATCCGTCGGCACCGTGCTGGGCGCAGTGCAACTGCCGCCCGATGCGCACCCGATCATCCTGTCCGTCGATCGTGCCACCGTGGGCGGCTACCCGGTGATCGGCTGTGTCGCCTCCGCCGACCATGGGCACCTGGGTCAGCTTCGTCCAGGAGACCGCCTCCAGTTCGTCGCCGTCACGGTCGAGCAAGCGCGAAGGGCCGCGGTGGCGCAGCGACGCATGCTCGAGAGCCGTCTCAACGGTTGGTATCCCACCCGCTCGACCCTGTGACGCTCAGGCGGCCATCCCGACGATGGGCTGGTTGAGGTGGGCGCCGCCCATCGAACCGCCGAACGGGGCATCGCCGAAGGAGAAGATCCCCCCGTCGGCGGCCACCAGCCAG
>DAHXOD010000126.1 GCA_027365055.1 bacterium
GGTCGACAGCGTTGCGGACTTCTTGCATGTCGACTTCGGACACGACGTCGAAGGTGGGCATGGTGAAACAGTAGTGCCGGGCATCGCCTATCCTTCTGCACCTGCGGGTCGGTACCCAAGTGGCCAAAGGGAGCAGACTGTAAATCTGCCGGTTCTGCCTTCGAAGGTTCGAATCCTTCCCGGCCCACGCAGAAGGAGGTCCTGGCAGGGAGGGTAGGAACGCTCCCCGCCAGGGATTTCTTTGGGTCTTCCGGTGGTCCGGTCAGCGCGGCGTCTGGGGTCTGGGGTCTGGCGGACCGGTCAGGGGTGCAGCACGACCTTGATGGCATCGGCATCGCGGTCGCCGGCCGTCCGGAAGGCTTCGGGAGCATCGTCCAGCGAGAAGTGGTGGGTGACGATCGCCTCGGGGAGATCCGGCACCTCACCGAGCACTCGAATGGCATCGGCGAGCTCAGACACGCCGTGGTGGTGGCCGTAGGTGAACGCCGGGACCAACGTGACCTCCTTCATCTGGAACCCCAGACCGACGGTCACCGGGTCCCAGAAGTTCCCCAGCATCCCGACCGTCCCTCCCGGTCGCGCCGCGTCGATGGAGGCGGTGATCGAGGACTGGGTGCCCGCGGCATCGAGCACCACGTCGTAGCCAGATCGGATCACCGGGTGGGTCCTGATGCGGGCCCCCAGGCGCTCACCGGCCTCGATCCGCCGGGCGCGGTGGGCCTCCAGGTCGACATCGACCCCCATGGTCCCGGCGGCAGCGATGGCGCACAGGCCGATGGGACCGGCCCCGATGACCAGCACTCGCATCCCGGCGGCCACACCGGAGCGGTGTATCCCGTGCAGTGCGACGGCGAGCGGCTCCACCAAGTTGGCATGGTCGAGGAGGAGCTCCGGCTCCAGCGGGATGGCGTTGCGCGGATCCACCCACACCTCGTCGGCCATCCCGCCGTCGAGGGTGACCCCGTACATGGCGCCGAGCGCCGCCACGCACTGCTGCTCGTTCCCCTCGAGGCACCGGTCGCACGAGCCGCAGCTCACCGGAGGGAGCACGGCCACCGGGGTGCCGTCGTCGAGCGTGCCGCAGCACTCGTGCCCGAGTGTCACGTTCGAGGGTCCAAAGGAGGCGAGGTGCAGATCGGAGCCGCAGATACCCGAGCTGGTGACCGTGACCCGCACCTTGCCGGCGGGGTCGGGCTCGGTGGCAACCACCCGGATCCCGTCTGCCGTGCTGCGCACGCCCCGCACGCCGGTCACGGGTGGCAGGCCCGCACGCCGGTCACGAGTGGCGGCGCCGCTTCCGGGCGTTGGCGAGCCACGAAGGCTGCCACCCCGCATCCTCGGCGTTGACGTTGGTCCCTGGTGCCACGATCTCGTCGATCCGATCGAGCACGGCCGGCTCGAGGCGCACGTCGGGCGCCGAAAGCTGCGGCTCGAGCTGTTCCATGGTCCGGGGTCCGATGATGGCCGCGGTCACTGCCGGGTGCTCGAGCACGAAGGCGAGGGCCAGCTCGATCATGGTCAGGCCCGCCTGGTCGGCCACCTTGGACAGCTCGACGACCAGCTCGAGCTTCTGGCGGTTCGCCGGAATGGCGAGGTCGTAGCGCCCGGGCACGCGCTGCGCCCGGTGGCTGGTGTTGTCCTTGCCCTCGCCGAACCGTCCGGAGAGCCACCCGCCGGCCAGCGGGCTCCAGGGAATGACCCCCATACCGTAGGTCTGGGCCGTCGGGAGCACGTCGCGCTCGATGCCTCGCACCAGGATCGAGTAGGGCGGCTGCTCGGTCCGGAAGCGCTCGCGCCCGCGACGTTCCGCCACCCACTGGGCCTCGACGATGTGCTCGGCCGGGAAGGTCGAACTGCCGAAGTACCGGATCTTCCCGGCATGGACCAGGTCGCTCAGCGCCCCAAGGGTGTCGTCGATGTCGACCCGCTCGTCGGGCCGGTGGATCTGGTAGAGGTCGATGTAGTCGGTGTCGAGGCGACGGAGGCTGTTCTCGCACTCGGCGATGATCCACCGGCGCGAGTTGCCCTGTGCGTTCGGATCGTCGCCCATCGGGGCGTGGGCCTTGGTGGCGAGGACGACCGTCGATCGGTCGACCGACGACAGTGCCTTGCCCACGATCTCCTCGGACTCGCCTGCCGAGTAGACGTCGGCAGTGTCGATGAAGTTGATGCCGGCGTCGAGGGCACGGTGGATGATGCGGATGGAGTCGTCGTGGTCGGTGTTCCCCCACGCTCCGAACATCATGGCCCCCAGGCAGAGCTGGCTGACGGTCACACCGGTGGTCCCAAGGGTTCGTCGTTTCATGGGCTCACCTTAGGTGGGGTCTGCGGGCAACCAGCCGCCGCACTTGTTCCCGGCCCACTTCTCGTTACAATGACGTTACGGAATCGGGAGTGAACGAGTGTTCCTGCAGATGCGGGGTTCCTCGATGTCGGCTCGCCCGCTCCGCCCCGAGCCGTCGGAAGCACGGACGCACGCAAGCACGGACGCCGAGGAGCCTCCCCCGCCCATGATCGTTGAGCCGACGCAGTGCCACAGGGACGACCGGTGACCGCGGCGCCGACCGTGGCGGAACCGTCACACCCGCCCGTGCCGTCCCCGAGGCTCCAGCGGACGGTCGCCTGGGTGGCC
>DAHXOD010000127.1 GCA_027365055.1 bacterium
GGTTGGCGTCAGCAACTGGATGTAGCTGTCCGCCACCTTCAGCAGCGCCTCCTCGACCCCGTCGGACTCGATCCGCTCGCGATGGGCGACGGTGGCCCCGAACGTGTCGGCGTAGTAGGAGATCGCGGCGTCGAGGTCGCGCACGGCGATCGCCACGTGATCGATCTCGGTGAGCATCGGCGCCGTCATCAGGCGCCATGCCTGCGGAACAGGGTGATCCGGTCCTCACCTACCCGTGCCCGCAGTTCGGGGTCGTCGATGCCGAGGCCTTCCTCGGGTGCCAGACAGAGCACGCCGATCTTCCCCTCGTGGAGGTTGTGGTGCACCTGGTAGGCCGCCTCGCCCACCTCTTCGAGCGGGTGGACCGCAGACAGCGGCGGCAGGATCTTCCCTTCGCACACCAGCTGGTTGGCGTCCCAGGCCTCGCGGTAGTTGGCGAAGTGGGAGCCCTTGATCGTCTTCAGCTTCATCCACAGGTGACGGTTGTCGTACTCGATCATGTACCCCGACGTCGCCGCGCAGGTGACGACCATGCCACCCCGCTTGGCGGCGAACACCGACGCTCCCATGGTCTGGCGCCCCGGATGCTCGAAGACGATGTCGACGTCCTCGCCCACCAGGGCACGGATGTCCTTGCCCAGCCGCCGCCACTCCGACTCGTCCTGGGTGTGCTCGTCCTTCCAGAACCGGTACCCGGCCGCCTTGCGGTCGATGACCGCTTCCACCCCGAGCTCGTGGAGGAGGTCGACCTTCTCGGGGGACGAGACGACCCCGATCGGGATCCCTCCGCCGTTCAGCACGTACTGCACCGCGTACGAGCCGAGCCCGCCCGAAGCACCCCAGACGAGCACGCGGTCGTTCTGTTGCATCGCCGCGCCGTTCTTGGAGACCACCATCCGGTAGGAGGTCGAGTTGCACAGGGCGTTGATCGCCGCCTCCTCCCAGCTCAGGTGGGTGGGCTTGGGCATCAACTGGTTCGCCTTCACGATGGCGAGGTCGGCGAGGCCCCCGAAGTTGGTCTCGAACCCCCAGATGCGCTGGTTGTCGGCCAGCATCGAGTCGTCGTGGGCCGACGGGCTCTGGTCGTCGACGTAGTTGCAGTGGACGGTGACCTTGTCGCCCGCCTTCCAGCGGCGGACCGCCGAACCGGTGCGCAGCACGACGGCCGAGGCGTCCGAGCCGACCACGTGGTAGGGCAGCGCATGGCGGGCGCCCCAGGCGCTCTCTCTGCCGAGCCGGTCGAGGAACCCGAAGGTGGGGAGCGGCTCGAAGATCGAGGTCCACACCGTGTTGAAGTTGATCGAGCTGGCCATCACCGCCAGGTAGACCTCGTCGGGAGCCAGCTCGGGGACGGCCACGTCGTCGACGTGAAGCGCCTTGCGGGGGTCCTTGTCCTCGGAGGCGAGCCCCTCGAACATGTCGGCGTCCTCGCGGCGGACGAAGGCAGCCCGGTAGGACTGGGGGAGCGGGATGGCGGCGATCTCGTCTCCGGTGGCTCCCGACTGGATGGCTGAGAGGAATTCCTGCATGGGGGGTGAGGATAGCCCGTCGGGTGTGACGGATCTCCCAGGCTTCGGCGGGTCCCGCGCCGTGGGTTCGGGGCCCGGGCGCTCCACCGTTTCCCCACTCGGGTCCACTCGATTAGCGTGTGGAGGCTGAGTGTTGCGTGGTCGGCCCATAGGGGGGTCGCCGCCAGAGCAGGGCCGTTGGGCCCCGGAGGTCATCATGTCCGGATCCGTCATCGTCGCAGGGGCGCGTACCCCGATCGGTAAGCTCTCGGGCTCCCTCGGGAGCTTCGCTGCCACCGAGCTCGGAGGCTTCGCCATCGCCGCTGCCCTGGAGCGGGCCGGGGTGCGCCCGGACCAGGTCGACTACGTGTTCATGGGTCAGGTGATCCTGGCGGGCACCGGCCAGATCACCGCCCGCCAGGCGGCCACCAAGGGCGGCATCCCCATGGATGTCCCGTCGACCACGGTGAACAAGGTCTGCCTGTCGGGCCTCAACGCCATCTACCTGGCCGATCTTCTGATCGCCGCGGGCGAGGCCGACATCGTGGTGGCCGGCGGCATGGAGTCGATGACCCAGGCGCCCTACCTGCTTCCCGGAGCGCGCGGGGGGTACCGGATCGGGGACCAGTCCGTGGTGGACTCGATGATGTACGACGGGCTGTTCTGTGCGTTCGACCAGTGTGCGATGGGCCTTGGCACCGAGCGGTACAACGGTGCCGACGGGGTCTCTCGCGAGCGCCAGGATGCCTTCAGCGCGCTCTCCCACGAGCGGGCCGCCGCCGCCATCAAGGACGGGAAGTTCGCCGACGAGATCGTCCCGGTGAGCGTGCCCCAGCGCAAGGGCGACCCGATCGTCGTCGACACCGACGAGGGGGTCCGCCCCGAGACCACGGCGGAGTCGCTCGGCAAGCTCCGCCCCGCGTTCGACAAGTCCGGCACCATCACCGCCGGGAACGCCTCGCAGATCTCCGACGGCGGGGCCGCGGTCGTGGTGATGTCGCGGGCGAAGGCCGACGAGCTGGGAGTCACCCCGTTGGGCGAGCTGGTCAGCTACGGCCAGGTGGCCGGTCCGAGCCCGTCGCTGCTCAACCAGCCTTCGCATGCGACC
>DAHXOD010000128.1 GCA_027365055.1 bacterium
AAGGACGGGCGAGGATGTCACCGGCCAACGTGATTGGGCTACCACCCTGAGCCACGGCGATCGCGTCACTGAATGGCGAGGTGTTGCCGAATATCGTGGAGTCGGTCACGGTGTTCGGCACGAATTTGGTGCCTCCAATAAAGATACCGCCGCCGAATCCCGCCAATTCGGAGTTGCCGGCGATTGTGGAATCGGTGACCGCGAATGAGCCGGCGTCTGCGACAATCCCGGCCCCGCCAAATGCCAGGGAGCTCGTCAGGGAATTGCCCGAGATCGTCGAAGACGAGATCGAGAGCGCACCGTCGCTGTTGATCGCACCACCCTGCGTGCTCGCCACGTTGTCCGATATCGTCGAGTCGACGATCGACAGCGACGAGTTGATTGCTGTGAAGATGCCGCCCCCGACATTCCCTTGTCGTGCGACGTTGTTGCCGGTGATCGTCGAGTCCTCGATCGTCAGTGTGCCGTCGTCGACGATACCCCCACCGTTGAGAACCGTCGTCGGGCTCCCGCCATTGGTGACGACGATACCGTCGAGGACGGCGGTGACCCCGGAGTCAACCGTCAACACCGGGGACCCGTCCGCTTCACCGTTCAGTACGGGGGCCGCGCCCGACTCCGCCTGGATGGTGACCGACCTGGCGAGCGTGTACGAGCTGGTGCCTCCCGGGGTTCCGTAGGTGCCGGTCGCAAGGTCGATCGTTCCCCCCAAGCTGACAGTCGTCAGCGCGGCGGTCAACGTGCATGCGTCTGTCGCGTCGAAGCACGTTCCCGAGCCCTGAGCCGTTGGTGCCGCATAGACGGTCGAGGGAATGGCGACGGCCGGACTCGCCATCCCCGTCAACAGTGTGGTCGTGATCGCCAGCGCTGCCGCGACGACGCCTAGCGGGCGCAGTGCAGCAGTTCGCGCCGTCCGGGTCTTCGATAGCGACGCCGCGGCCGGCTCCGATCGAGTCGGACGACCGGTGTGCGCAGTGTCACTCCTCGCCGCGAGCCGACGCTTCGTCGCGAAGGGCCAGGTGCCTCCGGAGTGAGCCAGGTTGGTCACTGATGCCTCCCATCAGAACGAGAAAAGGTGTTGGTGGGCTGCCCCGCCAACACCCCGGTGAGCGTGTCGACGACCTGTTCGATCAGTTCAGTCGGGGTAATGGCCACACCGGCGGTGTCCCACGACTGCCGGGTCAGGTCGAGATCGGCCAGAAGGGCAACGCCGGCCTGAACGAGGATCAGGAAGCGGAACATGCGGATCTGGTGGGGCACGTCGGGCAACGCTCGACCCATCGGGGTAGCAAATTGCATGCGTTGATCCTCGAAGGCGAGGATCGCAGTAGTTCGCGCCGGGCCTGGGCGCAGAGCACCGGCGAGAAAGGCAACGTAGTGACGGCGGGGGGTCGGCGGGGTCGATGACCATGTCGGCGAGCGGGCGGAGGAATGTTTCGGCGATCCCGCGCACGTCGACCGAGCCCGTCCGTTCCAAGCGGCTCAGTAGCCCGGCGCGTTGTGCCGCCAGCGTCTCCATCCGCCGGGCAAAGATCGCCTCGACCAGACCTTGCTTCGATCCGAAGTAGTAGTGGGCTGCCGCCCCGTTGACGTCGGCGGCCGTCGTGATGGTGCGCAACGAGACGCCGTCGATCCCCCGCTCGGCAAAGAGCCGCTCCGCCGCGTCGAGCAGGCGGTGTGCGGCGTCCTCGCTCGTCCCGTGCCGCCCATGCCGCTCATCGGATGAATCCGACGTCCGCCGGGGTCTGGTCCGTGAAGCCGCCATCGGTGGCAACGGTACCGACGGTCACCACGGATGTCAAGCAAAGGTTTGACTGAACTTGAATCTCCGGGCAATGGTGCCAAACGGCACCGCGCGAGCGGGAACCCGTCGAGCAGTTCAGGCCGTCGAGCAGTTCATCACATCAGGCCGCTCAGCCCGGCTGCACCAGGCCGGTCTCGTAGGCGATCACCACCAACTGGGTCCGGTCCCGGGCGTCCAGCTTGGTCAGCACCCGGCTCACGTGGGACTTGGCGGTGGCGGTGCTCATCGCCAGCTCTCCGGCCAGCTCGGCGTTGGTCCGGCCCCGGGCCACCAGCTCGAGCACCTCGCGCTCACGGGGGGTGAGCAGGTCGAGGGCGGCGAGCGACCGTCCGCTCGGCGGGCCGCGGCGGGCGGCGAACTCTTCGATCAGCCGGCGGGTGACACTGGGCGCCAGCAGGGCGTCGCCGGCCGCGATCACCCGGATACCGGCCAGCAGGTCCTCGGGCGGGGTGTCCTTCAGCAGAAAGCCGCTGGCCCCCGACCGCAGCGCGTCGTAGACGTACTCGTCGAGATCGAAGGTGGTCAGGATCAGCACCCGGGGCGGGCCGTCCCCGGCCCCGGTGATCCGGCGGGTCGCCTCGAGGCCGTCCATCACCGGCATGCGGATGTCCATCAGCACCACGTCGGGACGGTGCTGGCCGGCGAGCGCCACCGCCTCGGCCCCGTCGGCCGCCTCCCCCACCACCACGAGATCCGGCTCCGAGTCCACCAGCACCCGGAACCCGGCCCGCACCAGGGCCTGGTCGTCGACGACCAGCACGGTCGTAGTAGTAGTAGCGGTAGCGGCGGTGGATGCCGACACGCCGCTCA
>DAHXOD010000129.1 GCA_027365055.1 bacterium
CGAATTCGCACTGCGGCGTGCCCTTCCGGTGACCGTCCGGCTCATCGCCCCGCGCACGGGTGTGCGCGGCGTGAAGATCCATCCGACGCCGGGGACCGGCTTTCCTCCGATCAGCCGTCCAGGTTCGAACAGCCACGGTCGCTCGGCGTGAAATTCCTGGAAGGAGTCGTTCGAAAGGACCAGGGCGCCGGACTTCTCGGCGATACGCAGGATAAAGCCGTCACCCCGCCCGACCGCTCCGGCCGGCGGGGTCACCATCTCTCCGTGCAGGATCGCCTCTTCGAACACCGGAACCTCCGACGGGTCGATACGGTGTGCGAACGAGGCATCGACCACCACGGTCACATCCGACGTCGCAAAGCCATGGAACTCGTCGAGGAAGCTGTGGATCGCGTCGTCGAGCTGAGCCAGGCTGGGGACGGTACGACCTTCGGTGGCGATGTTCGAGCCGTCGACGACGACTCGCCTGCGGGGTGGTGGTTGATTCGGCATGTACTGCACTAGTCAAGCACCTGCGGCGGCAACCATCGGCGACCCGCCGGATCGGGGATCTCGACGACCCCGGGGCCTGGTCTGTCCCATCCAGGGTGCGGCTCTCGTGGAGCGACCGTGACCAGTGTCGGCGCAGGCGGAGCTTCGGTCAGGCTGAGGGGCACCCCGCAGACCGTCCCCTCCTTGGTCCGCTCCGTAGAACGGTGCATCGCAGCTGGAGACCCCGCCGTCGGAGGCGACCAACCGGCAGCCCTTTCCGTCCGGGGTACCCATGTGGGCGATGGGCGGGAACGGAGGACGGGGGAACCCATCCGGAGGCGTCGGTCGGTTCGGGGAAGTGCCTGAGGTCGGCAGCCGGGTCGGCGGTGGTCGGGCTACCCCGAGCGCCTCGCCGCACTTTTAGCACGCCCGGTCGGCATCGCCGTTCGGGGTCCCGCAACGCGGGCGGTACGTCCCCGCCATGTCCCCGCCATGTCCCCACCATATCCCCGCCATGTCCGATCTTCGACCTTCTCCATCAGGCGGCCCACCGGACGCGTTGTCGACCGACGCCCGAGCACCGGGGATCCTGGCGCACGTGATCCCTGCCGCTCGAACAACCCGCATGGCGGCTGACCGTCAGGCCAACCTGCGAGGCGAACCGGTGGCCCGACCGACGTCGGGACCAGCCCGCTCAGTCCACCGCCCGACGGAGCAGATCGTCTTGTTCGAGGCGGTGGAGCGCGGCGCTCCCCGACGCCGGGCTGGCCGACTCCGCCCGGCTCACGTGCCGGAGCGAATGGGTGTCGCGCAACAGGGAATGCAGCCGCCCGTGGACGAAGTTCCACGCACCCATGTTCTCGGGTTCCTCTTGGAGCCACACCACTTCGGTCGCGTTCGGATAGCCCGCCAACGTGTCTGCGATCGCCTGCTTCGGCCAAGGGTAGAGCTGCTCGACCCGCACCACCGCCACCTCGACCGCTCCGGCGCCGCCCCCAGCTCCGGCCAGTGCTTCGTCCCTCCGACCGAGAGCGTCGTAGGCCACCTTGCCGGTGCACAGCACCACCCGGGTCACCCCCGCCCGGTCGAATCCCTCCGAGCCGGCGATCGGATCGTCGAGCACCTCGCGGAACGAGCCCGAGGTGAACGCCTCGATGGGCGAGCGGGCCTGACGGGCCCGGAGCAGGGACTTCGGGGTGAACACCACCAGTGGTCGACGGATCGGGGTGCGGACCTGGGCCCGCAGCAGGTGGAAGTACTGGGAAGCGTTGGTCGGCTCGGCCACCCGGATGTTGCCCCGGGCGCACAGCGTCAAAAAGCGCTCGATCCTCGCCGACGAGTGCTCGGGACCCTGGCCCTCGTAGCCGTGGGGAAGGAGGAGCACCAGGCCCGACTGCTGGCCCCACTTGTCTTCCGCCGCCACCAGAAAGTTGTCGACGATGATCTCCGCGCCGTTCCAGAAGTCGCCGAACTGTGCCTCCCAGGCCACCAGGTCGTCGGGCGACACCACCGAGTAGCCGTACTCGAACCCGACCGCCGCATACTCGGAGAGGAGGGAGTCGCGCACGGTGAACTGACCTCCGCTGAGCTGGGCCAGCGGAACGTGCTCGGCTCCGGTGGCATAGTCGACCAGGACCGCATGCCGATGGGAGAACGTACCCCGCCGGGTGTCCTGGCCGGTGAGACGCACGTTGGTGCCCTCGACCAGCAGGGAGCCCAGCGCCAGCGCCTCGCCCAGCGCCCAGTCCACCTCGCCGTCGGCCACCAGCTTGTCCCGCTGCTCGAACTGTCGGACCAGCTTCGGGTGGACGGTGAACCCCTCGGGCGCTTGGCCGGCCATGCCCCCACTCCCCGCCTTCTTCGCTGCTCTCTTCGCCTCAGTCATGCCATCGACCTCCGTCCTCC
>DAHXOD010000012.1 GCA_027365055.1 bacterium
CCTCGGGCGTCCGCCGTGAGGTCCGCTCCACGCTCGGAAATCGTACCCAACGCGTCGAGAGACATGCGGACCGCGTTCACCGTGCCCAATCCCGCGTCTCCGACCAGCACGATCCGATCAGGGCGGACCGCTCGCGCAACATCGACCCCGTCCCCGTCAGAGGCCTGCGGGGAGCGAACACCCCCGGCCAACTCCACCACACCCACATCAGCACCTCGGTCGGGCCAGACGAGCTCCGACACCAGGTCGGCGACAGTGAACGCCGGCAGACCAAGCGCTTCAGCTGCCATCGGCGGCGCCATGGCCCGGTGGTAGGAACGATAGGCATGGCAGACCGTGCCTGCTGGCTCGCCCGACGCCTCTCCCAGCACCTCCGCATCGGTGGCTCCACCCAGACGAACACCGGACAGGTCGACGTCGAAGGACTGGGCCGGCTTACGGGCCGCGACCCCGAGGCCGCGTGAGCGAAGCTCGCCGAGCAGCCGGGACGCGACCCAGGTTTTGCCTACTTCGGTCCCCGTGCCGCACACGAGAACCAGCGTGTCAGGACGCATGACTGACCCCGGTCCGATCCAGTGCCCCCAAGGCGGCCACCAGCCGATCGACGTCGTCGTCGGTGTGGATCGCCGAGAGGGTCACCCGGAGCCGCGAGGTCCCGGGGGGTACGGTGGGTGGCCGGATGGCCGGGACCCAAAGCCCCTGGTCGAGCAAGGACGCCGCTGCATCCAGCGCCCGCTCCTCCGAACCGACGACCACCGGCACGATCGGTGATCGGTGCTCACCCAGGCCCACCGCACCGGCAACCCGGCAGACAAGCTCGGTGAGCCGCCTGCCTCGTGCGGTTCCCTCGGGTGACCGCAGCACACCCAGCGCAGCCAGTGCGGAGGCGGTGGTCGCAGGAGTGGGAGCAGTGGTGAAGATATACGGCCGCGCCCGGTTCACCAGCAAGTCGATGAACCGCCCCGGTCCGGCGACGAAACCGCCCAACGCGCCCAGGGCCTTCGACAAGGTCCCGACCCGCAGGACGTCGACCGCCGCCCCGCCACCAGCTCCGTCGAAGCCATTGCCTCCCGTCACGGGAAGCTCCGGTCCCAGTACGGCGTGTGCCTCGTCCAACACCAGAAGAGCCCGGTGGCGGCGTGCCACCTCCACCAGCCCACCCAGATCGGCGCAATCACCGTCCATGGAGAAGACCGTGTCCGATACCACCACCGACCGCTCCGAGGATGCCGCCAGCAAGCGGTCGAGGTGGTCGAGGTCGTTGTGACGGTAGACGGCGACCTCGGCCCGAGCGAGCCGGCAGCCGTCGATGATCGAAGCGTGGTTGAGTGCGTCCGAGAACACCTGCGCGCCGCCGGACGCGAAGACGGACAGTACGGACAGGTTGGCCGCGAAGCCGGTGGGGAACAGCACCGCTCCTTCCGACCGCTTCCACTCCGCCAGGGCAACTTCGAGATCGACATGGACAGGCCTCGATCCGGTCACCAGCCGCGATGCCCCCGCACCTGCCCCCCAGTGGTCGAGGGCGGCATGACCGGCGGCGATGACCGCCGGATGAGACGACAACCCGAGGTAGTCGTTGGACGCGAAGGATGTCACCCGATCGGAGGTCGCTGAGCCAGCTCCGGCAGGGACGCCAGCTCCGGCAGGGACCCCAGCTCCGGCCCCCCACAGCTGACCCACCGGTCCACGGGCGTCGAAGGTACGGGGACTCCGCCACTGGCCGGCCACCTCCACGTCGTGGCAGCGATCCTCGACCCACTGGGACCACGGCGTGTTCACCGCCACCGAATTCGTCCCGGTCATCGGGTGGCACCCGACACCGGCTGGGCCGGGTCCGATACGTCATCCTCGTCCGTCACCTCGACGATCGACCGGGCGACCGCGTCGATCACCCGGTCGATCTCGTCGGACGTGGTGGTGAGCGGCGGCATCAACACCACCACGTCACCCAGGGGGCGAACCAGGACACCGCGGGCCACGGACTTGGCACAGACCCGGCGTCCCCACCTGGACCCGTCGACCGGAGGAGCCAGGTCGATCCCGACCATCAACCCGCGCTGGCGCACCTCGCCCACCCCGGCCAGGCCGGCGACCCGATCCGCCAGCGCGGACTCCAGATGAGCGGCCACCCTCCCGACATGACCGATCACCCCCCACTCCGCGATGAGCTGGAGGTGGCGCAAGGCGACCGCACAAGCCAAGGCGTTCCCCCCGTAGGAGTGGCCGTGGTAGAAGGTCCGCTCCCCGAGGTCGGGGCCGTCGAACGCACTGAACACCCTGGCGGACGCCACCGTGGCGGACAGCGGCAGGTAGCCACCGGTGATCCCCTTGCCCAGGCAGAGGAGGTCGGGTCGGAAGGTCGGACCCGCCCACTCCGAGGCGAACAGCCTTCCGGTGCGGCCGAACCCGGTTGCCACCTCGTCGCAGATCAGCAGCACCCCGTGGGCACGGCAGGCGTCACCGAGCCGGGCGAGATCATCGGGATCGGCGACCAGCATGCCCGACGCTCCCTGCACCAGCGGTTCGATCACCACGGCCGCCAGCTCGCCGGCATGGCGGTCGATCGCTTCGATGGCCAGGACTGCCCACCCTGCGTCCGCGTAGCCAGGAGTCCGGAGCACCGGGAACCGCAACGGGTCGAACAGGTCGGTCCCGAACCCGCCATCACCCAGGGACAGGGCGCCGACGGTGTCACCGTGGTAGGCACCCCCGAGGGAGAGGAAGCGAGTACGTCCGGGATCGCCCGCGTTCACCCAGTACTGGAAGGCCACCTTGAGTGCCTGCTCGACGGCCACCGCTCCATCGGAGGCGAACAGAACGTGAGGATCGTCGACCGGGACCACGGCCGCCAGCGCCTCGGCGAACTCGACGGCAGCCCGGTTCCCGTTGCCCAGCAGGGTGGTGTGAGCCACCTTCCCCAGCTGGTCGATGACCGCGGCGTCGAGCTCGGGGACCCGGTGGCCGAGGGTGGTGACCCACAGCGAGGAGATGGCATCGAAATACCGGCGACCGTCGGCGTCGATGAGCTCGCGACCCTCGGCGCGGTCGACCACGATGGGGGCGTTGTCGGCGTAGGCGGCCATCTGGGTGAACCCATGCCAGACCACTGCCGCGTCCCGATCCGTCCACTGGTCGGCGAGCGACGGCCGGCTCGGAGAGGGCGAGGGATCGGTCATCGGGCAGAGTCTTGCCGAGGCGGGACGACAGGTCGAACCGGTAGGCTCCGGCCATGGACCGGATCGGGGTGGTGGACACCATGTTCGCCCGCTACGACATGGGAGCCGAGGCGCTCGACGAGCTGGCCGACTGCCCCGGCCACGGCGAGGCGTTCGAGGTCCTCTACCGGACCGTGCCCGGGTTCAAGGACCTGGGTGTGGCCTGCAAACGGATGATCGAGCTCGACGATTGCCGGATCGTGGTGGCGCTGGGCATGCCCGGCAAGGCGGCGATCGACCAGGTCTGCGCCCACGAGGCCTCCCAGGGGATCCTGTTGGCCCAGCTCCTCACCTCCACCCACGTACTCGAAGTGTTCGTCCACGAGAACGAGGAGGAGGACCCGGTGGCGCTGGGCCGGGTCTGCCGGGAACGGGCCCGAAAGCACGCCCGCAACGCCTACTGGATGCTCTACGAGCCTGAGCAGCTGACCCGGCGGGCGGGCAAGGGCGTTCGCCAGGGGTACGAGGACGCCGGTCCGCTCGTCACCCGCTGAGGCACCCTGCCGTGGGCGGATCAGGACAGGCTGCTCCCGACGGCTCGATCACCCCCGGCGGCCCGCCATCACGGAACCGGAGCGACCGGAGCCGACGAGGGCGCGACCGGTTCGTGCGGGAGCCCGAGGGTGCGCTCTGCGACGATCGTGCGCTGCACCTCCGAGGTGCCGCCACCGATGGTGAGGGCCGGGCTGAACAGCAGCCCGTACTTGTAGATGTCCCCGGAACCGACCACGGCGCTTCCCCCGCTTCCGGCCGCAAGCATGCCCGACGCACCCGACAGCTCGCAGGCCAGCTCCATCACGTGCCGGCCATGGTCGTCGGCCAGTGCCTTGCGCACCGACGCTTCGGGGCCCGGGTCGGCGCCGGCGACGGCCGCGCTCACCATCCGAAGGCGCAGCAGCCGAAGGATCTCCCCTTCGGACCACACCCGCGCCAGGCGTTGCCGGCGAAGGGGATCGGGCTCGCCGCCCGCACGGCGCACCTCGTCGACCAGGTCGGCGGCGGTCGGCCCCATGCCCCAGAGCGCCCCCGAGCCCGACAAGGACACCCGCTCGTTGCCCAAGGTCACCTTGGCCAGGGACCACCCCTCCCCCTCGTTCCCGATCAGGTTGACCGCCGGGATACGGACCTCATCGAGGAACACCTCGTTGAAGGTGTGGGCTCCCGTCATGTCCACCAGGGGCCGGACCGTGATGCCAGCCGCATGCATCGGGCAGATGAAGTAGGAGATGCCGCGGTGGACCGGTGACGAAGGATCCGTGCGGGCCAGCAGAATACCGAAGTCGGCTCGGTGCGCGTACGACGTCCACACCTTCTGACCGGTCACCACCCATTCGTCGCCGTCGCGTTCGGCCCGGGTGGTCAACGACGCCAGGTCGGAACCCGCTCCGGGTTCGCTGAACAGCTGGCACCAGATCTCGTCCGCCGCCAACAGGGGGAAGAGGTAGCGGTCCTTCTGCTGCTGAGTGCCGGCCTTCACGATGGTCGGTCCGGCCCAACCGATGCCGATCGTGTTCTCCGGACGGCGCACGCCGGCCCTGCGGAGCTCGTCGTCCACGACCAGTTGGGTGACCGGGTCGGCCGACAGCCCCCAGGGCGCCGGCCAGTGGGGAGCGACGTAGCCCGCCTCGGCCAGCTGGCGACCGGTCGGCTCACGATGTTGCGCCAGCCAGTCCCGCACCTCGAGCCGACGAGGGTCGTCATCAGGAGGAAGGGCGAAGTCCACAGCGGCCAGCGTAGGCTGCTTCGGTCCGGCGGGCACGTCCTGGTCGGAGCCGAGCAGCACGCATGACACCGCAGCACGCATGACACCGCAGCAATCGAGAGGGCCGACGAGGGCCCACGAAGGTCGACGGAGGACGAGGGGTGGAGCACCGATGAGCACGTGGAACTATGCAGACGTGTGGGAGACCGTGGCCGACGTTCTGCCCGATGCCCCCGCGCTCACCCAGGGCTCGGTCACGCTGGATTGGGGGACGGTCGACCGCCGGGCCGACAACCTGGCCCGCTGGCTGCTCGAAGCGGGCGTCGAGCGCCAGGACACGCTCGCCCTCTACCTCTACAACTGCCCGTACTACCTGGAGGCAACTTTCGCCGCCTACAAGATCAGCATGGTCCCCATCAACACCAACTACCGCTACGCGGACGACGAGCTGGCCTACCTGTGGGAGAACGCCGACGCGGTCGGGGTGGTCTTCCACGGCGTGTTTGCCGAGCGCATCGAAGGGATACGCGACCGGGTCCCCGGGGTACGTCACTGGCTGTGGGTGGACGACGGCACCGGACCCTGTCCACCGTGGGCGACCCCCTACGAGGAGGCTGCCGGATCCGTTGGCAGCACCGCTGCCGGATCGAGTGGCAGCACCGAGGCGACCGGCCCAGCCGGACACCGAGTACGCGCCCCCTGGGGACGTGGCCCCGACGACCTCCACATGCTCTACACCGGTGGGACCACCGGCATGCCCAAGGGTGTCATGTGGCGCCAGGACGACCTCTTCGCCAGACTCAACGGAAGTGGGTTCCGGCGCTACGACGAGGACGCGGGCATCGACGGCGTGCGTGCCGAGCTGACCGCCAACGGGCCGGGGATGACCCTGCTGCCCGCCTGCCCGCTGATGCACGGCACCGGGGGGTTCACCGCCATGGAGTGCCTGAGCGAAGGGGGCCGGGTGGTGACCCTGCCCTCGAGGCAGTTCGACCCGGTCGAGCTCCTCGACACCGTGGTTCGGGAGCAGGTGAACGGCCTGATCATCGTGGGCGACGCGTTCGCCAAGCCCATCCTTGCCGCGCTCGACGCGGAGCCCGGACGGTGGGATCTCTCCTGCCTGGTCGGGATGATCTCCTCCGGGGTGATGTGGAGCGAGCAGTCCAAGCAGGGCCTCCTGCGCCATCACCCCGGGATGCTGCTGGTGGACGCGTTCTCGTCGTCGGAGGCGCTCGGGATGGGGACGTCGGTGTCGTCGGGGGCATCGACCAGCCGCACCGCCCGGTTCTCCCTCGGACCGGACGTCCGGGTGCTCGGTCCCGACGGCGCGGACGTCGTCCCGGGATCGGACACCGTCGGGGTGCTCGCTCTCGGCGGGCGCATCCCGGTCGGTTACTACAAGGACCCGGTCAAGACGGACGCCACCTTCCGCACCATCGGTGGGACCCGCTACTCGGTGCCCGGAGACTTCGCCGAGGTGGCCGAGGACGGGAGCATCCACCTGCTGGGACGGGGTTCCGTCTGCATCAACACCGGAGGGGAGAAGGTCTACCCCGAAGAGGTGGAAGAGGTGGTCAAGACGGTCGACGGCGTCCTCGACGCGGTGGCCGTCGGGATCCCCAACGAGCGGTTCGGCGAAGAGATCGTGGCGGTGGTGGAACTGCGGCCGGGCGTGCCGGACGGTTCGGTGACCGCGGACCTCGTCGTGGAGCACGTGAAGGCAAAGTTGGCCAGCTACAAGGCCCCCCGCCGGGTCAGGTTCGTCCCCACCATCGGGCGCTCGCCGGCAGGCAAGGTCGACTATGCCCGCCACCGGGACGAGGCAGCAGCGTGGGCGGGCCTTGACGCCTGACCCGGGCGCTCCGGACCCGGCCGACCCCACGCCGCCTTCGGGAGCCTCCCCCATCCGGCGCACCGGTCGTGCCGGGCGATCGGTGGCCACTGCCGGACTGGCCGGTCGCATCGGGGCGGCCCGGATCTCCGGCACGCTGCGGGGCCGGTTGGCACCTGCCGAGCGCCGCGCCGAGCTGCGTGACCGGGCGGAGCTGCGCACCGCCGAGCAGGTGGCCGCGTCGCTCGGGAACATGAAAGGCGCGCTGATGAAGCTGGGCCAGATCGCCAGCTTCCTCGACGATGGCCTGCCCGAGCCGTACCGGGTGGCGCTGGCCCAGCTCCAGGCTGACGCCCCCCCGATGGCACCGGATCTGGCAGAGGCGGTGGTGACCCGCGAGCTCGGTGCCCGGCCCGCCCAGGTCTTTCGGGAATGGGACCGTGACCCCCTGGCCGCGGCCTCCATCGGCCAGGTCCATCGAGCCGTGACCGAGGACGGGCGGCGGGTGGCGGTGAAGGTCCAGTACCCCGGCGTCGCCGACGCCATCGCAGCGGACCTCTCCAACACCGAGCTGTTGGCGCGCCTGCTCCCCATGCTGTTCCCCGCGCTGGACGCCAAGGTCCTGGCGACCGAGTTGCGGGAGCGGCTCACCGAAGAGCTCGACTACCGCCACGAAGCGGCCAACCAACGCCGCTTCGCCGCCGTCTACCGCGGTCATCCGTTCATCCACATTCCCGCCGTGGTCGACGAGCTGTCCACCACCCGGGTGCTGACCACCGAGCTGGCCGAAGGGGCGCGCTTCGCGGAGCTCGAGCAGTGGGACCAGGACGAGCGCGACCTGGCCGGGGAGACCCTGTTCCGGTTCGTGTTCCGGGGCATCAATCGGCTCGGGATGTTCAACGGCGATCCACACCCGGGGAACTACCTGTTCCGGCCCGGCGGCGAGGTGACCTTCCTCGACTTCGGGCTGGTCAAGGAGTTCATTCCCTCGGAGATCGCCGTCTTCCATCAGATGATCCGGACCCTGGTCCTCGAAGGTGACGGCGAGGGCTACCGCCAGACGCTCGAGCAGGTGGGCCTTCTGCGCGCCGATCCTTCCCTCAGCACCGACGAGATCGTCGCCTACTTCGGGCACTTCTACGACCTGGTGCTCGAACGTGGCCCGCGCACCGTCGAGCGCGAGTACGCCTCGGAGACGGTGCGGCGGGTGTTCGGCACCAACAGCCCGGTGGCCAAGGCGGTCAACCTCCCGGCGATGTTCGTGATCGTCCAGCGGATCAACCTCGGGCTCTATGCGCTGCTGGCCCGACTGGGCGCCACCGCCGACTGGCGGGGGATCGCCGAGGAGCTGTGGCCGATGGTCGACGGTCCGCCGTCGACCAGGCTGGGAGAAGCCGAGGCCGCGTGGCTGGCGTTCGGCCGGCCGTCTCCACCCTGACGGGCGGGCGAGGCCGATCAAGGTCGGGCGCTTCGCCGCGAACGCACAGCTCAGTCCCGGTTGGCTCAGTCCCGGTTGGCTCAGTCCCGGTTGGCTCAGTCCCGGTTGGCCCCGTGTGCCCGCACGAAGTCGTTGACCGTGTAGTACGCCTCGATCGACTCGCCGGCGTCCCCCCAGAACCCCTCGAGGATGTCGTAGGCCATGGCGCCCGCGCGGATGTAGTGGTTGTTCACGTCGGTGATCTCGAGCTCACCCCGGCCCGACGGCTCCAGTGTCGGGATCACCTCGAACACGTCGGCGTCGTAGCAGTAGATGCCGGTGACGCCGAACTTCGACGGGGGCTTCTCGGGCTTCTCCTCGATCGCGGTGATCCGTCCCTCGTCGAAGACAGGCACACCGAGGTGGCGCAGGTGCTGGTCCTCCTCGACCCGGGTGAGGAGGATGCGGGCCCCGGTCGGTTCGGACCGGAAGGCGTCCACCATGGGCAGGATCGAGTGCTCCACGATGTTGTCCGCCAGCATCACCAGCACCGGGTCCCCGTCGACGAACCGGGCCGCCAGACCCAGCGCCTCGGCGATGCCGCCGGGCCGGTCCTGGTAGCCGTAGCTCAGCCGGTCGATGCCGTACTCGTGACCGTTGCCGAGCAGGCGGAGGAATTCGCCGGCGTGGGTGCCACCGGTCACCAACATGATCTCGGTGATCTCGGCGTTCACCAGTGCCTCGATGCAGTAGTTGACCATCGGTCGGTCGTAGATCGGCAACAGGTGCTTGTTGGTGATCCGGGTCAGTGGGTGGAGCCGCGAGCCGGTCCCGCCGGCGAGGATGACACCTTTCATTGCCGGGAGCCTAGACGCACCACCGTCGACCCCATTGACGTCGGTCGGCGGAAGCGGCTGGCTACGCTTGCCGGGAATGGCGCCGTCACGGTCGAACCACCTCGGGGTTGCCCGTGCACTGACCGTGGCGCTGGTCCTCGGGGTGCTGCTCGCTGCCTGCGGACACCCGACCTCGTCGGCGGTCCCGCCGGTGCCGCATCGGGGAACACTCGCCCCGGGACTCCTGAGCGGTCACCCCCACGACCCCGCTCCGGCGCCGACCGGTTCCGGACTGCTGGCGGTGTCATCCGCCCTCGCCGCGGTCTCAGTCCGCTCACCCGGGGCAGGCGGTGGCGCCTCTTCAGGGGGAACGCCTGCCGGGAGCGGCACCGTCCCCGGCGGGCCGTCGACGCTCGATCCGTTCTATCGACCACCTTCACCGATGCCGCCCGCTTCACCCGGCACACTGATCCGTTCGGAGCCCATCGCCGTCGGCCCCGGCCTTCCCGCCGGCACGACCGCCTACCGCATCCTCTACCACTCGGAGTCGCCCGACGGTGCCGACGTGGCCGTGTCGGGAACGGTGGTCGTGCCCGGAGGACCCCCGCCACCGACCGGGCGACCCATCGTGACCTGGGCCCATGGGACGACCGGGGTGGCTGCGTCGTGTGCCCCGTCGCTCCAGGGCATCAGCTCGATCCCCTACCTGGCGCAACTGCTGGCGATGGGGACGATCGTGGCCGCCACCGACTACGCCGGCCTGGGTGCACCCGGACTCGACCCGTACCTGGTGGGCCTGAGCGAAGCCCATTCCGTCCTCGACGCCGCCCGGGCTGCCCGGGACCTCGTCGGGTCCGGGGCATCAGATGCGGTGCTGGTGCTCGGCTACTCCCAGGGAGGGCAGGCGGCACTGTTCGCCGGTCAGATCGCACCCACCTACGCTCCCGATCTCTTCCTCACCGGCGCGGTCGCCCTGGCGCCGGTGGCGAAGGTGACCGAGCTCTTCCCCCGCACGCTCGGTTCCACACCGGACCCGCTCGCCGTCTACGCGTTCATGACCGTCGTGAACTGGGCGAACACCTACGGCACCTTCCCGCTCGACCAGCTGCTGGGATCCCAGGCGATCGCCCTGGCTCCCTCCGTCGACCAGGTGTGCGCCAGCACGCTGTCCACCGCATTCCAACGGATCGCCATCGACAAGGTCTTTCGGCCCGACTGGCGGAGCAGTCGGCCGCTCCAGCGCCTGGTGGCGCTGAACGACGCCGGGAACGCGCCGATCCGGGCACCGGTCCTCGTGGCCCAGGGTTCGGCGGATCCGTTGGTCCCCGCCTCGTCCACCACTGCCTTGGTCAACCGCCGGTTGTGCGCCACCGAGCACGATACGGTCGACTACCGGATCTACCTGGGAGCCGACCACGGCACCGTGGTCCAGCGGGCCCAGGGCGCCGTACTGCGCTGGATCTCGGACCGGCTGACCGGCGTGCCGCTCCCCACCGCATGCACCACCGCGGTGACGGCATCCGGACACTGAGCGACCAGGCCTGCCGTCCGGTGGCGGCCTGCCGTCCGGAGGCGGCCAGCCCCGGGTGCCGACAGCTTCACACCACCGCCAGCGCCTCGAGCAGGTCCACCCTGGCCGCCCGCCGGGCCGGCAGCACCGCCGCCAGTACCCCGGCCAGCGCGGACAGGGCCACCATCACCACCAACGTCTCCCAGGGCACCGCGAACGCGGTCAGCCCGCGGGACCGGAGCGAACGCACCAGCACCCAGGCGAACCCCAGACCGACCACCACCCCCAGCAACGACCCGAGCAGAGCGATGATCACCGACTCCCACCGCACCATCGAGCGCAACTGACGGCGCGACATCCCGAGCACTCGAAGGAGGCCGATCTCGCGGGTGCGTTCCATGACGGACAGGGCCAGGGTGTTGACGATCCCGAACAGGGCGATGATGATCGCCAGGGCCAGCAGTGCGCCAACCAGTTCGACCAGCTGGTTGATGCTGGTCTCTTGCGTGCTCAGGTACTGGGCCCGGTTCTGTCCTTTGACCTGTGGGTAGGGGGCCAACGCCTGGTGGAGAGCAGCCAACCCGCGGGTCGGGGTGACACCCGGAGCCCACCGGAGGATCACCGCCTCGTCCGTGCGCTCGACCGGATAGTGGACGGCGAACGCGGCGCGTGACACGAGCAGGCTCCCCGACACCTTGGTGGGGTCGCTGAAGATGCCCACCACTCGGAGCCGGCGGGTCCCAGACGTCGGGAACGTGGCTTCGACGGCACCGCCGACCCGGAGATGGTGGGCGGTGGCATAGGACCTCGACAGGGCGACGGTGTCGACCGAGCTGTCGAGGGCCCTGATCGACCCGGCATGCACGGTCAACGCGATGTCGGCCAAGAACGCGGTGACGTTCACGCCGAGCACCTGCTCCGTGGTCACCGGAGCGCCCACCGGCGAACGACGACCGGACGGCAGCGCCGGCGGTACCGGCGGTACCGGCCGCACCGCCGCGTATCCCTGCTCGAGTCCGGTGACCGACGCGAAGTGGCGATCGGCCGCCAGCGTCGCCGCCAGCGAGGTCGTGAAGCCCGTGTTGGTGACGCTCACCGGGGTGACGATCCCATCGGCGGTCAGCCCGTTCGCCAACGACGACGCCAATGACGCTTTGAAGGTCTGGGCGAAGACCGCCACCAGCGTGACCAGGGAGATCCCGATCATCAGCGCGGCGGCCGTGGACGAGGTGCGCCGCGGGTGCCGCATCGCGTTCTCGCGGGCCAGGTGCCCGGGAAGCTTCGCCAGCCGGGCAAACGGGCGGCCGATCACGCCGGCCAGCGGCGGGGCCAGCGCTGGCCCGAACGCCGAGATGGCCAACAGCAGCGCTGCCGCCCCCGCACCGGTCTCGATGGCCCGACCGTTGCCATGGCCGAACAATCCCACCACCAAGAGGGTCGCACCGGTCAGTGCCAACGCCACCCCGACCAGTGATCGCAGCAGGACCGAGGAGCCGGCATCGGACGCCGTGCCATCGCCAAGAGCGGCGAGCGGCGAGGCCCGGCTGGCCCGTCGGGCGGGCAGCACCGCCGCAGCCATGGTCACCACCGTGCCCACCACCAGGGAGACCACGACGGTCCGGGGGAGGATCTGCGGGCTCGTCGACGGCAACGAGACGCCGAGCAGGGCGAGGAGGCCGCGGAGGCCGGCGGCCAGGCCGATCCCGACGAACAGCCCGATCACCGACGAGACGGTCCCCACCAGGGCCGACTCACCGAGCACCATGGTGAGGAGCTGGCGCCGGTACGCCCCGAGACATCGGAGCAGCGCAAGCTCGCGACTGCGCTGGGCGACGATGATCGAGAACGTGTTGAAGATGATGAAGGCACCGACGAACAGCGAGACTCCGGCAAAGATCAGCAATGCGGTGGCGAGGAACCCGGTGCCGGCACCGAGGGAGGCCACGCTCTGCCGGCGGTACTGGGCGCCGGTCTGCACCGTGTAGCCGGGGCCGAGGACGCGGGCGATCCGGGTCGCCAGGACCTGGTCGCTGGTACCGAGGGCCACCTGCACCAGGACCGACTGCACCTTGCCCACCAGCCCGGTGACCGCCTGCGCAGTAGGCAGGTCGAACCCGGCCAGGGTGGCGCCGGCCAGGTTGTCGGACGATCCGTAGCCCACGGTCCCCACCACGGTGAAGGCATGTGCGGGGATCGCCCCGGCCACCCGGACCTTGCTCCCGAGGTGGTAATGCTGTGCCCGGGCGGTGGCCACGTCGACCACCATCTGGGTGGGTCCTGACGGGAACCGGCCGCTCCGCAGGGTCAGGACCCGGAGCGACGGCACGGTCCCGACCGAGATCCCGAGGCTGGGAGCGAAGGACGAACCGACCGGTCTGCCATCCGGACGCAGCAACTGGACCGAACCCACCACCTGCCCATCGGCGGCCACGACACCGGGCACGGCCTCGACCCGTCCGATCACCTCGGCGCTCATCGGCGCCGACGCCACCGGCGACGAGGGGGACGAACCGGACGGAGCGACGGCGGAGTGTGCAGTGACGACGACGCCGATGCCCGCACCGCCCTGGCCCAACAGGGTCTGCAGTGACGCACGGATGGTATCGGTGAGGACCAGGGTCCCCGACACGAACCCGACTCCGAGGACGATCGCCACCACGGTGGCCACCAGCCGGAGCCGGTGATGGACCAGGTCACGCACGCTCAGCCGAAACACGATGCCCCGATCCCACCAGGCCGCTGTCCACGACCGGCAGTACCGTCGGACCCGCCGGACCCGGACAACGTCAGACCCGCAGTGCCTGCATCCGCTCGCCGACACTGGCGGCAGTCGGTGCTGCGAGGTCGTCCACGATCCGACCGTCGGCCAGGAACACCACCCGGTCTGCATACCCGGCCGCCACCGGATCGTGGGTCACCATCACCACCGTCTGTCCGTAGCGGCGGACGGCGTCGGCGAGGAACCCCAGCAGCTCACCACCGGCCCGGGAGTCGAGATTGCCGGTCGGCTCGTCGGCCACCACCACCTCGGGTCGGGACACCAGGGCACGGGCCACCGCCACCCGCTGCTGCTCACCTCCCGACAGCTCGGAGGGACGGTGGTCGAGACGGGACCCGATGCCCAGCACCACGACCAGCTCGTCCAGACGGGCGCCATCCACCGTTCGCCCGGCGATCCGGGAGGGAAGGGCGATGTTCTCGCGGGCGGTCAGCGTCGGGACCAGGTTGAACGACTGGAACACGAACCCGATGCGGTCACGGCGCAACCGGGTCAGCGCGCCTTCCGACAGCGTGCCGAGATCGACGTCACCGACCCAAGCCGATCCCGACGAGAGACGGTCGAGCCCGGCGATGCAGTGGAGCAGGGTCGACTTCCCCGATCCGGACGGGCCCATGATGGCGGTGAAGCGGGCGGTAGCGAACGAGACCGTGACCCGGTCCAGGGCCGTGACCTCGGTCAGGCCCGATCCGTAGACCTTGACCGCGTCGACCGCCCGGACCGCGAACGGCCCCGCCTCAGGGGGTTGCACGGACAACTCCGGTGGGAGCCTGGTGGCTCAGACGTCGAGGAAGCGGCGGACCGCAAACGCGGAGCCGACAACTCCGACACCGATCCCGACCAACCCGACCACGATGCAGGTACCGGCGACCTCCCAACCACTCATGGACATCTGGGCGATCAAGCTGCCTTGGTTGGCCACCGTCTTCGCCGTATTGAGACCGATCCCCCAGTAGAGGCCCAGGACCACCAGGACTGCCACGGCTGAGCCGATGATCCCCTGGATCAGACCTTCGGCCATGAACGGCAGCCGGATGAACCAGTTGGTGGCACCGACCAGCTTCATCACCGACACCTCGCGGCGACGGGCGAAGATGGCGATCCGGATGGTGTTGAGGATGAGGACCGAAGCGGAAAGGAGCAGCACGACCGCCACCGACAGGAACACCCACTGGAGGATGTGGATGACGTTCTGCATCGTGCGGATCTGAGCCGCCTGGAACTCCACCGAGTTGACGCCGGGCTTGCCGGTGAACTCCTGTTTGACGACGGTCGCCTCCGACGGGTTGAACAGCGCGCACCGGTACGAGGAGGGATAGTCAGACTGCTGGGTGGCCGCCACTTCCTGGGCAGGCAGCAGACGCTTGGCCTCGGCGTAGTCGTAGGCCTGGTTCCGGTAGGTGCAGGTCTTGACCAGCGGGTCCTGCATGAGCTGGGAATGGACGGCCTGGTTCTGCACCCCGCTGGCTCCCGGGTCCACCCACACGATCACGTTGACACCCTGCTGCCACCGGACGGTGGCCGTGGTCGCCCCCTGCTTCAACAGCAGCGCCGAACCGACCAGCGCCAGGGAGACCGCCACCGTCAGGATGGCAGCCACCGTCATCAGCCGGTTCCGCCACAGGTTGGACGTGGCCTCGCGTGCGACGTACCCGGCGGACACCGGCATCAGGCGCCCAGCCTTCGCTGCTGGGCGATGAACTCGAGGTCGTCCACCGCCGGCCCCGGGGCCTCCTCGGTCAGCGATCCGGTCGGCGAACCGGCGCCCGCCACGGCGACGGCGCTGTCCACCCCGTAGACGCCGCGGGCCTGGTCCCTCACCAGGGTGCCGCGGTCGAGCTCGATCACCCGGCGGCGCATCTGGTCGACCATGCCCGCGTCGTGGGTGGCGACCACGACGGTGGTGCCGGTGCGGTTGATCCGGTCGAGCAGCCGCATGATCCCCAGGCTGGTCTTCGGGTCGAGGTTGCCGGTCGGCTCGTCGGCCAGCAGAATGAGCGGCCGGTTCACGAACGCCCGGGCGACCGCCACCCGCTGCTGCTCGCCTCCGGAGAGCTCACCAGGGAGGTTCTCGCTCTTCTTGGTGAGGCCGACCAGATCGAGGACCTGGGGCACCTGGGTGGCGATGACGTGCTTGGGCCGGCCGATCACCTCGAGGGCGAACGCCACGTTCTCGAACACGCTCTTGTTGGGGAGCAGTTGGAAGTCCTGGAACACGCACCCGATGTTGCGACGGAGGTAGGGGATGCGCCACTTCGAGAGCTGACCGATCTCCCGGCCGGCCTCCCAGATCCGCCCGGAGTCGGGCACCTCCTCGCGCAGGAGGAGCCGGATGAAGGTGGTCTTCCCCGAGCCCGACGGTCCGACCAGGAACACGAACTCGCCCTTGTCGATGTCGACCGTGCAGTCGCGCAGCGCCACCGTGGTTCCCTTGTAGGTCTTGGTGACGTTCTGGAAGGTGATCATCGAAGGGGTGTCATTCGAGAGGGGTTCGGGACGGACGGCACGACGAGCGGCGGTACGGGTTTCCGATCGGCACAGCCTACCGGCCCCGGGAGCCGAAGGGGTGCAACCCCCCTGACCTCGGAGAACCCGCCTCAGACCGCGGCCGGGGACGGGACCGCCCCCGACTGTCCCGCGTTCAGGTGCGCGGCCGGCGCAGGTCGGCCTGTCGGCGCAGCTCCGACTCCATGAACCGGTCGAGGTCGCCGTCGAGCACCGCGTCGACGTTGCCGGTCTCCTCGCCGGAGCGCAGATCCTTGACCAGCTGGTAGGGGGCGAGAACGTAGGAGCGGATCTGGTTGCCCCAGGCGTTGTCGGTCCGCTCCCCCGCCAGGGAGTCCAGGGTGGCCTGGTGCTCCGCCCGCTGCCGCTCCGCCAGCTTCGCCCCGAGCACCTGCATCGCCTTGGCCTTGTTCTGGTGCTGGCTGCGCTGGTTCTGGCACGACACCACGATCCCGGTGGGCAGGTGGGTGAGGCGCACCGCGGAGTCGGTCTTGTTGACGTGCTGGCCGCCGGCGCCCGACGAGCGGTAGGTGTCGATACGGAGATCCTTCTCGTCGATCTCCACCTCGCCGGAGACGTCCTCGATGAACGGCACCACGTCGAGCGAGGCAAAGCTGGTCTGGCGCCGGTGCTGCGCGTCGAAGGGCGAGATCCGCACCAGGCGGTGGACTCCGCGTTCAGCGGCCAGCATCCCGAAGGCGTACCGTCCCTTCACGATGAACGTGGCGGAGAGGAGTCCGGCCTCCTGGCCGGGCGTCGCCTCCTCCACCTCCACGTCGAAACCCCGGCGCTCGGCCCACCGGGAGTACATCCGCAAGAGCATGTCCGCCCAGTCCTGGGCATCGGTGCCCCCCGCACCGGCGTGGATCTCCGCCACCGCGTCGCTGTCGTCGTGGTCGCCGGCGAACAGCGCCCGGAGCTCCATCGTCCGGAGCCGACGATCAAGATCAGCCAGCACCTCGGTGGTCTCGGCGCGGAGCGACTCGTCGCCTTCCTCCTGGTCGAGCTGGTAGAGCGTCTCGGCGTCGGAGAGCAGCGCTCCCAAGGTGTCCAGCAGGTCGAGATCCTCGACGACCCGGCCGAGCTCGGTCGTGACCTTCCGTGCATTGTCGGCATCGTCCCAGAGCCCGGGAGCGGACGCCTCGGCCTCGAGCTCCGCCCGCCGCCCGGACAACGTGTCTCGCCCGAGAAAGCGTTCGGCCTCGGCGAGACGCTCGGCCGCCGAAGCGATGGCCCCGGGAATGTCGACCCACTCCGACCCCGAACCCTCCCGGGGGGAGGGATCACCAGGCGGCATCTCAGTTGGCGCCGTGGCAGAACTTGAACTTTTTGCCGCTGCCGCACCAACACGGATCGTTCCGGCCGACCTTCTCTCGCTCGGACTTGACGATGGGGACCTGGGTCTCCCCGTCGTCGGCGAATCGGGCCTGCGCCCCAACGCCGGTCGCCGCCCCCGCCGCCGCCGCCCCGCCGGGCTGGGCGGCCACCCCTGCCAGCTCTTCGGCTGCGGCCGGGTCACCGATCGTGGCGGCCAGGGCGGCGAACGACGCGGAGTCCTGGACGGGGTCGTCGGCGGCGACGTAGCTGGCCTGGTCGAGATCCGGCTCGGCCGCCGGCTCGGCCATCACCTGCACGTGGAACACGTAGCGCAGGTAGTCGTCGTCGATCCCCTCCATCAGCTTGGCGAACATGCCGAAGCCTTCGCGTTGCCACGCCACCAGCGGGTCCTGGTTACCCATCGCCCGCAGGTTGATCCCCTCGCGGAGGTAGTCCATGTCGGCCAAGTGATCGCGCCACCGCTGGTCGATGATCTGGAGCATGATGTCGCGCTCGAGCTGACGGGCCGTCTCCTCTCCGCCGGGGATGGTCTCGTCACGCGCCGCGTAGAGATCAAGCGCCTCGGAGAGGATGCTCTCGGTGAGCTGGCCGACCGAGGTCGCCTCGACCAGGTCGTCGTCGACGAACTGGGTCGGGTAGTACTGGGTGATCTCGACGACCAGCCGGGCGAGATCCCATTCCTCGGGGTACTCGCTCGGGCAGGCGGACGCCACCACCGCGGTCAAGGTGCGCTCGAGTAGCTCGACGGTCTCCTCGCGCAGGTCCTCGCCCTCGATGATCTGCAGACGCCGCTGGTAGATGACCTTGCGCTGCTCGTTCATCACGTCGTCGTACTTCAGGACGTCCTTGCGCGATTCGGCGTTCCTCCCCTCCACCGTGTTCTGCGCCCGCTCGATCGCCTTGGTCACCATCTTCGCCTCGATCGGCATGTCGTCGGGGAGGGCCCGACCCATCACCCAGTTCATCGCACCGGTGGCGAACAGCCGCATCAGGTCGTCTTCGAGGGACAGGAAGAACCGGCTCTCCCCCGGATCACCTTGACGGCCTGAGCGACCGCGGAGCTGGTTGTCGATACGGCGGCTCTCGTGGCGCTCGCTCCCGAGCACGTAGAGGCCGCCGCGCTCGCGTACCTGATCGCCCTCGTCCCGACACACCGCCTCGAACTCGGCCTGCACCGACCCGAGCGCCTCGATCCCCTCGTCGGTCGACAGATCGATCCCCCGGGCCAGTGCCTCGCGCCGGGCCAGCCCCTCGGGGTTGCCGCCGAGGATGATGTCCACACCGCGACCGGCCATGTTGGTGGCGACGGTGACACCGCCCACCCGGCCGGCCTGGGCCACGATCTCCGCTTCCCGGAAATGCTGCTTGGCGTTCAGCACTTCGTGGGGGATGCCCTTCTTTTCGAGCAGGCGGGAGAGCTGCTCGGACTTCGAGACCGATGCCGTCCCCACCAGCACCGGTTGCCCGGCGGCGTAGCGTTCGGCGATGTCCTCGACCACGGCATTGAACTTCGCGTCCTCGGTCTTGTAGATGAGGTCCGGCTGGTCGATGCGCACCAGGGGCTTGTTGGGGGGGATCGGTACCACCGGCAGGTCGTAGGTGTTGGCGAACTCGGACGCCTCGGTCTCGGCGGTGCCGGTCATCCCCGCCAGCTTGTCGTAGAGACGGAAGTAGTTCTGCAGGGTCACGGTGGCCCAGGTGTGGTTCTCCTCGTTGATCCGGACCCGCTCCTTGGCCTCCACCGCCTGGTGCAGGCCGTCGGACCATCGCCTTCCGTCGAGGGTGCGCCCGGTGAACTCGTCGACGATCTTCACTTCGCCGTCCGCCACCAGGTAGTCCTTGTCGCGCCGGTAGAGCTCCTTGGCGTAGAGCGCCTGAGTCAGCTGGTGGACGTAGTTGACCCCCACCGCGTCGTAGAGGTTGCTCACGCCCAGCTGGCGCTCGACCTTTTCGATGCCCTGCTCGGTGGGCACCACGATGCGCTTCTCTTCGTCGACCTCGTAATCGTCTTCGTTCCGCAGGGTCCGGACGATGCCGGCGAACTGGTAGTAGAGCTTCGCCGACTCGTTGGACGGCCCCGAGATGATCAGCGGGGTACGGGCCTCGTCGATCAGGATGGAGTCCACCTCGTCGACAATGGCGAAGTGGTGGCCCCGCTGGACCATCGCCTCGCGATTGCGGGCCATGTTGTCCCGGAGGTAGTCGAACCCGAGCTCGGTGTTGGTGCCATAGGTGACATCCGCCGCGTACGCAGCCCGCTTGGCCGCTGGTTCGTCGATATCAGGGCCCACCCGCCCCACGGTGAGGCCGAGGAAGCGGTGCAGCTGGCCCATCCACTCCGAGTCGCGGGTGGCCAGGTAGTCGTTGACCGTCACCACGTGGACCCCGTCGCCCGCCAGTGCGTTGAGGTAGACCGGCAGGGTCGACACCAGCGTCTTCCCCTCGCCGGTCTTCATCTCGGCGATCCAGCCGAAGTGGAGGGCCATGCCCCCCATGAGCTGGGCGTCGAAGTGCCGTTGGCCGAGCACTCTCCACGCGCCCTCTCGGACCACGGCGAAGGACTCGACCAGCAGGTCCTCGAGGGTCTCCCCGTTGCCGAGGCGTTCGCGGAACCGGGGGGTGAACGCGGCCAGGTCGTCGTCCGAGAGGGATTCCATCTCCGGCTCGAGCGCGTTGACCAGCGGGACCAGGTCCGCCAGTCGCCGTACCTTCTTCCCTTCGCCGGCTCGCAGAACCTTGGTGAACACGCTCATGGGACCATCACTCTACCGTCGCGCTGTGCTGCCGTCGCGCTGTGCTACCGTCGCGCTGTGCTGCCGTCGCGCTGTGCTGCCGTCGCGCTGTGCTGCCGTCGCGCTGTGCTGCCGTCGCGCTGTGCTGCCGTCGCGCTGTACTGCCGTTGCGCTGTGCTGCCGTCGCGCCCGGTCGACAGACGATCACCACGGGTCGGTCCGCTCCCGGCGGTCCGACCCGAGACGGAGGGCCGGTCAGCCAGTCCGCACCTTCGCCCGCTCGCTGCGTGTCACCTGCCGACGAGGATGCGACCGTCCCACGATCCGACCCTTGGTCTTCTCGAGCCGGTGCTCGAGCTTCTCCACCGCCAAGTCGACGGCCACCAGGGGATCCGGCGCCGAGGCATGGGCCCGGATCACCCGGCCATGGCCCGACATGATCACCTCGCAGCACTCCCGGTCGGCGATCCTCGGGTTGTGCTCCTCGGTGAAGTGGACCTCTGCCCGCTCCAGGCCTGGGCAGTGCCGCAACAGGCGCCCCACCTTCTCCTCGACCAGCGACCGCACCTCGTCGGGCACGATCCTCCTACCGTTCGCGATGACCACGTTCACCTGTTCGCCTCCTGGTTGTCGGGTATTGCATGAGACCGGGACGCTCTACGCTTCGATCAACGGCCTTCCGATCGGGCATACCACCGACATGGCACGCTCTGAGGGTCAGTCCGGGGGGGCGCCGACAGACGGGGCCGCGTTCCGGTTCGGTGGGCAACGAGCGGCTGACCTGGTCTTTGACCCCACACTCGCCTGCAGCGGAGGTCACGGCCGGGCACCGGCGAGGTCGACCGGAACCCGGTCGGACCTCCGACGGCACCACCATTGGCGCGCGTTCCCCCGTCTCCGCCCGCACCCGACAACCGGATGCGCCACGGGCAGGACTTACTCCTAAGCCGCACCATGCTCAGCAACCAGGAGTTGCCTTACGTGGGTCGTTTCGCCTGCGACTGGCATCGACTTGCAACCACAGACCCGCTCGTCGCTCACATGGTCACTCTACGCTCCTCGGTCCGCAATTGGCGGGAAACCTCGGGAGTTCACCATCCCGGCACGCCACCGTCACACTCCGGTAACACACCGCCGCACTGTCTGACCGCACTGTCTGACCGCACTGTCTGACCGCACTGCCTGACCGCACTGCCTGACCGCACTGCCTCCGGCGATCCCGGGGCGGCGCCCGGTGGTTCAGCCGCCGGAGCCGGGCCCCAACCGCTCCTTCAACTCGATGAGCACCGGCACCGGACCGGGATCGATCTCCTCCCGCCCGGCCAGATGCAACGAGACGAAATCGCCGAACAGGGCCAGGTCGAGGAGCTGGGCGAGATCCCCTTCGCCCTGGGCGCGCACCTCCACCATCCCGGCGACCACCTCCGCCAGCACCGTGGCCACGGCGTCGAAGCGGAGCCGGATCTGGGGGTGCTCCCCGTCGTGCCGCAGGTTGACCACCGTGAAGAGCTGGCGGGTCACATCGCCGTGCTGGCCCCATCCGGCAATCTCGTTGTGACACAGCTCGGGGTAGACGTTCCAGAACGCGGGCGCCTTGGCGTTCTCGTTGACCTGGGTCTTCCATCGCTGGGCTGCCACTGCGCCGACCGCTTGGGCGCCGTGGATCAGCGGGACCGTGCGACCGATCCGCCGCGCCACCTCCTCCGCCGGGCTTCCGGACGCGACCAGCCGGTCACGGCGGCGGCGGAGCTGTTCCACCGCCAGGGCGATCCAGCGGGCGGCCCCCGGGAACAGGCCGATCTCCTCGAGGACGACCAGGGGAGGCACCGCCATGGCGCCCAGGGCCGCACGTGGCTGGGGGATGGTCCGCGGAACCGGGACCACAGGGACGTCCCACTCCGCCGCCAGACGGGTGAGCGCTCCACCGGACGACACCACCACCATCGACGCTCCGGCCTCGTAGGCCGCTCCGGCTGCTTCCACCGTCTCCTCGGTGTCGCCCGCGAAGGACAGCACGAACACCAGGGAGTTGGGACCGACGAAGTCCGGTGGGGCGTACCCCTTGGTCACGACCACCGGAACCGGCAGCGTCGGGGACGCCACCGCGTCGAGCACGTCCCCGGCGATGCCGCTCCCTCCCATCCCCAGGACCACCACTTGCTCGACCCGGGTGCGGTCGGGGAGCCCGGGCAGGTCCCGGGCAACGGAAGCCGCCGCCTCGACCTGCTCGGGCAGCCCGGCGGTCGCCCCCCAGAGGTCGAGCGAGTCGACCGGAAGGGGAGATGCGGTCGGGGCTGGCCCGGCCGCCGGCCGGTCGATCACGACCCGGCGGTCTCGCCGGTGGTGCGGGCCCCGCCGGATCCGGCCAGGTCCATCAGGCGTTCGTGCTCGGCGTCGTCGACGGTCACCGCTTCTTCGACCAGCATCACCGGGATCCCGTCCCGCACCGAGTAGCTGCGGTGCAGGCGAGGATTGTAGAGACGCTCCTCGGTCTCGAAGTAGAACAGCGTCCCCTTGTCCTCGGGGCACGCGAGTACGTCGATGAGCAGTGGGTCGAGCGTCACGATGGGGTTCCCTTCCGTTCGTGATCGGCCAGACGGGCCATCGCCGCCTGGACCTCCTCCACCCGCTGGGCGCACGAAGCATCGTCGGGCGCTTCCACGTTGAGGCGGAGCAGCGGCTCCGTGTTGGACGGCCGGAGGTTGTACCACCAGTCTCCCCGATCGACGGTGAGCCCGTCGAGCCGATCGAACGTGCCGAGCGCGCCCCCGGCCGCGTCGACCTCGGCCGCCATCGCCTCGACCATGGCGGCCGGATCGGGGACCTCGGTGTTGATCTCGCCCGAGACCGAGTAGCGCCGGTAGGGCGCGAGCAGCTCCGACAGCGGGCGGTCGGTCACGCTCAGGAGCTCCAGGACGACCATCGCCGCGATGATCCCGGAGTCGGCCCGGTAGTTCTCGCGGAAGTAGTAGTGGCCCGAGTGCTCGCCGCCGAAGACGGCGCCGGTGTCGGCCATCACCTGCTTGATGTAGGAGTGACCCACCCGGGTGCGGATGCCGACCCCGCCGTGCTCGGCGATCACCTCGGGGACCACCCGGGAGGAGATGCAGTTGTAGAGCACGGTGGCGCCGGGATGCTTGGCCAGCATCGACGCGGCCACCAGGGCAGTGGTCAGGGATCCCGAGACCGGCCGGGCCTGCTCGTCGACCAGGAACACCCGGTCGGCGTCGCCGTCGAACGCCAGTCCGATGTCGGCCCCTCGCTCGAGGACCGCCTGCTTGAGCGCGACGAGGTTCTCCGGTTGGATGGGATCGGCCGGGTGGTTGGGGAAGCTCCCGTCGAGCTCGGGGTAGAGGATCTCCACCTCGAAGGGCAGCCCGGCGAACACGGCCGGCGCCACCAGGCCACCCATCCCGTTGGCCGTGTCCGCCACCACCTTCAACGGTCGTAGGCGGTCGAGGTCCACGAAGGAGCGGACATGGTCGGCATAGGCGTCGAGGACCGACCGGGACTCGATCGGCGCCAGTGTGGATGGGTCGACCGGGGGCGGACCCGAGTCGCCCCACGATGCCAGCAGGGCTTCTGCGGTCTGCTGGATCTGGGTGAGTCCGGTGTCCCGACCGATCGGCCGGGCTCCCGACAGGCAGAGCTTGAGCCCGTTGTACTCAGCCGGGTTGTGCGACGCAGTGAACATCGCCCCGGGGGCGTCGAGGCTCCCGGCCGCGTAGTACAGCAGGTCGGTCGAGGCCAGCCCGAGATCGACGACCGCCGCACCCTCGGCGCGCGCTCCGTCGGAGAACGCGGCGGACAGGGCGACGCCCGACTGACGCATGTCCCGGGCCACCAGGAGGCGGGGGGCCCCGGTGAAGCGGGCCACCGCGGCGCCGATCGCCCGGAACGCGTCGGTCGACAGCTGGCCCGGCACGGTGCCTCGAATGTCGTACGCCTTGAACACGTCGGAGAGGCTGCTCATCGCCGGGCCATCCTAACCAGCCGTCGCGGGGTGGCCCCTCCCTCGTGCCCGCTTCCCCCGCCGGCCGACCCGGGTGGACCCCGGCGGTGGGACGGCGTCGGCGCCGCGACGATCAGCCGCCCACCATGCCCACCACCGGCTGGTTCAGGTGGAGGGAGCCGGCCGACCCGTGGAACGGAGCGTCGCCGTAGGCGAAGATGCCGCCGTCGCCGGCCACCAGCCAGTAGCCGTTGCCCCCGGGGCCGGGCGCCATGCCGACCACCGGCTGGTTCAGGTGGAGGGACCCGGCGGACCCGAAGAAGCCGGCGTCGCCGAAGGCGAAGATGCCGCCGTCGCTGGCCACCAGCCAGTAGCCCCTGCCGTCCGGGGTGGCCGCCATGCCGACGACCGGCCTGTTCAGGGTCAGCGACCCCGTCGAACCGAAGAAGGTGGCGTCACCGGTGGCGAAGATCCCCCCGTCGCTCGCCACCAGCCAGTAGCCCTTGCCGTCCGGCGTGGCCGCCATGCCGACGATGGGCCTGGCCAGCACGCGACCCCCGGTCGAGCCGTAGAAGTGCGCGTCACCGAACGAGAAGATGCCGCCGTCGCTGGCCACCATCCAGTACCCGTTCCCGTCCGGGGTGGCGGCCATGCCGACGATGGGCCGGACCAGGGCACGCCCCCCCATCGAACCGTAGAACCCGGCGCCGCCGTAGGAGAAGATGCCGCCGTCGCTGGCCGCCATCCGGTAGCCGCCGGTGACGGGGACCGAGGGCGGGACCGAGACCGTCGGGGCGAACGAGATCGGCGTGTAGGCGCGCTCCCCGGCCAGGTCGCCGATACCGATCCCACAGGTCACCCCGGCGAGTTGCTGGGCGGGCGTGGGCGGGCACGGATAGGCGGCCGCATCGGTGGCCGCGTTCCCGCCGCTGCTGTCGGTGCCACCCTGGGGTGGCCCGAGCACCCCGGTGACGACCCTGAACCGCACCGAGGCGGTCCCGCTCGGGGAGGACGCAAACAAGGGGGAGTTGGAGCTGAACGGGTTCGAGCAGCCCACCGGGACAGCGATCCCGTCCACTTGGATGGTCGGCTGGCCCGGAGCGAGGCTGCATTCGACCACCGCCCCCTGGCTGTCCGGCGACAGACCGGTCGCCTGCACCGTGATGGTCTGACCGGCGACCAGGCCTCGGGACGGTGTCGCCGACACCGCGGGCACCGGCACCGGGCCGGTGATCACCAGCGGCTGGCTCTGGACCCGCTCACCGGCGCCGTCTTCGACCACCAGCACGCAGCGACCGCCCGCGGTCACCTGGGCCGGAGTCGGAGGGCACGGATAGGCGGCGCTGGCCGCGGTGCCCCCGATGTTGCCCTCCCGGAGGAGGAAGTTCTGGGACAGGCCACCAGCCGCCGTGGTCGTCGGCGGGAGGGAGGTGCCGTTGAGGGACAGCGGGACCGTCCCCTGGCTCTGCGTGCAGCCCAGGCCAGGCAGTCCCGAGTAGCCGATCGGCTCTCCCGGGCTGACGTTGCATTCCGACACCACGAACGCGGAGTCCGGGGTGAACCCCGAGCCGGTGACCGCCAACGACTCACCGGACGAGAGCCCGGTCGACGGGCTGGCCGACACCGACGGATGGTTCGGCCCCGCCGGCGCCGCGAACGAGATCGGCACCGTCACCGGCGTGACCGGAGAGGGTGTGGAGGTCGGCGAGGGAAACACCCCGAACGCGAGGCCTCCGTAGGAGATGCCACAGGTCACCCCGGCGAGCTGCTGGGCGGCGGTGGGCGGGCACGGGTAAGCGGCTGCGTCCGTCGAGGCATCGCGCCCCAGGCTGTCGATGCCGATCGTCGGTGGTCCCACGATCCCGGTGACCACGGTGATCGCGGCGGTGAAGGTGCCCGACGTGGAGACCAGGGTCTGCGGTTGGCCGAAGGGTCCCCCGAAGTAGGGGTTGGCGCAGCCGACCGGTACCTGGTAGCCGTCGACCTCGATGGTGGGCTGGTCCGGTGCCAGGTTGCACTCGGTGACCGCTCCCAGGCTGTCGGGCACCAGGCCCGATCCGGTCACCACCACCTGCTGGCCGTAGAGCAACCCGGCGTCCGGGGCCGCGGTGATACTCGCGGGGCCCACCGCGGAGCCCACCGCGGTGGCGCCGGCGTCCGGGGCCGCAGCCGCCGCGACCATGGTCGCCGCCGCCAGGGCGAGCACCGCCAGTGCGGCTGCCACCGGTCGCCTCGTCGAGCCGTGCCGCCGTGGTGCGTGCCGCCATGGTGCGTGCTGCCGTGGTGCTTGCCGCCGTGCTTGCCGTCGCCCGTCGCTCCCGTCGACCGCGTTCCCTCGTGCGTGCATCGTCCCGCTCCATCCTGCGACCTCGAGTGCTCCGGACGATCGCACCGGCCGTGGTCACCGGGGCAGAGCGTATCCCTGCAGCTGATCCGGCGCCTGGATCCCGCGCCGCCCTCCGGGCCGGCCGGAGCGGGCACCGCGATCGGATGCTCAGGAGGGCGCAGCCACGCCCGGCCGCCGCCGGCGGCGCCGGGCGACCAGGCCCCAGATCCCGAGGGCGAGCGCGGCGAGCGCGGCCGCGGCGGTGACCAGCCGGCCGTCACGATTGGCGGCGGTGGCCCCGTAGACCAGGCTCACGTGGTGGCTGGTGGGGACCACCACCATCAGGTTCGGGGCGACCCGCCAGGGACCCTGGGCGCCGACCGCCTGCCAGTTCGGGAAGTACGACAGCTTCACCTCCACCGGGGTCCCCACCCGGTCCACGTGGAAGCTGACCCCGCTGCTCGATTGGCGGATGCGCGACACGGTGGTGGCGGGCTCGGCCACCACCGGCGGGGACGGGTCACCGACCGGCACGCGGGTCCAGGTGGGAGGCCCGCTCGCCGCCGGAACGACGTTCCAACGGGCCGGCGTGTCGTACCAGGCCAGCGACGGTGCCAACCACTGGTGCTGGGCAGCGCCCACCCCCTTCCACACCACCGGGCGCGCCGCCAGGGGTTGCACCAGGGGAGCGTCGGCGACCCGGTAGACCTTCCACGTCGTCTCCAGCAGGGCACCGTTGTAGACCGTCTTCCACGGTCCGGTCGAGGCCACCTGGGTCAAGGCGGGATCGGCCGCTGCGGCCTGTTGGGTGACCGGGGACGAGGCCAGGTAGTAGCGCACGCCGAGCTGTTGCAGATGCTGCACG
>DAHXOD010000130.1 GCA_027365055.1 bacterium
GCATAGGTCGGCGCGTTGTCACAGGTCACCTTGTAGGCGACCGAGCTCGTCGAGATCCCTCCCCCGCAGTCGTTCAGTGCCGGCGGGTAGGTGTAGGTCCGCCCTGCGTAGACGACCTGCCAGTGCGTCACGCACGCAGCCGCCTCGGAGAGCCCGACCCCGTAGGCCGGAAACGCGTCCTGCTGGGTCTTCGCGTACGGGCTCGTCGACAGACAGCTCTCGATCGGGTCCCCGCTGTTGTTCGGCAACCAGCTGCACCCTGGCGGAAGAGTCGGGTAGCCCGTGCCCGTGACAGCGATCACGATCGTGCAGTAGTTCGAGCGCGGCTTGGTGCCATAGGGGCACGGGATCGCGTAGATCTCGAAGGGCGGCAGCTTCTGGCTCGTCGTCTTCTGGGTCGAGGTTCCCGGTGTGCCCGGCACGGAGCTGGATCCAGGCGAGCTCCCTCCCCCACCGCTCGAGTGGTTCTTGTTCGTCGGGTTCGACCCGGGAAAGCTCGAGCCTTTGCCCTTCGAGCGCGTGGTCTTGCCCGTGTGCGTGCGCCCCGGTGTCGTCGTCCCGGTCGTCGGGGGGAGTGTCGTCGGGTGGGTGCCGGGCGTCTTGGCAGGCGGGCTCGAGCTGCCCTTGTGACCGCCGGACCCGTTACCTGATCCGCTACCTGATCCCGTCTTGCCGCCACCGCCTGGCGGAGTCGTGGATACCGGGTGCGTCGTCGGGGGCGCTGGAGGAGCTGTCGTCGGCGTCGTGACCGGTGACTTCGCCGGCGGCGTCGAGCCACCGGGTGAGTGCGTCTTGATGCCCGCAGACCCTCCCCCACCACCCGATTTGCCTGGCGAGGTCGTGCGCGTCGTCTTGACCGGGTTCGTCACTCCGGTGTGGCCGCCACCGGATCCCGACGTACCGGGACTGCCCGAGCCAAACCCTGTGCCACCGCCGCCACCTGGCTTCGATCCGCCGCCACCCGAGGCGCCGGTCGTCCCGGTCTTCGTCCCGGTCGTCCCTGGTGAGCCCGGCGTGCCAGGGGTGTGGGTGCCGCCGCTTCCCCCTCCACCGCCAGAGCCGCCCTTGTCGCCGCCAGGCGGGGTGTGGGATGTACTCGGGCTGCCGACACAAAAGACGACGCAGTGAAGCAGCGGAGGACTTGCTAGCGCTGGCCCAGCATCAACGCCGACCAGCGCAAACCCCGAGCCGACCACGATCAGAGCGACAACGCATCGCCGCGCTCCCACCACCCATCTCCGGCCCCTTGAACTCGTGTCGCTTCGCACCGTCGCACCTCCCGATCGATCCACTGGACCGGGCGCGACCCGGTCCAGTGGATCCTGGCTGGGACCCGTTCAGGTGCTATCGGCTGTTCGGACGTGCGGACTAGACCGCACGTCCCGGCTCGATGTGGTGCGTCTACTTCACCGGCGCCGACGTGTAGCCCGCGAGGTGGAAGTGGAAGGAGCCCATGAAGGCTCGGGCCGGGGCCAAACTGGCGACGAATGCCTCACTGACGTAGACAATCGCGCCAACACGGAAGACGTAGCCACCGGCCCACTCAGCGCCCTTTCGTGGGCCGTACGTCGACCGGGTAAACCGCACGTCCTGTCCGCTTACACCGTCGATAACGACCGGGTGCGTCGCGAGCGCAGCGAGGGACCCACGGACAAAGGCCGTAGCTCCGGACTCGGACCCGCACCGGAAGACGAGCACGTCATACGACGGCGGCTTCGGATTGCTCCCCGTCAACGGCGTCCCAGCCGTCGCGTCGTAGGCGGGGGCCGAGCCCACCTGGCACGGCGTCGGAGTGCCACTGCCCGTGACCACCACCTTCCCCGGGAACGCCGCGACGAACCGTGCCCAGCTCGGACCGTAGATGTGCTCGGCAACCGGCCCGGACGGGAACTGGACGGTCTTGACCACGGCAGCCTTTGTGGGCGGCTTGGCCGGCGGCCCGAGAGCGTTCACACCCTTTGGACCTGACGAGCAGCTCGCGAGCACCAGTGCCCCGGCCGCAAGAGACGCGACGGCACCTGCCCGCCGCTGCCACCTGCTGCGTCCGAATCGCATCGTGCGCATCGTCCCTCCGTCTCGTCCGCGTGGCCGTGATGCCTCGTTGATCTATCGGCCGGCCGAAGCGCTCGCCCCACTGTCGGGGCGTTCCGGGCACACCGGCTCGCGAAAGCGCAGGCCAACGCGAGCGGTCGATCAGCGCCTGGTCCCCGCTCGCGCGAGTGTCGTCGCGCCAAGCGCGTACGACCGGCGGCTGGCCCGGCTGGCCCGGCTTGCCCGGCTGGCCGTCGTCCCGTCGCCACGCCCGTCGGCGATCGGGTCGACAATATGGCATCATATGGTAGATGGAGAAGAGGCAGACGCTGGTGCAGCTAGAC
>DAHXOD010000131.1 GCA_027365055.1 bacterium
GATGTCGTTGTTGAATTCTGGCATGTTGACCTCCTGCGATCGCGGCGACGCTGCCTCCCTCGTGGTGCTGTCCGGCTCGTGGTGCTGTCCGAATCGTGGTGCTGTCCGAAGGAGTGCTGGCAGTGCAGCCAGTGGTTGATGGATACAAGTGTATCTCAAATGATAAACATTTGCAAGCACCTGCGAGCAGCCGCATGCACGGAGCGGGACTCGGCCGACCGGAGGCCTGCCGATCGGCCGTTTCCCACACCACCCGCAGGGGCCGGTAGCCTCTTGCCCTGATGGAAACGCTGGCACCGCCGGTCGTCGCCGTCGTCGTCGCCCACGATCCCGGTCCGTGGTTCGAGGACGTGCTGGCCTCGCTCGGATCGCAGGACTACGGCGAGCTGTCGGTGTTGGTCCTCGACGACGGCGGACCCGGGGACGCCGACCAGCTGACGGCCCGGGTGGCCTCGGTCCTGCCGTTCGCGTTCGTCCGGCGGTTCGAAGAGAACCGCGGTTTCGGAGCGACCTGCAACGAAGTCCGGACCATGGTCGAGGGCGCGGCGTACTACCTGTTCTGCCACGACGACATCGCGCTGGACCCCGATGGCGTGCACCTGCTGGTCGAGGAGTCATTCCGTTCCAACGCCGGCGTGGTCTCCCCCAAAGTGGTCAGCTGGGACGACCCGGCGCGGCTCCTGCACGTGGGCCTCACGGTGGACAAGGAAGGTTCGGTCGGAGAACGGGTGCAGGCCCACGAGATCGACCACGGTCAGCACGACGCGGTGCGCGACATCTTTGTGGCACCGGGGGGCTGCACGCTGATCCGGGCCGACCTGTTCGAGGAGCTGGGCGGCTTCGACCCGGCCATCGTGGCGATGGGCGAGGATCTCGACTTCTGCTGGCGTGCGCAGGTGGCCGGGGCCCGGATCGTGGTGGCGCCCGATGCCAGGGTGCGCCACCGGGAAGGGCTGGCGAGCGGGACCCGGTCGTTGCCGGCGTCCCTGACCGGCGACGGGGGAGGCCGAGGGGGCGCTCCGGTGACCCTCCAGGACCTGCAACGGCGCCACGAGCTCCGGACGGTGCTGACGTGCTACGGAGTGGGCCATCTGATCCGGGTGCTCCCCCAGGTCGTCCTGTTGCACAGCGGCGAGCTGGTGGTCTCCCTCGTCACCGGCAACCGGTCCCGAGCCTCCGCGGTCCGGCGTGCGTGGAGCTGGAACCTGCGACGGCTCGGCGCGATCCGGGCTCGCCGGGTCGAGGTCCGCTCCCACCGGCGGGTGAGCGACAGGGAGGTACGCCAGCTCCAGCTGGGTGGCAGCGCCCGCCTGTCGGCCTACCTCCGCCACCTGATGCAGCACGGGTTCGCCGGGGCTGGTCGTGCCCGGGACGAGGCACTCGTCGGCCGGTCGGGGGAACCGACCGGAGGTGCGCGGGATGCCCGCCGATCGGAGTCGGTGGAGGACTCCGATGCGCCCGCGCCGAGCGCCGGCACGATGGGCGGTGGCGCCCGGCTGGTGGTCTGGTTGGCGGTGGCCGCCGTACTGATGATCGGGACTCGGGGCCTGCTGACGGGGCCACTGCCGTCAGTCGGCCAGTTCGTGCCCTTCCCTCGTTGGAGCGCCGTCTTCGTCCAGTTCGCCACCGGGTGGCACCCCACCGCGGTGGGGTCCACCGCTCCGGCGAGTCCCGCCTTCGCCTTGATCGGCGTGGTCGGAACGGTGCTGCTCGGTGCGATGGGTCTCACCCAGAAGGTGCTGCTGTTCGCCTGCGTGCCCCTGGGTGCGTGGGGGGTGGCTCGGTTGACCCGCCCGTTCGGTTCACCACGTGCCGCCTTGGTCGCGGCGGTGGTCTATCTGGCACTCCCGCTCCCGTACGACGCGCTGGCCCTCGGTCGCCTCGATGCCCTCGCGCTGTATGCCGGCGCTCCGTGGGTGCTGGCGATCCTGTTCCGAGCCACCGGGATCGCTCCGTTCGGTGCGGTCCGGGGAGCACGCTCGGCGGCTCGGGGCCGCGCTCCCGCGTTGCGGGTGGTGCTGCTGCTCGGGCTGCTCGACGCGGTGCTCGTCTCGTTCGTACCCGCCGCCGCGCTGGTGGTGGTCGTGGTCGCTGCGGCCGTGGTGGTGGGATCGGTCCTGGCCGGCCGCACGAGCCAGGCGCTCCGGGCTCTGTGGACGTCGCTGGGTGCCACCGGAGTGGCGATCGTGCTGTGCCTGCCTTGGGTGATCGGGGTGGTGACAGCCGGCCACGGCGCGCTGTCGGTCTTCGGGGTCGCCACGCCGGGGTCGGGGGCACCGTCGTGGGGAAGCCTGTTGCGGTT
>DAHXOD010000132.1 GCA_027365055.1 bacterium
CGTCGGACGCGCCGGAGGGAGCCATCCCGGTGGCGGGATCGGAGGCCGAGTCGTTCCCTCGCAGCCGGCTCGCTCCCTGGCGGGCCCAGCTGGGCGAGTGGCAGCAGCGCTTCCCCCTGGTCTACGACGCCTCCGACACCGCCGGGGGTCTCAAGCCCCAGATGGTGTTGGAGGCCCTTCGGGATGCGACGCCGGACGACACCATCGTGGCGTCCGGGGTCGGCCAGCACCAGATGTTCGCCTCGCAGTGGTGGCAGTTCGACTACCCGAACACGTGGGTGAACTCGGGTGGCCTCGGCACCATGGGATTCGCGGTGCCCGCCGCGATCGGTGCCAAGGTGGGCCGGCCGGACCGGATGGTGTGGGCGGTCGACGGCGACGGGTGCTTCCAGATGACCGCTCAGGAGCTGGTGACCGCCAGCTCGGAGCGCATTCCGGTGAAGATCGCCATTTTGAACAACGCCTACCTGGGCATGGTTCGCCAGTGGCAAGAGATGTTCTATGGGGAGCGCTACTCGGAGGTCTACCTGTCGCCCGACCTGCCCGACTACGTCGGGTGGGCCGAGTCGATGGGTTGTGTCGGGATCCGGGTCGAGTCGCCCGAGGAGGTCGGACCGGCGATCGACAAGGCCAATGCGGTCGACGACCGGCCGGTGGTGATCGACTTCCGCACCGACGCCTCGGAGAAGGTGTTCCCCATGGTGGCGGCCGGGATGTCCAACGACGACATCGTGGTGGACCCTTCGCTCACCGGGGGGCGGCGCTGATGTCCCCCTACGGAACCGACAAGCGCCACCACACCCTGACCGTGCTGGTGGAGAACAAGGCCGGCGTGCTGGCCCGGGTGGCCGGCCTCTTCTCCCGACGGGGCTACAACATCTTCAGTCTCGCCGTCGCTCCCTCGGACGACGAGCGGTTCAGCCGGATCACCATCGTGGTCGACGTCGAGTCGGCCCCCCTCGACCAGATCGTCAAGCAGCTCGACAAGCTGATCCCGGTGGTGTCGATCACCGAGCTGGCCCCCTCGGCGGCCCGGGTCCGCGAGCTGTTGCTCGCCACGCTGCAGGCAGAACCCGATACCCGCGGCCAGATCATCCAGCTGGTCGGTGTCTTCGAGGGGAAGATCATCGACGTGGGTCCGGATCGACTGACGGTGATGCTGGCAGGGGCCCCGACCAAGCTCGACGACTTCGAGGATCTCATCCGCGGCTACGGGATCGTCGAGCTGCAACGGACCGGGCGTGTCGCATTGCCTATGCTCGACCGGTCCGACCATCGTCCCCGAGCGGGCGCCGACGTGATCGGCCTCGCACACCACTCAGAGAAGGCAGGTTGAACCCCATGGCCACGCTGTACTACGAGAAGGACGCCGATCCGAGCCTGATCGGCGGTCGCAAGGTGGCGGTGATCGGGTACGGGTCGCAGGGCCACGCCCACGCGCTCAACCTGTCCGAGTCCGGCGTCGACGTCCGGGTCGGCCTGCGCGACGGTTCGTCCTCGCGGGCCAAGGCCGAGGAGGCCGGGCTCCGGGTGCTGACGGTGGCCGAAGCCGCCGCGGAAGCCGACGTGATCATGATCCTGTTACCGGACACCGAGCAGGCCTCGGTCTACGAGGCGGAGATCGCTCCGAACCTGAAGGCCGGCGACGTGCTGCTCTTCGCCCATGGGTTCAACATCCGTTTCGACCTCATCAGTCCGCCCGACGATGTCGACGTGGCGATGGTCGCCCCCAAGGGGCCGGGCCACCTGGTGCGCCGCACCTACACCGAAGGCGGTGGCGTCCCCTCCCTGGTGGCGGTGGCCGCGGATCCGTCGGGGAGGGCGCATGCCCTGGCGTTGTCCTACGCCCACGCGATCGGCGCCACCCGTGCCGGTGTCCTCGACACCACGTTCGCCGAGGAGACCGAGACCGACCTGTTCGGCGAGCAGGTGGTGCTGTGCGGCGGGCTGACCGCCCTGGTGCAGGCCGGTTACGAGACGCTGGTCGGCGCCGGCTACCAGCCGGAGTCCGCCTACTTCGAGTGCCTCCACGAGCTCAAGCTGATCGTCGACCTGATGTACGAGCAGGGCATCGGCGGCATGCGGTTCTCCATCTCGGACACCGCCGAGTACGGCGACCTGACCCGGGGCCCCCGGGTGATCAACCAGGCGGTGCGGGAGGAGATGGGTCGGATCCTGGGGGAGATCCAGGACGGCACCTTCGCCCGGGAGTGGGTGGCGGAGAACGCCGAGGGCCGTCCCAACTACAACGCCCTCCGGCGGGCCGGGCTCGACCACCCGGTCGAG
>DAHXOD010000133.1 GCA_027365055.1 bacterium
CGCTCCCATCGGGGACGGTGGAGTGGGTATGCAGGTCGATCATCCGCTCCGACGCTATCGTGGCGCAGGTCCCGCCGGATTGGTCACGCTACCGTCACCCGGCACTAGTCTGTGTCCCTGGCAGGGCGACCGATCGTGGCTCCGTGACCGAGCGCCCTTGTGGGGCGGGCGTGATCGGGCAGTCGAGGGGAGGACCTGCTGGCGAGCCCGACGACCCCTGGTGAGTGCGGTGACTGCCCGATGATGGAGGCCGACCGATGATGGAGGCCAAGGAAGCCTGCGGTGTCTTCGGGGTCTACGCCCCCGGCCGCTCCGTCGCACATCTCACCTTCGACGGCCTGTTCGCGCTCCAGCACCGAGGACAGGAGTCGGCCGGGATGGCGGTCTGCGACGGCGACGCCATCACCGTGATGAAGGACATGGGCCTGGTCACCACCGTCTTCGACGAACGCAAGCTCTCGGGCCTCCGCGGCCACCTGGCCATCGGCCACACCCGGTACTCGACGGCGGGGACCAGCGACTGGATGAACGCCCAGCCGGTGTTCCGGGGGGTGGGGCGGGCCGGATTCGTCCTGGCGCACAACGGCAACCTGACCAACACCGACGACCTGGCCCGCCGGGCGGGCATGCTGCCCGGCCTGGTGGACTCCGACAGCGACCTGGTGGCCGAGCTGCTCGGCCAGGCGTTCCCCCCCGACCTTCCCGACCGCCCGCGCGCCGAGCACGCCGGAGATCTCGAAGCCGCGCTCTTGGCCGTGCTGCCGTCGGTCGAGGGGGCGTTCTCCTTTGTGCTGGCCGACGCCGACCGCCTGATCGGGGTGCGGGACCCCAACGGGTTCCGCCCGCTCTGCCTGGGGCATCTCGATGCGACCGACGAGGCCGAAGCCGGCTGGGTGCTGGCGTCCGAGTCGCCGGCGCTCGACGTGATCGGGGCCACCTTCCTGCGCGAGCTCGAACCCGGGGAGATGGTGGTGATCGACGGCCACCAGGTCCGCTCGCTCCATCCCTTCCCCGCTCCCCGGATCGACCCCACGCTCTGCATCTTCGAATTCGTCTACTTCGCCCGGCCGGACACCATCCTCTACGGCAACGAGGTCCACGGCGCCCGCCGCCGGATGGGAGAGCTGCTGGCCGGCCAGGAACCCGTGGCCGCCGACCTGGTGATGGGCGTGCCCGACTCGGGCGTTCCCGCCGCCGAAGGGTACGCCCTCGGCTCGGGCATCCCCTACGGCCAGGGCCTGGTGAAGAACCGCTACATCGGACGGACCTTCATCGCCCCGACCCAGTTGGAGCGGGCCCAGGGGGTCCGCCGCAAGCTCAATCCCCTGCGCGACAACATCGCCGGCAAGCGGCTGGTGGTGGTGGACGACTCCATCGTGCGGGGGACCACGACCCGGGCCATGGTGATCATGTTGCGCGAGGCCGGTGCGCGCGAGGTCCACCTGCGGGTCTCGTCGCCACCGTTCCGCTGGCCCTGCTTCTACGGGATCGACACCCCCGACAAGGACGAGCTGCTCGCCTCGGTGAAGACCATCGACGAGATCGCCGAGTTCCTCGACGTCGACTCGCTGGCGTACCTCACCCTCGACAACCTGAAGCAGGCCATCGACGCCCCCGGTGCCGGGTTCTGCGATGCCTGCCTCACCGGGCACTACCCGGTACCGGTACCGGTGCCGGTCGAACTGCGGTCGGCGAGCGCCCTCAGCCCGGTCGCCACCGGCTCACCCACGTGACGGCCCTCGGATCGCCCACGTGACTGCCACCGGATCGCCCACGTGACTGCCCTCGGATCGCCCACGTGACCGGGCCGTCGCCCATGACCTACGCCGGTGCCGGGGTGGACATCGAAGCCGGTGATCGCGCCGTGGACCGCATCCGCCCGCTGGTGGAGACCACGCTCCGCCCCGAGGTCCTCGGCGGCCTGGGCGGGTTCGGTGGCCTGTTCGCCCTGGCACCGGGCGCGTACCGCAACCCGGTGCTGGTGGCAGGGACCGACGGGGTCGGGACCAAGGCCCTTGTCGCGCAGGCCGTCGGCCGCTACGACACCATCGGGATCGATC
>DAHXOD010000134.1 GCA_027365055.1 bacterium
GACCTGAGCGACCGTGAGACGGGCGGGAATGGCTGACACCCGCCGGGCCGGCCGCCACGGTTTCCCCGCCGGCCCTCACCCGTGCTACAACCGGGACGGCGCCGGCATCGAAGGACCGGCACGAGGAACGAGGGGGACCAATGGCAGGCATCTGTGACGGCAGGGTGGTGGTCATCACCGGGGCGGGCCGTGGGATCGGCCGCGCTCACGCGATCGAATTCGCCCGCCAGGGCGCCGTGGTGGTCGTCAACGACCTCGGAGCCGAGGTGGACGGCAGCGGCAGGTCCGAAGGGCCGGCGGGCCAGGTGGTCGAGGAGATCATCGGCATGGGCGGCAAGGCGGTGGCGAACGGGGACGACGTCGCCGATGTGGACGGGGCCAGGCGCCTGATCGCCACCGCGATCGACACCTTCGGCGGGCTCGACGTGCTGGTCAACAACGCCGGCATCCTCCGCGACCGTATGTTCGTCAACATGACGGTCGACGAGTGGGACGCGGTGATCCGCGTCCACCTGCGGGGGACCTTCGCCCCGATGCGGGCGGCGGTCGACCACTGGAGGGAGCGGTCCAAGGCGGGGGAGACCAACGACGCGCGGATCATCAACACGACCTCGCCGTCCGGCATCTACGGGAACGTCGGGCAGACCAACTACGGGGCTGCGAAGGCCGGCATCGCCTCGCTCACCGTGATCGCCGCCATGGAGCTCGGTCGGTACGGGGTCACCGTGAACGCCATCGCGCCGGCCGCGCTGACTCGCATGACCGAGAACCTGGGCATGGGCAACCAGCCCGAACGCAAGCCCGACGAGTTCGATCCCACCGACCCCGACAACATCGCACCCTTGGTGGTGTGGTTGGGCAGCCCCGAGTCGAAGGACATCACCGGGCGGGTCTTCAACGTCTACGGCAGCCACCTCAGCGTGGCCGAGGGCTGGGTGGCCGGACCGGAGGCGGACAAGGGCGACCGGTGGGACAGTGCCGAGCTCGGTTCGATCATCCCCGACCTGGTGGCGAGGGCAGCGCCCAACGCGAACATGATGGGGCGTCGCGGCTGACCGGACCTCGATGTGCGGGCGTGTGCGACCCGACACTACGATCGGGGTCGCGCCACCGATCAAGGGAGGTGCGCATGTGGGTCGTCGCCGGAGTGCTGCTCGGACTGGTCGTGCTCTTCTCCCTCCTCGGATTCCACATGGGTCCCCATGCCCATCTGGCCGCAGGTCTGGTCGGCATCGTCGCCGCGGCCTGGCTCGTGCTGATGGTGGTGGAAGGGCGCTCGAATCCGCTGCTGTGGGTGCTGGTGAGCGCCGACGCGGTGGTCTCGGTCGGAGTGGGGCTGCTGGCATGGCGGACCGTCACGTCGCCGGGCGCTGATACGCCGGCGCAGCACATCGTCCCGCTCGAGAGCGCCGAGGGCGTAGCCGTCGGCGACCTCGATCCAAGCGGTACCGTCAGGGTCCACGGCGAGGACTGGTCGGCCACCTCGGTGAACGGAGCGGTGCGCTCGGGTTCTGCCGTCCAGGTGCTCCGGGTGAGCGGGGTCCATCTCGAGGTCTGGGGCGAAGAGGTAGACGGCGGTGTGAACGCGGACCTGGCGGCCGGCAGGAACGGCGGGGGACTGCTCCGGTCGCCACTGGCCGCTCCACGGCCGGGTGTGCCGCCAACCGACAAGAGGCAGGTGCCGAAGTCATGGTGATCGGGGTCGTCGTCGGTGTGGTGGCGCTGGTGGTGCTTGTCGCCCTGGTCCGATCGGTCAAGATCGTCCGGGAAAACCTTGACGGAACGAAAAAGATCATCCCGATCGACGTCAACAGGGTTGAGAGCGAGAAGCGGGTCCATGCGAAAGAATTTTTGAAGCCGGGGGACACCATCTTCGTCCCGCAGCGACTCTTTTGAGAGGCTGGGCTATGGTCGGATCGGTCATGATTCTCCTTTTGCTGGCGGAAAAATCACTGGCCGCCCCTTTTTATGGGCCCTCTGTCCCGGATGCGCCAGGGGGAA
>DAHXOD010000135.1 GCA_027365055.1 bacterium
ACGCCTGGGAGGTGGCCCGGGTGACCGGGGTGGTCTTGTGGGATCGGGCTGCGCTGCTGGCTGCGCTGTACCAGGCCGGAATGGTTACCGATGCAGGTTGGGTGCACGCCACCGGGCTCGCGGGCGGCACACTGTTGGCGGCGGAGCTCCGGGCTGGCTTTCCGGCGGTGGCCCGCATGCTCGCCATCGTGGTGGGCGTCCTGGTTGCCGCGGCCGTACTCGGGAGCGCGCGGTCCAGGTCGCACTCATCGGGACACCGGTAGGCGAACCTGGGCGTCTTCGGCAGGTTGGCAGGTGGACCGGCCGGACGCCCCGCCAAGGGACGCCCGACCGGTCACCTGGTGTCGACTCGACGGCCAGGGCTGGATCGTCGGCAAACCACCCGCACGGTCGAAGCAAGCCGCACCACGCGGAGGGAGTGGGATTCGAACCCACGGTGGGCAGGACCCACAACGGTTTTCGAGACCGTCCGATTCGGCCACTCTCGCATCCCTCCGAGGGGAGAGGCTAGCCGCGCCGCGCCCGCTCGAAGAACTGTGTGAGCAGGACCGAGGCATCCTCGGAACGCAGCCCGGCTTCCACCGCCACCTCGTGGTTGAGCCTCGGATCGGCGCACAGGTTGTAGAGCGATCCGCACGCGCCCGCCTTTGGGTCGGCAGCCCCGTAGACCAGGCGGGGGATCCTCGCCGCCAGGAGGGCACCGGCACACATCGGACAGGGTTCCAGAGTGACGACCAGCGTCATACCCGTCAGCCGCCAACGCCCGAGGACGGCGGCAGCGTCGGCGATGGCGAGCAGCTCGGCATGGGCGGTCGGGTCACCGCGGAGCTCGCGCTCGTTGTGGCGAGCGGCCACGATCGACCCGTCGACGACGGCAACGGCGCCGACGGGCACGTCGCCGTGCGCCGGTGCCAGCGCTGCCTCGGCCAGAGCGACCTCCATAGCGTCATCGTCGGTCATCGCGGCCCCCTCCCCGGTGCCCTGCATCCTCGCGGCCGGTGGAGGCCACGCCGTCGCCAGCGGACGACCTGCCACGGCCGGCCGTCCGGCATCCTCGGGGCTGGTTCGGTCGGTCCATTGCGGGGAGCCTACGAGGAATTGCCGGGCGGCCGGGATAGGTTGTCCCCCCGTGACGGAACCCCCGAGCGAGACCGACCCCCCGAGCGTTCCCGGCGTCTCCTCTCCGCCGACGCTCGGCACGCTCGCCGGCGATGCCGGTGGGTCGGGTACGGCGACCGTCGATATGGGATCGGCGAAGCCCGAGAAACGGAACCACCGGGGCTGGGTGGAGTGGGGGATCATCCTGGCGCTTGCCGTGGTGATCGCCATCCTTGTCCGGACGTTTGTCTTCGAGACCTACTACATCCCGTCGGGTTCGATGATCCCCACCCTGGAGATCGGGGACCGCATTGTCGTCAACAAGCTCGCCTACGACTTCCACAGCGTCCATACCGGCGACATCGTCGTCTTCGCCCGACCTCCGAAGGAGGACTGCCCAGGACCGCCGGTCGCCGACCTGGTGAAGCGGGTGATCGGCCTCCCGGGTCAGCGCATCTCCTCTTCCGGGAACACCGTCCTGATCAACGGGAAACCGCTGCCGGAGCCCTGGCTCCCGAAGGGGGAGCCGCTCGGTCCCCCGATCACCCCGATGACCATCCCGCCGAAGAGCTACTACGTCCTCGGGGACAACCGGCCGAACTCTTGTGACAGCCGGTACTGGGGTGTCGTGCCGAAGAAGCTGATCGTCGGGAAGGTCGACGCCATCATCTGGCCGCCGAGCCAGATGAAGTTCTTCTGAGTCTCCGCGCCGATTGAGTCTCCGCGCCGATCCCACTCGGTTGTCCTGACCTCCCTCGTTCCAGCAGACCTCCGGAACCTGCGGTACCCGGAAAGCGCCGGGACGAGCCGGCTTCCCCCGGCGTCCGTGCCATCCAGAACGGCGCAGCGTGCCCGCAGCCTGGCCCGTGAGGGC
>DAHXOD010000136.1 GCA_027365055.1 bacterium
TTTTTCAGGGATCATTAGGTATGCCATTGCCCTGTATCTGAAAAGATCTGTTTTCGGGTAATGCTGTGTGAATGTTAGCTTTTTCCAGCTCTCTATCATATATGCACCTAAAGGTATTTTGCAATGTCTTCCAGTGCTGACTTTAATTCTTCTTCGCTTCCGGTGATGCACAACCTGAAACCGTTTTTCAGGCCAAAATATACTCCGGGGGTCAGAAGAATCTTTTCCTTCTCCATGATTTCCGAGGAGAGCTTATAACCATCTTTGTCCGTATATATAAAGCAAAAAGAGGCATTTCCAGGATCAGTGACTTTTATACCATGCTTCTTTGCGAATGCTCTTATCTGTTCACGATTCCTTTCGATTCGTCCCTTTATCCTGTCTATGAAAAGTTCTCTTTTTTTGAGGATCTCGTTACCCAACCATAGCGAATGCATTGGCAGTGATCCTGAGGTGACCATTTTGAGCTCCTGTATTCTGCTTGCAACCTCCTTCCTGGCCATGATCCAGCCCAGCCTCAGGTAGCCTACCCCATAAAATTTTGTGGCGGTTACCGATGTTATGATATCCGGATGATCGCTGAACATGGTATACGCTTCCTTACTGAATGAAAAATCCCTGAATGCCTCATCTACGAAGAGTTTTTCAGGCCTTTGCTCCATTACCATTTTAATTCCGTCGCTCATGGCTGAATTACCGGTTGGGTTGTTTGGATTTGATATGAGAACATGATCTGTTGATCTGTTGAATTCCTTCTGGAACTCTTCTTCGTTGACCAGCAGAGTCTTCGTTCCTATTGAATACGGGGCACGGAACATTGGCTCATATTCAGGAACTGGTATCAGTGCCCTTCCTGATGGATCTCTAAAATAAAGAGCTGCAAGAAATATTGCCTCTGAACCCCCCGTAGTAAAAACAATTTCATTTTTCTTTACACCATAAAGATCTGAAATCGTTTCCCTGAAATCCGGCTCAATTGAATATGCATCCTTCGCAAATTTCCCAAAGTTTGTTTCAATACCAAAATCCATGAGATTATAAGGACCCATACCGCTCTGTGCCAGATTTATCCTGCATTTTTTTGAATTTGAAATAATCCAGTTAAAAATATTTTGAGTGATATCAGGTTCTTTGTATTCAAATGTCATTTAAGAATATTACAATAAGAAAAAAAAGTTATTGGTGTTTATTGGACGATGAATGAACCTGTCATCCATCCGGGAGTTACCATTGCTCCTCCCCATCCGCTTGCACCTGAACCGCAGTCTGCTTCACACTGCCATGTGAAATATCCCGCTCCCTGTGTGGTGAATGTTGTGTAAACTGTTGATTCATATGGACTTGGTACATTGAGAATTTCCTGATTGTTCTTGTTGAAGAGTGTGAATGTGTGTGCAATGGATGCAGCTGATACCTGATGAGTATATGATCCAACTGTACTGCTCTGGTTGGTAACGTGTGCGTTTGTCTGATTCACTATTAATTCCATGTTGTTCTGGGTACCCATCACATTAAGATATTGCGACGGTGCTGTTGCATTTCCATTATCATAATCTATTATGGTAAGATGGATTGTGGCGTATGAAGGTACATAGATATTGGCGGAACTTACAAGCTGGTTTCCCTCAAG
>DAHXOD010000137.1 GCA_027365055.1 bacterium
GCGCGGATTGCGAGCATGTGTTCATCGATAACGGAGGCAGGCCTGGCCGGCGCTGGGAGCCGAAGACGGCAGCCGGAGGCGGCGCCTCGCCACGGCCTAGCGCCTCAGGCACACGCGCTGCCCCGGTGCGCAAGGCGCGCGCCGGCGGCAAATCGCACCTGGGCGTCAGTGCGCCGGCGGCCTCGAAGGCGCGAGCTGCGGGCGCTGGGCCCGAGTGTCCCCAGTGCAAAACCGCCACCCACGAGAGCCTCACTTGTACCGAACGGCCGTACTGGCGCTGTGGGGAGTGCGGGATGGCCTGGTGGCCGGATCGGGCGAACGCGAAGAGGCTCTGGCCGCCCCGGCCGCAGGGATAAAAAATCCCCGCGCAAAGCGCGCGGGGATTGATCGAGGTGATCAGGCGAAGTCGCTGAGCGCCGCCGGTCGGGTGAAAAATCCCCCGTTCCCGAGCGAGACCCAGTTCTGCTGCATCCGGCGCGTGTCGCGCTCGGTCTGCTCGTTCGCCTCGACGGTGTCGTCTTCCACGTAGCAGGAGGCGAGGTCGGTGCGGCCCTTTGCCTCGTTGCTGGTGTCGATGTTTGTTCCGAACATGTCAGGTGTACCTCAGGCGGCAGCGCGAATCCGATCGCAGGAGCGATCGGGCTGCTCGTCTTCACTTGTGGCCGATGATTTGGCAGTACCCGCGGGCGTGGCTGAACGGCCAGCGCGCTTGGTACGACCACTCTTGGGTTTTCCGCTGCTGCTGCTACCGACGGCAGCGGCGAGGCGGTTTTCAGCATCCTTGCGCAACTTCTCGAACTCCTCATCCTCATCCATGTTCAGGCGGCCGAGCAGAGCCAGCATCGACTCCAGGTGCTTGATGCTCGCCAGGCGCAGATCCTTCGGCTTGCCCAGTTTGTCCTCCATGTCCGCCACGACATCGTAGAGGCGCTTGCGCAGATCCTTGCGCGCGTCCATCTGGGCCGCCTCCATGCTCTCGCGGGTCGAACGCTCGATGCGCCGACGCTCCTCCTCGCTCAGCTCCTCAGGCAGCGCAATACCGCCCTCGGGCATCGGTGAGAAGACAACATCGAAGCGACAGCGCTCGATGATCGCGCTCGACGGGGGGTAGTCCGACGCCTTGTAGGCGTATCCGAGCTTCACGCGCACCTTGTCCTGGATCGACTCGCATTCCTCTTTGAAGGTGGGCAGCATCCCGTAGAAGCGCTCGCGGTACTCCTCTTCACGCGTGGTGTACGGGGTGATGTTCTTCACGGGCAGGATGCCGACTCCGCGGTGCTGCGCCGGGAAGGTGTTCTCGTAG
>DAHXOD010000138.1 GCA_027365055.1 bacterium
TCTACCGGGTCTTCGAGGCGCCAATCCCCTCTGCCGGCGGCTACCGGGTCATCTGGGTCCACTCCTCAGCGAAGGCAGCTCGGGACGCGGCATCCCGCTCGGCCCGCATCGAGGCCGGACTGGCGGCGATCGAGGCAGTCCAAGCCCGCTTGTCGGGATCGAAGTCACGGATCAAGACCACCGTGGCCGCGGCCGAGGCCGGCGCGGCTGCCCTCCGAGAGACCGGGTCAGCCCGGTGGGTGACCTGCAGCGTCACTGAATCAGTGGAGACGATCTATCACCAGGAGCGTCGTGGTCGCCCCGGAGCATCCACCCGCTACCGCAAGACGGAGAAGCTCCACTTCGCCATCACCGCCGAGGTCCGTGCCGACAACGTCTCCTACGACGCGGTGACCGACGGGATGTTCCCACTCGTGACCAACGATCGGGACATGACGCCCGCCGAGGTGCTCGCCGCCTATCGCTACCAACCCAATCTCGAGCGGCGCAACCACGTGCTCAAAGGCCCCCAGGAGGTGGCGCCCGTCTACCTCAACCACGCGCACCGCATCGAGGCACTCATGCTCTGCCACTTCCTCGCCATGCTCACCGAGGCACTCATCGAACGCGAGATCCGGACCACGATGAGCGACAGACGCCTGGAGGCCATCCCGCTCTATCCCGAACTGCGAGACTGCCCGGCTCCGAGTGCCCCGAGGATCCTGGAGATCTTCAACGGCGTCCAACGTCACCATCTGGTCGATGAGGGGAAGACCGTCCGCGTGTTCGATCCGAAGCTCACCCCTCTACAGGAACAGGTGCTCGATCTGCTCCACGTCCCTGCCGCCGCCTATCGATCGGCCTCGCCCGGCTGACCTGACAGCACGACCGTCCAACTTCCCACTGACCAGGGCCGATGGGGGGCGTATTTGGGTCACGAGAAGTGCGGAACGTCAGTCTTGACCCTTGCCGTCCAGGAAATCGCCGCAACTCACTGGCATTATTGACTCGGCTTCGTCCGGCGGTCGCATATGAGTAGTGCACCGCCATGGCGGCTGCATAATGCAGAGCCCACCACCACGGCTTTCGCGTGCGCAGAGGCGCGAACGTCCGCGAACGAAGGATGTCCCCTCCACCCGAACATGCTGGTCGGGGGCCTGAAAGTCTCCGGAGCCCGTCTGATTGAGCACTACGTTGGCGGAGTAGCTGAATTCGGCTGATTGCCCGGCGGGCGAAACGGAAGTTCCTGGTCAGCGAGGTTCGTGGTCGCGGGTCTCGGCCCGAGATCCAGTG
>DAHXOD010000139.1 GCA_027365055.1 bacterium
CGCTCTCGTCCGGCGGTACGATCTCAGCATCGAGGAGGACGAGTGATCCCTGTTCGAATACGAGCGACTACGGCCCACTGGCGAATGTAGTACGAAGTGTGATGCGTTTGTCCCGTGGCCCGCGCAGTCTCGGTTCGCCTGGACGATGAGTCCAGCGGGCTCTGAACACGCACGAAGCATCGGGAATGAGCCGATCTGAGGCGATTCGGAGGTCGATGCTCGACGCCGCCTCAGCGCTCCGCCGCAAGGAGGCACTTCGGGCTGAAGTGGCTGTCCTCGATGCGGATGAACAAGACCGTCATGAGATGGCGGAAATGGCGTCACTCATGGAGCTTCCGTGCTCAGGGGTGACGTCTGCGAGCTGCGATTGTCAAAGGGCGTGACACACGAGCAGCGAGGTCGTCGATTCGGGGTGGTTGTCCAAGCCAAGGATGACACAGAGGGGGCGCCCACCCCGCGACGTGACCTCACGTCGGCGATCGAGCCGGATCGCTGGGTTGCACGGCTCGGGATCGAGCGGACCGCCTACGCCGGTCGACTCAGGGGTCCACCACATCGTCGACCTGCGCATTCCTGAGTCCAGGACTCCTGACATAGGTCCCCTGGGATGACCCCTGAGCAGGAACTATCCACTTCTTGGTGCCAAAAGTATGATATAGTTAGCGCAGAGGTTCTGGACTTTCGGAGGAGGTTGTGACGATGGGGACCGGCGTTGCGAAACTGGGGGTGATGCAACCACTCCCTCTGGCTCCTGCCGGTTCCGTGATGATCGGCGATGGGGTGGCATTCGCCGAGGAGACCTCGGGTTCCGGTGGGATCTTCGTGTGGGGTCAGCCAACGTGGAGCTGGGATGCATCGGACCCCGGTGCCAGACGGCTGGCCGCGGTCCAGGTGGTGAATGCAGCACTGTGCCGTCAGCGTGATGTCGCTGACGCCTTCGGGGTGAACGAGACGACGATCTGGCGGTGGCGGGAGGACTACGCAGGTGGCGGCATGGGCGCGCTGCTCCCGATCCCCCACGGCCCCAAACGCCCCACCAAGCTGACCGAGGCGAAGGTGGCTGAGATCCGGGCTCTGCGTGATGCGGGCAAGACACTCGCCGAGGTCGCAGCAGCGACCGGTGTCTCCACCTTTTCGGTCCGGCGGGCAACAGGGGCAACCCCGATGCAGCCAGCGCCATCGGACCTGGACCTCCAGGCCGACGACGAAGAAGTAGAAGAGGCAGCAGC
>DAHXOD010000013.1 GCA_027365055.1 bacterium
GTGCCCCCCCCCGCCTCGAAGCTCAGGTGCAGCGCCTCGTCCAGTGGTCCGACGACACCACGACCGGGGACCGCGCCGAGCTCGAATTCGAGCCTCATTTCCGGGCGTGGGCGATGGTCTCCACCACGGCGAGGGAGTGCCCGGGGGCGTTCCGGTGCCCCTCGGGTCGCGACTGCTTCGCCGAGGATGCCCGCGAACGCGCCGCGGCCGCCGACGTGGTGGTGGTGAACACCCACCTCTACGCCGCTCATGTGGCCAGTGGAGGTGCCGTGCTGCCCGAGCACGACATCGTCGTCTTCGACGAGGCACACGAGGTCGAAGACGTGATGACCGACAGTTTGGGGGTGGAGATCGGTGCCGGTCGGTTCCGCGCCCTCGCTGCGGTGGCCCGGGGGGCCCTGGACACGCGGGCCTCGCGCCGGGCAGCGGCCGCCGCCGACCAGGTGGCGGAGATCGGGGAGGAGCTCACCCGCGCGCTGCTGCCCTTCGTCGGCCGGCGCATCCCGCCGACGGAGCTCGTCACCTCCCGGTCTGCGACCGCTGACCCGCAAGGCCCGGAGGAGGGACCCGGCACGATGCCCCTCGCCGGTGCCGGGGACGTTGCCGCCGACCGTCCGGATGACGCTCCGGACGGCAGTCTGGCGGGGACCCCGGCCGGCGGTGCGTCGAACAGTCCCGAACTCGGACCGGTGGTGGCCTTGGCCGGAACCCGGGTGCGTCGTCTGGTCGACCTGCTCCGCCAGGCGGAACGCGACGCACCCGACGGGGAGGACACCGCGGCCGTCGCCCGGCGCGACCGAGCGCTCCGGTCGGCGGGAAGCCTGGCCGACGACCTCGTCCGGCTGGACGAACTGACCGACGACGACGTGGCCTGGGTGGACGGGGGGAACCGCGCACCGAGCCTCCGGGTCTCCCCGGTGGACGTCGGTCCGATCCTCGCCGAGCAGCTCTGGGGTGGGGTGACCGCGGTCCTGACGTCGGCCACCGTTCCGATCGGGCTGGTGAGCCGCCTCGGCCTTCCCGAGGAGCGCACCGACGAGCTCGACGTCGGGTCCCCCTTCGACTACCGGGAGCACGCCATGCTCTACGTCGCCGGCTCCCTCCCCGATCGGAGGCGTCCCGAAGCCGAACCGGCCATCGCCGACGAGTTGGTCGCGCTCATCAGCGCGGCGGGCGGCCGCACGCTGGCACTGTTCACCAGCTGGCGGGCAATGACCATCGCCACCGACAACGTCCGACCCCGGGTGCCGTTCACGGTGTTCGCCCAAGGCGATCTCCCCAAGCCGGCTCTGGTCGAAGCGTTCCGCTCCGAAGAGGCGTCGTGCCTCTTCGCCACGCTCGGGTTCTGGCAAGGCGTCGACGTGCCGGGTCCGACCCTCTCCCTGGTCACCATCGACCGGATCCCCTTTCCCCGTCCCGACGACCCGGTCCTCCAGGCCCGCCGGGACCGGGCCGGGCCAGGGGCGTTCGGGACGATCGACCTGCCGAGAGCCGGAACGCTCCTGGCCCAGGGAGCGGGCCGTCTCATCCGGTCCGCCGGGGACCGGGGGGTGGTGGCAGTGCTCGACAGCCGCCTCGCCACTGCTTCGTACCGGCGGGCACTGCTGGCCCGGGTGCCTCCGATGCGGCGCTCCCTCGACCGCGCCGCGACCGAGGCGTTCCTCCGCCTGGTCACGGCGGACCATCCCGGGTGACCGCGACGACGGAGCATCCCGCCGACCGAGAGGACGACGTCCGCTCCCGGACCACCGACTCACCCGCGACCACGGCCATCCCACCAGGAAGCGCCTCGGCTCAGAACCCCAGACGGTCCAGCGCGTCCTCGCGGTGCTGCCAGCGGCGCTCCACCCGCACGAAGAGCTCGAGGTAAGCACCCTCGGGCAGTTGGGCGCGCACCGCGGTGCCGACGTCCTTCAGCACCGATCCTCCCCGGCCGATCACGATGCCCTTCTGCGAGTCGCGCTCGACGAGGATCTCGCAACGGATGCGCGGCCACTCCCACTCGGTCACCCGGCAGGCGATGCTGTGGGGCAGCTCCTCCTCCACGCGGAGCAGCAGTTGCTCACGGACCAGGTCGGCGACCCACCAGGCCTCCGCCACGTCGGTGACCATCCCCTCGGGGTAGTACCGGGGACCTTCCGGCATCCGCTCGACCACTGCGTCGACCAGAGCCTCCACCCCCCCGCCCTCGGTCGCCGACAGCGGAAAGTACTCGACGGGGACCGGTCCGGCGCCTGGCTCGGCCGACAGCCGGTCGACCGCCGCCGACACGCTCACCAGATGGGTCAGGACCCTGTCGTCACCCACCCGGTCGATCTTGTTCACCACGACCAGCAGGGCCGGTCCTCGCGCCCCTGCGACCGCGGCGTCGCCACTGCGTCGGTCCATCCCCTCCCCGTCGCGATCGCCCGGCACTCGGCCGTCGGGTGCCGAGGCATCGCCTGCCGGATCGGCTGCCGCCGCGCTCGCCGCCGCACTCGCCGCCGCACCGTCCCGCTCCGAGGACCGGACCAGCGAGCGAACTCGCCCCAGCGCGTGGGCCAGCACCATGCGGTCCCCGGGGCCGATCGCCCCACTGGCCTCGACCAGGGCGACCACCACGTCCACGTCGTCGAGTGACGAGGTGGCCGACTCGTTCATCCGCTCCCCCAGCGGGGTGCGCGGCTTGTGGAGTCCGGGGGTGTCGACGAAGACCACCTGGGCACCGGGACGGTTCAGCACCCCTCGCACCTGCGACCGGGTGGTGTTCGGCCGCGGCGAGGTGATGGTGACCTTGGAGCCCACCATGCGGTTCACCAGGGTGGACTTCCCCACGTTGGGGCGGCCCACCACCGCGGCGAACCCCGAGCGGAAGGGCACGGTCAACGGATCACCGCACCCGACTCGTCGTGGACACCGGAGCCGGCCGGCGGCGTGATCCGGACCCGCTCGATCCGCCGGCCACTGACCCGGTCGGCCACCAGGCGGAACGGACCGATCTCCACCCCTTCGCCCACCTCGGGGACGTGGCCGAGCAAGTCGAACAGCAGTCCACCCACCGTGTCCCACGTTCCGGTCGGAAGCCGCGCGTCGAAGAGCTCGTTCGCCTCGGTGACCACCATCCGCCCGCTGACGCTGATGTCCCCGCCGGGGAGCCGCTCCACCGGTGGCTCCTCCACGTCGAACTCGTCGACGATCTCGCCGACCAGTTCCTCGATGAGATCCTCGAGGGTCACCAGCCCGGCGGTACCGCCGTACTCGTTGACCACGATGGCCAGATGGAAGGTCTCCGCCTGCATCTCGCGCATCAGCGAGGACACCCGCTTCGTCTCGGGGACGAAGTGGGGCGTCCGCATGTGGTCGAGCACGGCGTCGTGGCCGTGCTCGGACCGAGCGGCACCGATCAGATCCTTGGTGTAGGTGATGCCGACCACGTCGTCACTCCCCGGATCGAGCACCGGAAGACGGCTGTACCCCACCGCCAACGCCCGCTCCAGCACGGCCTCGACCAGCTCGTCGGACTCGATGGCCACCATGTCGGGGCGCGGGACCATCACCTCGCGCACCACCGTGTCGCCGAACTCGATGATGGAGTGGATGAGGGCCCGCTCCTCGGTCTCGATGGCCTCGTCCTCGAGGGCGACGTCGGCCATGGCAAGCAGCTCCGACTCGGTCACGTCGTTGCCGTGGCCCGCTCCCTTGTGGCCGATCAGCAGGTTGGCCAGACCGATCAGACCGTTCGAGAGCATCCGGATCGGTGGGAACCGCACCATCGTCGAGACCAGCGGCGCACTGAACAGTGCAGCCTGCTCGGGATGGTGGACCGCCCAGTTCTTGGGCACCGCCTCGCCCAGGACGAAGATCGCGACGATCTCAAACACGGTGGCGACGAGCACGCCCCAGACCCCGAACCAGCTCGAAGCCAGCAGGCCCACCACCGTCGCCACCACCAGCTGGCAGATGAGGACGAGGAGGAGCACCGGATTGAGGAACCCCTGAGGGTTCTCGGTGAGACGCACCAGGTCGCGTGACCCTCGTCTCCCGGCGTCGGCCAGCGCGGCCGCCTTCGCCCGGGTCATCCGGACCAAGCTGGTCTCGGCCAGCGCCAGGAAGGCGGACGCGACCAGCAGCACCACTACGGCCACCACCAGCGCACCGTCGACCAGGGTGAAGCTGGCGGCGGCGACCAGCGGGCTCACCGCCACGTCCGCCCCGACCTCGACGCCGGAGGCAGGCTCATGGCGCGTTGCGGTAGTAGCGGGCGAGAAGCTGCTGCTCTCGCTGCTCCATCCGCTCGGCTTCGGCCTCGATCTCATGGTCCATCCCCAGCAGGTGGAGGATGCCGTGGACCACCAGCAACGCCAGCTCGTCGTCGATGCCGACGCCATGGTCGGCGGCGTTCCGGGTCGCCACCGACGGACAGATCACCACGTCCCCGAGAAGGAGGAGCCGGGCCTCGTCCGGTGTGGTGACCCCGGGACCGGACCCCCCTTGATCCGGGAACCGCCCGCCCCGTTCCGCCTCGTCCTCGATGGGGAACGCCAGCACGTCCGTCGGCCCCGGACGCCCGAGGAACCGCTGGTTCAGCGAGGCGATGGTCGGTTCGTCGACGAAGAGAAGCGACACCTCGGTGTCGCTCGTGATCCCCTCGGCGACCAGCACCGACCGGGCGAGTGCCGACCACCGCTCGACGGCCACCGCCACGTCGGACTGCTCGTCGGCGGCATAGACGTCAAGACTCATCGCCACCCTCCCCACCATGGGCCTCGTAGGCGGCGACGATGTCCGCCACGATCCGGTGACGGACGACGTCGCGTGCGCTGAGGTGGACGAACGCCAGATCCTTGATTCCGGACAACAGGGACTCGAGTCCCCGTAGCCCCGAGCGTCCTCCCGGGATATCGACCTGGGTGACGTCGCCGGTGATGACTGCCTTGGAGCCGAACCCGATGCGGGTGAGGAACATCTTCATCTGCTCGGGCGAGGTGTTCTGCGCCTCGTCGAGGATGATGAAGCTCGAATTCAGCGTCCTCCCCCGCATGAAGGCGAGCGGAGCCACCTCGACCGTGCCTCGCTCGAGCAGGCGTTGGGCCCCCTCCGGTTCGAGGAGATCGTGGAGGGCGTCGTAGAGAGGACGGAGATAGGGGTCCACTTTGGCCATGAGGTCTCCGGGAAGGAACCCGAGCCGTTCCCCGGCCTCGACCGCCGGGCGGGTCAGGATGATCTTGGACACCTGGTGAGCCTGGAGCGCCTGGACCGCCAACGCGACCGCCAGATAGGACTTGCCCGTCCCGGCCGGCCCGATGCCAAAGGTCACGATGTTGGAGGCGATCGCGTCTGCGTACTGCTTCTGCCCCGCCGTCTTCGGCCGCACGGCCCGTCCCCGGGCCGAACGCAGCAGCTCGGCGGTGAGCACCTCGGAGGGGCGCACATGGTCACCGAGCATGTCGATGGTGCGGCGCACCTGGACGGGGTCGAGGGCCTGGCCGGCTTCGAGGAGGAGGATCATCTCCTCGAAGAGGTGTCCGATGCCGGCGGCATCGTCGCCAGCGATGGAGATCTCGTTCCCCCGCACCGAGATGGTCGCCTCCGGATTGGCCTCCTCCACCAGGCGCAGCAACTCGTCACGCTGGCCGAGCAGGCCGGCCATGAGATGGTTGCCGGGTACGAGGATTTTGACCTGGGAAGCTGCCACGGGCGTTCTGGGCGAGACCCTACCAGGCGGCGGGTCCCCAGCGGCGTGGGCCACGTCCAGGTCAGCCCGGGGGCCAGCTCATCCCGCGCCCACCCAGCACGTGCAGGTGCAGGTGGGGAACCGAGTTGCCCGACTGCGGCCCAACGTTGAACACGAGCCGGTAGCCCCGGTCGACCTGCCCGATCCCTTCGGCGTCGGCCACCGCCTTGCCGGCGACCAACAGGGCCGCCACGTCGTCGGCGTCGGACGGCGTCACTTGGGACGCGTCGGGGATGTGGCGCCGTGGGACCACCAAGACGTGGACCGGGGCCATCGGATTGAGGTCGCGGAACGCCACCGTGCGCTCGTCGGACCGGACGACCTCCGCCGGCACGTCGCCGGCGACGATGCCACAGAACAAGCAGTCGGTCATCGTCTCCCCCCGGGCCGGTCCCCCGTCCGCTTCACTTCGGGGTAGAGATGCTCGAGGCTCCCCGGTTCGATCCGGCTGCCCTGGATGAAACGTTCGACATCAGACTGCTGCACACGGATCACCCGACCGAACTTGTAGGCGACTAGGTCGCCCTCGTCGATGAACCGGTAGAGGCTGCGGAGCGTCACGCCGAGCTGCTCCGACGCTTCTTTGGTGCTCAACCAGACGATCGGCTCGCTCATGTGACCGCTGCAGTCATGATCCCCCTGTTCTACTCCGTCCACGGGGGGTCGTGCGGCCACGCGGTCGCAACGCCGGGATCAGCATCCGGTCGCAACGCCGGTGGACCGGCCTGGCCGCTTGCTCAGGCGGAGACGAGCAGTCCGAGGTCGTCGAGGCGCTTTCCCATCGCGTCGGGTGTGATGCCGAACAGGCAGGCGATGGCCCGGACGTCCTCGGAGCGGATGGTGATCATCCGGCCGTTGAAGTCCTGACGGTGGACCTGGATCATCGAAAGGAACCGGCGCAACAGGTCACGCTCCGGGCCGCTCACCGTGTGCAGCTTGGTCAGGTCGATCGTGACCTTCTCGACCATGATCGCACCCTGAAGCGCCCGGCGCGCCCCGAGTGGTGCCGTCTCGGGGGCGGTGGGCGCGGTGCCCCATCGAGTCGTCGCATCGTTGTCCGGGGGGAGCAACTGGTCCACTGGGACGTCGTAGAGCTTGGCCAGGCGCTGGAGCCGGGGCACCGAGATCGCCCGCTCGCCCCGCTCGTAGGCGCCGAGCACGGAGGCTTTGAACTCCTGGTCCGACATGCCCTCCACCGCCTGCAGGGACAGGCGCATCTGCTTGCGCATCGCCCGGAGCCTGCTGCCGACCGCCCGTGCGTAGGCGATCCGCGCCGACTCGCTTTGCTCCTCGTCGTCCTCGAAGATCCCGGCCCGCTTCTCCACTACCGTCATGGCACCCCTCGACTCTCGTGTCACCCGGTCCCGCACCCGCCCTGGAAAGTCCGCCGCAGTGCCCTGCGGCAATCCCCGAGAACCGGTGGTAACCAGTGGTTCCACACGCTCCGCTTCCCCATCCCCTTCGACTACGGAGTGTAGTTTTGCCCACGCTGCGTGGTTATGCAAGCGGCGCGACCAAGGCCGAGCGCAGTCCACAAAGCAGGGTGCCTGCCACTACGGCCGCCGTCTCGGCCCGGAGCACGGTCGGGCCCAGACCCACCGTGGAGGCACCGTCCAGCTCCGCGGTGTCCCAACCCCCTTCGGGACCGATGGCGATCACCGGTGCGTCGAGGGTGGGGCGGACACCACCTGCGTGAGCGAGGGTCGGTCGGATTCCCTCGCCGGCGGCCACCGCCGCCAACCCATCCAGCGACGAGAGCCCGGTCACCTCCGGGAGCCGGGGGCGCCGGCACTGGCAGGCCGCTTCACGGGCGACACGGCGCAGGCGGTCCACAGCACGTCCGGCCCGGTCGCCCTCCCAGCGGACCACCGAGCGGTTGGTCACCAACGGGACGATGCGGTCCACACCGAGCTCGGTGAGCTTCTGGACCACCCATTCCGGTCGGTCCCCTTTGACCGGGGTGAAGGCGACGGTCAGCCCGACAGACGGCTCCGGCTCGTAGACCTCGGCCCCGTCGAGGTCGAGCAGGGCGACCGGCTCCCCCCGGCGAACGTCGACGGCGACGGACGCGGCCGCGACCCGGCACGGCACCCACGACCCACGCCCGTCCGAGGCCACCACCGGTTCCCCCGGTCGCAACCGGAGCACGTCGAGCAGGTGCCTGGCATCCTCGGCCCGCACGACCGGGGTACCGAGGTGATCGACGAACACCATCGCCGATGCGCTCACCAACCGGGGATCGGGTGCCTGCACCGGGCCGTCCACCGGGCCCCCGCCATCGGGCACCGTCAGCTCAGCGCGGATCGAATCTTGGAGAACAGGCCGTCCCCATGGGGAACGTCTTCGACGTGCTCTCCACGGAGCCCAGCCAGCTCGGTCAGCAGCTCGCGCTGACGGGCATCGAGCTCGCTCGGCGTCTCGACCACCACGTGCACGAACAAGTCACCCCGGCCCCTTCCCCGGAGCCGGGGAACCCCGAGGCCCTTCAGATGGATCACGGCTCCCGTCTGGGTCCCGGGCTCGATGGTCAGGTCGCGTTCCCCGTCCAGGGTGTCGAAGGCGATCACCGTGCCGAGTGCGGCCTGAGTCATCGCCACCTGTACCGAGCCGTGCAGGTCCACCCCCTGGCGGTCGAACACGGGGTCGGGCTCCACCGCCAGATGGACGAACAGCGTCCCGTTCGGTCCACCCCGGAACCCGGCAGGACCGTGTCCCGACAGCCGGAGCGTCGAACCGTCGTCGACGCCGGCAGGCACGTCCACGGTGAGGGTGCGCTCCTCGTTGTGGCGACCATCGCCCCGGCAGACCGCGCACGGCGACTCGATCACCTGTCCGGTCCCCTGGCAACGTCCGCACGGCACCGCCGTGATGACCTGGCCGAGGATGGACTGGCGCACCCGGCGGAGCTCGCCCGATCCCTGGCACTCGGGGCACCGGGTCGGCGAGGTGCCCGGACGGGCGCCGGTGCCCTCGCACGTGTCGCAGTGGACCGGGGTCTGCACGGTGATCTCACGGTGGACGCCGAAGACCGCGTCGCGAAACGGGAGGCGGAGGACGATCTCGGCGTCCGGCCCCGGCATCGGGCCGGTGCGGCGTCCCCGGCCGCCGCCTGACGCCCCCCCGAACCCACCGCCGTTGAAGAACGCGTCGAAGAGATCGCCCAGGCCGCCGGCGAACGGATCACCCGGTTGGCCGCCACCGGCGGCCGGCCCGAACACGCCTTCGGGGCCGAACCGGTCGTAACGCGACCGTCGCTCGGGATCACGGAGCACCTCGTAGGCCAGGCTCACTTCTTTGAACCGCTCCTCGGTCGCCTCGTCTCCCTGGTTGGCGTCGGGGTGGAGCTCACGCGCCTTGATCCGATAGGCCCGCTTCAGCTCGTCGTCGGTGGCGTCACGGCCCACGCCGAGCAGCTCGTAGAGGTCGTTGCCGGTCATCGGGACACCTCGCTCAGGCGGTCACCCAGGCGGTCACCCACGATCCGGGCCGCGGCCAGCGCCTGGGGGTAGTTCATCCGGGTAGGTCCGAGGAGCCCGATGGTGCCCGCCTCCATCCCGTCGACGGAGATCGGCATCACCACCAGTGCGCACGAGGCCAACGGTTCGACGCCGTGCTCCGAGCCGATCGCCACCGACAGGCCCCGATCGAGCACGTCACGCAGGAGGGTCACCACCACCAGCTGCTGCTCGAGGATGGTGAGCACGGAACGGACCGTGTCCACCGCGTCGAAGGCCGCGGCCATGCGCGACGACCCCCCGACGAAGAGCTGGTCGGGACCGTCGCCGGCACCGAGCGCGGTGAGCGCGCCGAGGCAGACCGCCAGCACCTCGTCGGTCTCCGGGTCACCGGAGGCTTGGTGGTCACGGTCGACCCCAGCGAGGGGGTGACCGAGGCAGTGGCCGGCCAGGATCCGCGCCACCTCAGCCAGGCGCTGGTCGTCGGCGTCGTTCGCCAGGTCGACGGACTGCTTGCGCACGGAGCCGTCGGCCAGCACCACCACCAACAGCGCCACCCGGGGCGCCAGCCCGACCAGCTGGATCGAACGGATCGGCGTCGACTCGTGGGACGGGCCGACCACCATGGCCGTACAGTCGGTCAGGTCGGCGAGGAGGCCGGACGTCCGCTCCAACATGGACTCGATCTCGCCATGGGCGTGGGCGAAGAACCGCCGAACCTGTTGGCGCCCGACCGGGTCGAGCATGGCCGGACCGGCCAGGTGGTCGACGAAGAACCGGTACCCCTTGTCGGTCGGCACCCTTCCGGCACTCGTGTGCGGCTGGGTCAGGTAGCCGTCGCGCTCCAAGGCGGCCATGTCGGCCCGGACCGTGGCCGAAGACACCGCCACCCCCGGAGCGTCGACCAGGTGCTGGGACCCGACCGGCTGTGCCGAGCGGATGTACTCGGTCACCACCGCGTTGAGGATGGCCGCTTTACGGGCCTCGAGCACCTCCGGGTCGCGGGGACCTACGTCGGCACGGCAGTCGTCGGTGGGTTTCATGGTCGGCGATCACACCTTCCGGTGACGGGTAACACGGGCGACCGGGGGCCGGGCGACCGGGGCCACCAGCCTCCGTCCACCCAGGTCCCCGTCCTGGCACTCCATCCTACCGAGTGCTCGTCAGCGAGAGGCACAGGGCAGGGAGCGAGCGCAGCGGCCCCCAGGCGGCTCCGGCCGTCGCTCACGGCACGGCGACGAACATCTGGTGGGTGATGGCCGGACCGAGCGCCACCGACTCCGACCCGATCATCAGCGTCAGGGTGCCATCCGGCGCCCGCACCTTCACGGTGGCGATGGCCCCCGGGGTCAAGCCGTGATCGTTCAAGTAGGTGAGGGAAGCGGTGTCGTGCTCGATGCTCTCCGTGATGCGTTCGATGGTGATCCGGTCGCCGACCCGGGCGTCGGCCAGGGGCCGCTGGTGCGAGTCCGGGGGAGTCGCACCCGGGATGGGGTTGCCGTGCGGGCACGTCGTCGGGTTGCCGAGGATGACCACCAGACGGTCCTCGACCTCGTCGGAGATGACGTGCTCCCACCGCCCGGCCTCGAGATGGGCCTTGTCCCAGTCCAGGCCGATGATGTCGACCAGCAACCGTTCCGCCAGCCGGTGCTTGCGCACCACGCCGGTGGCCAGCGCCGCGCCTTGCGGGGTCATGGAGATCTGGCGGGCGGAGCGCACGATGAATCCTTCGTCCTCGAGCCGGTCGAGCATCTCGGAGACCGACGGAGCGGCCTTGTCGAGACGCTCCGCCAACCGGGCCTGGATCACCGGGATGCCTTCTTCCTGAAGGGCGAAGATGGCTTCGAGGTACTCCTCGACCGGCGGATGGAAACGGTCGAGCATGGACCCGATCCTACGGCGGCATCGACGTGCCGGCCACCGGAAGCCACTGCCCGGGCCCCGGGAACGGGGACCGGGAACCACCGCGTCGGGAGGCGCACCCGGCACTAGCTCCGCTCTGAGGTCTCCTCACGCTCCATCGCCTGCTCCGGGACGGCGCGTCGGGCAGTCCCGGGACGCGCTGGCCTGCGCCGGGGCCGGGTGGCCGCACGCCGCTCGAGCTCGGCCGCCCGGAGCCGGGGGACGACCCGGACGGTGTAGAGCGCGGATGCCGCCCCCAGCACGAGGATGATCACCAGTGGCAGCGGGTCGAAGCGGTTGGACACCGACACCGAGGCCACCAGCCCGAGGAGCCCGAAGACGACCATGCCGAGGATCGCCAGGACCCGCACCAGCGGTACCCGGAAGGGGCGGTGATGCTCGGCCAGCCGTCCGCGGAGCCGCAGCACGCAGAAGGCAGCCACCGCATAGATCATCGCCTCGAGGGCAGCACCCATCGCCACCAGCACCTCCCACTCGGATCCCCCCACCACCTCGACCACCACCGCCACGCAGAACGACGCAACGCCGAGGGCGACGACCGGGACCCACGGCACGGCTCGGTCGTTCAGGCGGGCCAGCGTCGGCGGCAAGCTGCCCTCCCGGGCGGTGGCGTAGATGAAGCGCGACGCGGTGATGAAGCCCCCGTTGAACGTGTTGAGAGCGGTCACCGCGGTGACGGCGGTCATCAGCCAGACGCCGGCCTCGCCGAATGCCCGAGCACCCAGCGGCAGCTGGGGAAAAGGCGACGTGAGCTGTCCGTGGTCGAGCAGGTGACCCATCGCGGTGGTCATCACGGCACACACCACGAACAGGATGCACACCGCCAGGAACATGGCCCGGTGGATGTGCCTCGGATCGCGGACCTCTTCCGCGTTGGTGGTCACCCACTCGAACGCGCTGTAGAGGAAGATCCCGAGGGCGACCGACTCGACGAAGTTGGTCCCGGACGTGTGGTGGAACGGCTGCAGCGGCCCGTGGAGCGGGGTCCCCGAACGGGCCAGAGCGACCACCGAGACCACTGCCGTCACCACCAGCACGATGGTGGTGGCGATGTCCTGGACCCAGCCGGCGACCTTCACCCCCCGCAGGTTCGACCCCACGGCCAGACCGAGGAGCACCAGGGTCCACACCGCGGTCAACCCGGTCGGGACATGGAGGACGTGGGTGAGAGCAGCCCCGACCACGAACGCGTCGGCCGCCACGACCAGCACGATGGTGGTCAGGTAGGTGAACGTGATCGACAAGGCGATCCGGTCGTCCATCGCGTGGGACATGTAGCGCCGGATCGCCGCAGCGGTCGGGAACATCCCGTTCAGCTCGCCGAAGAAGCCCCATGCCAGGAGAGCGAGGATGCCGGCGACACCGATCGAGATCCACGCCGAGTCCCCGGCGACGTAGGCGACCAGGCCGGCCGCAGCCAGGTACTGCAGCGCGGCGAACGCCAGCCCCGTCGAGGTCGACACCGCGGTGCGGAACCCCATGGCCCGGCGCAGCCCGGCGGCGCCGCTCGCCGGTGCGGAGCCAGCGCCACTCGCCGGGCCCACGGTCATGATGCCGAGACGCTCACTGGTCGAGGAACGCGACCATCGACATCGCGTCGAGCCGCATCACGTCCTCCGAGGATCCGGCCAGCACGATGTCGCCGCTCAGGTACTTCTCCGACGGGTTGAGATCTCCCCAGAACAGATCGGCGAAGTCCTCGCTGGTGGCCGTCACCACCAGATCCGGCTGGCCCGCCAGACCGACCTGCAGGTCTCCCAGCACCGACCCGGCGACCGACAACGTGAAGCCCTCGCCGGTGTCCGACGCCACCAGATGCACCGTGCGGTCCCAACCCCGCAGCATCTTTCCCAGTCGCTGGTTCCCGTTGCACCGAACCTGCCAGTCCGTGTAGGCCTCGATGAGCTCCTGGCCTGTCGCCATGCTGGCTCAGCTCCCGCGCCGGAGGGGACGGTCGAGGGTAGCGACGATCTCGTCGGCAGCGCGGATGCCGGACGAGATCGCACCGTCGATGTAGCCGCTCCAGGCGGTCGCCGTCTCGGTTCCGGCCCAATGGATGGGGCCGACCGGATCCCGCAGGGCCGGACCACAACCGGACAGGACGCCGGGGCCGAGGCAGGCGACCGGACCACCTCGGGTGAACGGCTCCGACGACCAGTGCTGCTCGACGAACTCGACCGGGGAGCCGGCCATCGGGCCGAACGCGGCCGCCAGCTCGGCCAGGGCGACCGCCTCGCGTCCGGACGGGCCGGCCCCATCGAGGACACGGTCCTCGTGACCGGCGAGGAAGCCCATCAGCACCCCGTGCGACGCATCGTCGGGGGAGTCGTCGAACACCACCCGGAGCGCGCCGGAATCGGAGACCACCTGTCCCGAGAGGCCGTCGTCGCGCCAGAACGGTCGCTCGTAGACGGCGTGGACCTTGGTCACCGACCCCATCGGCGCATGCTGGGTCAGCTGCTCCCGTCTCCCGGGGAGGGGCGGATCGAACGCGATCCGCCCCTGGGTGGCCAGGGGGATGGCGACGACCGCTCGTGCGGCCTCCACCCGCCAGGGCGCACGACCGCCGTTGCCGTTGCCGTTGCCGTTGCCGTTGCCGTCGGCACGGTCGGCACGCACCGATACCCGGCCGTGTCCATAGGCGATCGACGTGACCGGCGCATCGAGCAGCACCCGGTCGTCCAGCTGTTCCGCCAGCCGGAGCGCCATCTGTTGGGCACCACCGTGGAAGCGGCGCTCCTGGGCCCCTCCGGCGGTACGGAGCAGGGCGGAGAAGCTCCCACCGCCATGGCCGTAGGCCAGGGTGTAGAGCAGCGACAACTCGCTTGGTTCGGCCCCGAAGACCGCCAGCACCGCAGTGGCGATCATGTGGCGGGCGGCAGCCGAGCCCACTTCGGAGCTGACCCACTCCCCCAGGGTCAGGCGGTCGAGCTCCAGCGCGTCGGGATGTGTCCAGGGCTCCTCGGGTGAGATCTGTTGTGACAGCAGATCGAGCTCGAGGAGGGCCGCCACCGCGTCAGCGCTGGCGGAGCGGTCCGAGGTGGGCACGAACCCGGTGAACTGATAGCGGCCCCCGTCCCGGATCTCCAGGCTGGCACCGTCGTCGAAGGTGGGGAAGGTGGTGACCCCGAACTCGTCGGCCAAGGCTTGGAGGTGGTGCTGGGTGGGACCGATCCACTGGCCTCCGTGGTCGACCAGCGCACCCGTGGGGGTGGTCTCCGACCAGACCCGTCCCCCGACGCGATCACGAGCCTCGACCACCACCACATCGAGCCCGGCGTCGACCAGCCGGCGGGCCGCGCTCAAACCGGAGTACCCGGCACCGACGACGACCACGTCGGCTTCTCTGTCAACTGCACTCACGGCGCCCCCTCGACGCAGCCGCTGCTGGAGCGGACACTGGATCTCGAGACGGCCCGGTGCCGTCGCCGCCACCGTAGCGTCCGAGTCTCCGGAGGTGTCGGTCGCCGCGCAGCCTCCGTCACGAGGCTCCCACGCAGTACCGTGGGAGCAGTGGACGAGCACAAGGACCCGGAACAGGGTCGCGCCGGCGGGGACCACCCGCACGCTGACGACGGGACCGGTGACGTCGACGGTGCCGGCGGGGCGAGTGCCGACATCGCGGCCGGCGGGCCGAGTACCGGGCCCGGACCCCTCGACGGCGCAGGTGGCGGCCCGCCGGACACGGCACCGACCGACGGCGTTGGCACCGATAGAGGCGGCCCGGAGCGCACTCGCTTCGACCGGATGCGGAAGTCGACCGCCGGGGTGATGATGACCGGCATCGCGATCGGCCTCCAAGAAGCGCTCGAGCTTCCCCGGCAACAACCGGCGTTCGTCATCAAGGCGTCGGGCGAGCCCGACGGCCCCCCGGGCCCGATCGACCTCCACTTCGACCCCGACGACCCGACCAAGACGGTGGCGGTGATCCGACCCCCGGCGGCCGAACGTGACGGTCCATCGGCCTGATCGGAGGCGACCGTCGGCCGTCGCACGGCAGGCGTCGACCGTCAGGCGTCGAGCTGTTCCAGCAAGGTCTGGACAGTGGCCGCGTTGCGTGCCGTGCCGGTGGCCATCGGGGTGCGGTGCCGCCCGCCACGGTTGAGCTCGGCCGCCAGCACGCTGCGTCCCATCCCGTCCGGTGTCCACAGGTAGAGGGTGCCCCCGACCACCTCGGCCCGGTCGCGGCTGCCCTTGGCCCGAGCCCGATCGACGGCGGCCGAGACCGCAGCGATTCCGTCGGCACCGGGACGCTCCCGGAGGAAGACGGCATGGACAGCCTTGGGATCCGTCTCGTCCGGAAACGGGTTGTCGTCGGCTACCCGGCGAAGCTCGCATCGAGACAACACCACCACTCCGGTCCGGATGCCGAGCTGGCTGGCGATGGCGTCCTCCAGTCCGATCGCCAAACGCCCCGTGTCGGCCGCACGCTCCCCCGCGGCGAACAGGACGTTGCCGCTTTGAATGTAGGTGGCCACCTCGGTATGGCCGAGAGACGCCACCACCTGGCGCAGGTCGGCCATCGCCAGCTTGTTCCGACCCCCGACGTTGATGCCCCGCAGCAGGGCGACATGGGTCCGCATTCGATGGACCCTACCGTCGGTCCGGCCGAAGTTCCCGGGACTCACATCCGAGGGTCAGTCGTCCAAGCGGAGGGCAGACACGAAGGCTTCCTGGGGGACTTCGACCCGCCCGATGTTCTTCATCTTCTTCTTCCCCTCCTTCTGCTTTTCGAGGAGCTTGCGCTTGCGGGTGATGTCACCGCCGTAGCACTTGGCCAGCACGTCCTTGCGCCGGGCCTTGACGGTCTCGCGAGCCAGGACCCGTCCACCGATCGCCGCCTGGATCGGCACGTCGAACATCTGTCGGGGGATCAGCTCGCGCAGCTTCTCCGCCATCCGGCGCCCGTAGGTGTCGGCTTGCGTGCGGTGCACGATGGTCGAGAACGCATCGACCGGAACGTGGTTGATGAGCAGGTCCACCTTGACCAGATCGGCGGTGGCGTAACCCGATGGCTCGTAGTCGAGGCTGGCATACCCCTTGGAGCGGCTCTTCAACTGGTCGAAGAAATTGACCACCACCTCGCCCAGCGGAATGGCGTAGACGAACTCCACCCGGTCCGGCGACAGGTACTCCATGCGGATCATCTCGGCGCGCTTGGCCTGGCAGAGCTCCATCACGGTCCCGGTGTACTCGGCCGGAGTGAGGATGGTCGCCCTCAGCATCGGCTCGTCGATGTGGTCGAGGCGGCTCGGCTCGGGCAGCTCGCTCGGGTTGTCCACCTCCACCTTGGTACCGTCGTCGAGGTAGGCCTCGTAGGCCACCGAAGGAGAGGTGGCGATGAGCGACAGGTCGAACTCACGTTCGAGTCGCTCGCGCACGATCTCCATGTGGAGCAGGCCCAGGAAGCCACAGCGAAAACCGAAGCCGAGTGCCCGCGACGACTCCGGCTCGTAGGTGAAGCTGGCGTCGTTGAGCCGAAGTTTCTCCAGGGCGTCGCGCAGATCAGGCAGCTCGTCCCCGTCGATGGGGAACAGCCCGCAGAAGACCATCGGGTTGGGGTCGCGGTAGCCGGCCAGGGGCTCGGGGGCCGGGTGGGAGGCGGTGGTCACCGTCTCCCCCGACCGGGCGCCGCCCACGTTCTTGATACCGGCGATCAGGTACCCGACCTCACCCGGACCCAGTTCGTCGACCGGCACGGTTGCCGGAGTCCGGACGCCGATCTCCTCGATCTCGTGGTTGGATGCGGCATTCACGAACCGGAGACGGGCAGTCGAGGCCAGCGTGCCCTCCATCACCCGCACCGAGCTGACCACCCCCCGGTACTGGTCGTAGGACGAATCGAAGATGAGCGCCTGCAGTGGCGCGTCCGGATCACCGGTCGGATGGGGGATCCGTTCCACCACCGCGTCGAGGAGGGCGGGCACGCCCTCCCCGGTCTTGGCCGAGAGATGGAGGATGTCCTCTGCGGCCAGGCCCAGCACGTTCTCGATCTCGAGCGCGCACCGCTCGGGATCAGCGGCGGGCAGGTCGATCTTGTTGAGGACCGCCACGATCTCGAGGTCGTTGTCGAGGGCCTGGTAGCAGTTGGCCAACGTCTGGGCCTGGATCCCCTGAGAGGCGTCCACCAGCAGGACCGCCCCCTCGCAGGCGGCGAGCGAGCGGCTGACCTCGTAACCGAAGTCCACGTGGCCAGGGGTATCGATCAGGTGGAGGATGTGGTCCTTCCATGCGACCCGCACGTTCTGGGCCTTGATGGTGATCCCCCGCTCCCGTTCGATGTCCATCGAGTCGAGGTACTGCTCTCGCATCAGCCTCGGGTCGACCGCTCCGGTCAGCTCGAGGATCCGGTCGGACAGCGTCGACTTGCCGTGGTCGACGTGGCTGATGATGGAGAAGTTGCGGATACGGTCGACGGGGAGCACGGGGTGGCCAGCGTACCCAAGGTCGGGGACCGGCCAGCCCGACCAGCGAGTCCCAGGCGACCCGACGTTGAGCCGGAGACCGCGCGGCTGCTATCCTGAGGCGCTTGCCCGGACCCGTCTGCGGTGTTCGAGCGACCATCCCGAAAGGCTCGTGCCGTGGACGCCACGGCGCGACCACGGACCCGGTCGCCACACGAGGGCACCAGCGGGCACGGACGAACGACTACCGACGATCACGAGGACCTCCAGTGGCAAACATCAAAAGCCAGATCAAGCGGAACCGGCAGACCGAGAAGCGCCAGGCCCGCAACAAGGCGGTCCGTTCGGAGATGCGCACCCGCACGAAGAAGGCGATCTCCGCTGTCGACGAGGGTGGCGAGCAGTCGGAGGAGGCGCTCCGGTTGGCCGTGAAGCGGATCGACAAGGCCGCGTCGATCGGTGTCATTCACAAGAACCAAGCTGCCAATCGCAAGTCTCGGTTGATGCGACGTGCGGCCAAGGCGGGTGCCGACGCCTGACCCCCGGCCGGTCGGCAGCTAGCCGCTGGCCGGTTCGATCAGGTCTGGGCTGTCGTTGCGAACATTGCCGACCGCCGGCCCGACCGCCACCCGCTGGAGCGTCCCCGCCGGTGCTGGGGCGAGGAGGGCCTGCGCTTCGTCACGCCCACCGCTCGGGTCCAACCACCGTTCCAGGTCGCCGGCTTCGAGCACCACCGGCATGCGGTCGTGGATCCCTTCGAGGTCCGCCCCGGCAGTGGTGGTGACGATCGTGCACGACCGGATCTCGATCGGGGCTCCCTCGCCGTCCGCCTGGTGCCGCCATCGCTCCCACAGCCCGGCCAGTGCCAGGGGCTGGCCGTCGGCCCGACTCAGGTAGTACGGCTGTTTCGTGCCGTTCTTTCCGCCGTCGGCGTGGGCCCACTCGTAGAACCCGTCTGCGAGCACCGCCGTCCGGCGAGCCGCGTACGATGCCCGGAACGACGGCTTCTCCGCCACGGTCTCCGCTCGTGCGTTGAACAGCCGGTGGCCGATCGAGGGATCCTTGGCCCACGACGGAATGAGACCCCATCGGAACGGGTGGATCACTCGCCGGACCGGCTCGCTCTCGGGGGTCGCCGGTGGGGCCGACCCCCCGGGCGGACCGCCAGGCGCGCCGTCCCGGTCGGGGTGCTCCAACACGACTCCCAGTACGGGCCGCGTCGGCGCCACGTTGTAGCTGTGGACCTGCGGCGCTTCCAGACCGGCTGCGAGCACGGCATCGAAGATCCGGCTCAGGCGTTCCGGCTCGCTGTAGAGAGCGATTCGTCCACACATCGTTGCTGGCGAGCATAGGGTCTGTGGCGGCTGCCGGGTCTGTGGCAGTTGCGGGCCGGCATCGATCCGTCGCCCGGATCGGCTCCGATGGCACCGGCGCGCGGGGCATCCGACCCGGCGGTCCGTCGTGCTGGTCTTTTCTGCCCACCTCCCTCTCCGTCCTTCAACGAGGCACTACTCTCGACCGGTGCCCGAACACGGATGCCTCCCTCGGTGGAAGCCGACGCACCCCGAGAGGTGTGGCTCCGGCAGCCACGCCGGGGGCACCGGCCGATCTCGTCGACGATGGGCCTTGGTGGCCCTGGTGATCGTGTTCGGTCCGCTGGCTCTCGCCGGTCCCGTATCAACCGGGCCCGCGAATGCGAGTCCGGTGACCAGCACGCCAGCCAGGGCCACGGTCCCGAACACTCCGCCGACCGAGCCGACGACGGTCCCGCCCGTTCCGGCGCCGCCAGCCTGGCAGACCGCATGGACCTCCCCCATGGACCTGCTTCTCGCCCCCTACCCGGCGGTGGCCGCGGTCGACACCACCGTACGAGACGTGGCCACTGTGGCGGTGTCGGGAACCGCAGTGGCGATCCAGCTCTCCAACCAGTGGGGGACTGCTCCGATCACCTTCGGCGCGGCGACCATCGGTGAGCGGGCGGGGGCAGCCGGGGCGAACGTCGTTCCCGGCACCCTCGCCACCGTGACCTTCGCGGGTGGCAACCCGTCGGTCACCGTGCCGCCAGGTGCCGACGTGACGAGCCGTCCGGTGATCCTGGGCGTCACGGCCGGAGAGACCTTGGTGGTCAGCCTGTGGGTGCCGGGGACCGCCCCGATCAGCGTCCACTACTGCTGCGTGGACCGGACCGACTCCTACTCGGCCGGCAACGGCAGCGGCAACCTCACAGCACGGACGGTGGTCGCACCGGTCGGCGCGAGTTGGCAGATGCGATGGCTCTCGGCGGTGGAGGTGTCCGGCACCCCGGCACAGGGCACGGTGGTGGCCTTCGGGGACTCCATCACCGACGGCTTCCGCGACGCAGGGGATGCGTGGCCGGAAGCCCTGCAGCGCAGGGTGGCCGAACTGCCCGCCGGCCAGCAGGTAGCGGTGGTGAACGAGGGGATCACCGCCAACACCCTGACCGCCTTCCCTCCAGGCAACGACGCCCGGGGCGAGGCCTACACCTACGCCGACTTCCAGGGCGGTCAGCCCGGTGTCGCCCGGCTGGCACGGGACGCGCTGGCCCTACCGGGAAGCGAGGACGTGCTGCTGCTGCTCGGGACCAACGACATCTGGTTCGGCTGGCGCGACGCGACCCCGCCCTACGGGAGCGCCACCTCGATCGTGGCCGGGATGCAGCAGGTCATCGCCGCCACCCACGCCGCCGGCAAGCGGATCTTCGGGGTGACCCTCCTCCCTCGTGCCACCAACTCCCCGTCGTGCCCGCCGTCGTTGTGCGACGAGGAGTTGTGGACACCGTCCGAGCAAGCCACCCTCGCCGCGGTCAACGCCTGGATGCTCACCCCCACCAGCGGATTCGACGGGGTCGTCAACCTGGCCGCGGTGATGGGGGACGTCTACGACGGCCAGTGCCGACCGGGGATCCCCTTCGCTCCCTACTTCAACAACGACAACCTCCACCCGAACGTGGCGGGAGAGACCGCCATGGCCGATGCCATCCCCACCACGCTGTTCGGCATCCCTGAAGCCCCCCAGATCCCACCGCTGGTGGCCGCCACTCCGACGCCGGGTTGCCCCGGCGCCCAGGCCGCCGAGGCGGTCATGGCCGCGGCGACGGCGCCGTCTCCCACCACCACGACGACCACCACCACCACGACCACCACCACCACCACGACGACCACCACCACCACGGCCAAAGCGGTGCCGAAAGCCGCCACCGAGCGACCCGCTCCGCCACCGCGCAACGGTGGCTCCCGCATGCCGTGGGTCGTCGCCGGGGCCGTCGCCGTGCTCGCCGCCGGATCGGGCACCCTCCTCGGGCGCCGCCGCCGGAAACGGGTGCGGTCAAGCTCCCCCGGACCGGGGCCACCTGACCCCACGGGACCGTGAACCCCGGCCCCGAGGCGACCCGGACCGTGACCCGGCGGCACGAGCCGGGTCACGGTCCGGACGGAAGACTCAGGCGACCGACGGTCCGCCCACCCGCCTCGGAGCCAGTGACGGACTGCCGGCACTGGCACCGGCACTGGCACTGGCACTGGCACCGGCCACGACCCGCTCCGCCTCGGCCAGCACCTCGTGCTCCCCGGAGATGTCGTCGAGGCTGCGCTGGGAGGTCTCGGGGATCAGGAACGTCAGTGCCATGCCCACCACGGCCATTCCGGCCGCAAAGGTCAGCGCCCCGCTGATCCCGAACGCCTTGGAGATGTGGGGGAACAGGTAGACACCGATGAAGGCTCCCAACTTGGCCACGCCCGCCGATATCCCATGCCCGGTCGTCCGAGCTCCGGTCGGGAACACCTCGGCGGACAGCACGAAGGTGGTGGTGTTCGGCCCGAATTCGGCGAAGAAGTAGCTCATCCCGAACAGGAGCAGGAAGGGAGTGATGGCGGTCGTCACCCCGGGGACGACCCCGATGAGGAGGAAGGCCAGACCCATCGCCGGGAACCCGATGAGCTGCAGCCGGCGGTGGCCGATCCTGTCCATGAACGCCGCGGCCAGAAAGTAACCGGGGACGGCGGCCACAGCGAAGACGATGAGGTTGAACGCCAGCGACTGCTCGATGGTCGCGCCCTTGCCGAGCACGGTCTTGACGATCACCGGTGCCGACACCGCGTTGCCGTAGTAGGCGTAGTCGAACACGAACCAGGAACCGGCGGTGCCGATCAGGGCCAGCAGGTACCTCCGGTTGGTGATGAACTCACTGAAGGTCATGCGCGGCGGCTTGACGGTCGGCGTGTCGGTCGCCACGACCACGCGATCGGAGTACTCGGCCAAGCTCTGCTGGGCCTGTCGCTCGTCCCCGACCACCCGAGCCAGGAACCGGGGGGACTCGGGCATACGCCGCCGCGAGTAGAGCACGGCGGCCGCCGGTACTGCGCCCAGGGCCAGCATGATCCTCCAGGCCGCATCGTGATTGACGCCCGCCGAGAGCAGCGCCAGGCCGACGGTGTAGCCCGCCATCGTCCCGAGTGCCTGCATAGCGAAGACCAGGCCGACCATCTTTCCCCGGTCGCGCCGGTTGGCATACTCGGTCATCAGGACCGCGGACACCGGGTAGTCGCCTCCCACCCCCAGTCCGAGGATGAAGCGGAACGCGATCAGCCACACCACGCCGGGCGACACCGCCGAGAGCAGCGCCGCCACCACCATGATCGCCGCCTCGAGACCGTAGATCTTCTTGCGCCCGACACGGTCGGCGATACGGCCGTAGACGATGGCACCGATGAAGGCTCCCAGCAACGTCATCGAGTTGATCAAACCGGTCTGGGTGGTGCTGAGGTGCCACTGCTTGGTGATCAACGCCGACGCCGTCCCGATGATGAAGAGGTCGTAGGCGTCGGTGAAGAAGCCCATGCCCGACGTGTAGATCGCCTTCAGGTGGAAGAGCGAGAACGGCGCCCCGTCCATGGCAGCGGTCAGACTGACTGCCCCGCCCCCCGACCCGTTGTTCGCCCCGCCCCCCGACTCGTTGCTCGCCGCCCTGTTCGCCATGGTTTACCTCCCGGATTGTTGGTCGATACCTGCATGATGAGCCACCCAGGTAACCGGTCGGTCACATCCGGTTTTCCGAATTCCGAACGTTCGATGAACCGTCGATGAACCGTCGATGAACATCAGGTGCGGCAGCGGGAGGTCGGGCGGCAGCGGGGGGTCGGGGCAGAAGGCCACGACGTCCGTGGCCGCACTCGGTCGTCACCGGCCGCGGACCGGGGAATCCCCGTCGGTCAGTCCTTGGAGCCAGGCGGGTAGAAGTAGGGCTGGTCGCATCGGTAGCCACCGGTCGAGCTGGTCACCGGAGGATCGCCGGTCCGCACGAACTGCCCGTTCACGAGGCGGGCGATGATGTAGCAGTTGGCGGGCGTCTTCGCCGCCGGGTCGGCGGGGGCGATCAGATCACTGGCGGAGAACGTGTGGATCGACCGTAGCGCCTGCAGCTCCGAACCGCGGGACGGGTTGCTCCCGGCCCTGCGGAGTGCCTGGACGAACAGCTCGGCCGACGCCCAGCCGTAGAGGGTGTAGAGGTCGGGCTTGAACCCGGGCGACACCTTCTGCACCCACGAGAGGAACCGCGACACCGCCGGTATCGACGAGGCGTCGCCCCCCAGGTAGAGGGAGAGCGCCTGTTCGAGGTAGGCCCCATCGACCACTGACGGCCCGCCGGACGCAGTAACCAGCGCGTTGGAGTAGGTCGATGCGCCGAGCACCACCACCGGGTGGAAGTTCTGCGCGTCGAGCGCTTGGAACACTGCGGAGGCGTAGCTCTCCGGCATCTGCTCGATGAACAGGATCTTCACCCCGGCGTCGCGCATGTCGATCACGTTCTGGGTGAAGTTGGCCTGGGTGATCTGGAACGTCGGCGAGTAGACCACCTTGTAACCGAGGTGCTCCATCGCCGCCTTCTCACCCTGCCAGTCCGTCTCCGCCGACGGCTCACCGGCGATGAGCGCACCGGCATGGAGCACGTCGGCCGGGTACTTCTTTTGGAAGTAGACGAGCGGACCCAGCTCCCAACCACCGACCGCGGGCTGGGGGCTGAACGTGTTGGGAAGCCTGTTGGTGGCCTGGTCGAGTGAGACCGACACGTTGGGGACCGACGGGTTGGCGGCGAGCACGGTCCCCCCATAGCTGTCGTTCAACGAGAAGCTTCCCACCATTGCGAAGTCCCGGCCGATGTCCTGTTGGGTCAACGCCTTGTTCTGCGCCCCGTCGTTGTAGGTGTCGGGCGTGCTGTCCACCACGATCTTGCGGCCGTTGACTCCACCGGTGGAGTTCACGTAGGCCGCGTAGGCCTGGGTGCCCACGGAGGCCCCGGTGAAGAGCCCGATCGTCGACGTCGAGATGTTCCCGATGCGGACCGTGGTCGGGGTCACGCCGGTGTGGTCCCTGAAGGCGGCGGCCGGGATCGCCGAGCCGGAGGCTGCCACCGGTGCCGACGACGTCGTCGACGAGCACGCGGCCAGCGTGGTGGCGACCGTCATCGCCACCACGGCGAGCACGGCATGCTCCCTCCAGCGAGACCCGACCGGATGGCACCGTTGCTGCGAGCATGACCTCATTGCGTTCCCCCTGTCACCGTGACGGTCGTTCGGCACCGGCTTCGGCGGTCCTCCCCCCGGCGGACCCACCCACACATTAGGAAACTTCCGCGCTCCCGTCGCTGCGGGCCGATCTCGAGGTCGGATCGACGAGCGGGCGGTCCAGCGCCACGAACTCGCCGTCGGCCTCCACCGTGACCACACCGTCCTGCAACAGCCGGCCGGTGCTCGAGATGTTGCGCCCGTCGATGGCGGTCACCCACGCCTCGAACCGTGACGGTGTGTCGACGAGCGTCGGCCGCACGTAGCGGATGGCCAGCGTCCGGGTGGGACCGGCGGAACCGCCGATCACGTTGGCCGCGGTCAGGACGATGTCGAACGCACCGGCGAGCACCGCCCCGTGCACGCAGCCCGGGGCTCCCTCGTAGGGGGCGGTGAACACCACGTGGCCGATGGCCCTGGGCGGCTCGAACTCGATGGTGATCGGTGGGGCCAGCGGGTTACAGGGTCCCATGACCACGTCGAACGGCATCGCACCGGCCAGGCCGGCCCCGCCGGAGCCGGCCCCGGCCCGGGAACCAGCCCCGGAGCCGGAGCTGCTGCCTACCCCGCCGGAGCCGGAGCCGGTTCCCGCCGGCACCGCTCGCTCGAGCCCGTCGGTCACCGCCCGCAGGGCGGCAACGGCAGCGGCCAGCGTGGCGGGCGAGGCCGTAGCCGTGACCGTGGCGTGGATCAGGCGGCGGACCTCTCCGGCCAGCTCCTCACGACCGGCTCCGGCCGAAGGACGGTGGGAGTTCTGCACGCCCTCGTACGTCCATCCTCCGGTCATCGGATCCCGAACCGTTCGACGTAGCCCGCGTGGGCGTCGAGCATTCGCAGCATGTCGCCGGCGGGGCCCGAGGGTACCCGCAGGACGACCTCGTGGACCCCGAGCTCGCGGTATCGGTCGAGCTTCCCGTCGGCGGGCACCGTGCCGAACGGCACGACCCGCACCGAGCCGGGGTCGCGTCCGCGCGCCTCGAGCGCCTGGTGCAGCCGAGGCAACGCGCCGGCCAGGCCCGACCCGCCGATCGGCATCCACCCGTCGGCGTACTCGCCCACCGCGTCGAACACCCCCTGGTGTGCGCCTCCCCCCACCAGGGTGGTCACCCGCGGCTGCTGTACCGGTTTGGGCCAGCTCCAGCACGGTTCCAGCGAGACATACCGGCCGTGGTACTCGGGGCGCTCCTCGCTCCACAGGGCCTGCATGCACAGCACGTGCTCGCGGGCGATGGCCCGCCGCTCGCCGAAGGGGACGCCGTGGTCCGCCGCCTCGGCCCGGTTCCAACCGAAGCCCAGCCCGAACACGACGCGTCCGCCACTCAGGTGATCCAGGGTGGCGAGCAGCTTGGCGAGCACGATGGGGTCGTGCTGGGCCACCAGGGCGACGCCGGTGCCGAGGGTGATCCGCTCGGTCACCGCCGCCGCCATCGACAGGGCGACGAAGGGGTCGAGGCTCCGGCGGTAGTCGTCGAGGTGGACCCCTTCGACCAGGGCGGGAGGGGTGTCGGCCCGCACCGGCAGGTGGGTGTGCTCGGGGAGGTACAAGGAGTGAAAGCCCCGTTCCTCCACCGCCCGTGCCAGATCGGCCGGCGCCATGTCCCGGTCGGTGAGGAACGCGGTGATCCCGATGCGCACGGCGGTCAGCGCCCGTGCCGGGACGGGGGTCCGGCCGAGAGCCCGTCCACGAGCCCGGTCCCGGGGTTGGTGGCCGGGTCGGCGAAGAGCGCGACGAACGCTGCGTCCTCTCTGGCCCGTGCCGCGGCGATCCCGTCGTGCTGCGCTGCAGCCATCAGGCGCTTGATCGCCTGGGTCGCGTGGGTGGGGAACGACGCGATCCGGAGCGCCAGTGCCATGGTCTCCTCGAGCACCGTCCCCTCGGGAGCCACCTTGACCGCAAGCCCGGCCGCGACCGCCCGGGAAGCATCGATCCACTCCGAGCCGAGCAGGACCAGCGCGGCCTGCTGCCACCCCATGCGGACCGGCAGCAGGTAGCTGCTGCCCGCCTCGGGAGGCACGCCCAGCTCGGCAAAGGGTGCCCGGAGCCTGGCCGCCTCGTCCATGATCACCAGGTCGACGTGGGCCAGCAGCGTGCAGCCGAGGCCGATCCCCACTCCGTGGACGGCCGCCAGGAGCGGCTTGGGGAAGGACTGCACGGTGTCGAGCAACGCCGGGAAACCGGCCCCGGCCCCGTCTTCGGCGGTCCCGGCGGCGAGGGCGGCCATCTCGCGCAGATCCTGCCCGGCGGTGAAGCAGGGGCCGCGCCCGGTGAGCACCACCACCCGGGTCTCGTCGTCGGAGGCGGCCTCCACCAGACCCGCGGTCACCGCCCGGTACATGGCCAGGTCGAAGGCGTTGCGGACCTCGGGACGATCGAACGCGATCAGCCGCACGCCGTCGCCGTCCTCGATGTCGACCCGGTGCTCGCTCATGCGGCGACCGGGAGCGGGACCAGGTGCGCACCGCGTCGGCCCCGCGTCACGGTCGGACCACCTGGCCACCGTCGACGTTGAACACATGCCCGGTGATCCACGACGCCTCGTCCGACAACAGGAAGAGGCACATCCCGACCAGGTCCGAGGTCTCGCCCTGCCGCTTCAACGCCAGGCCCGCCAGGATGGGCTTCATGAAGGCGTCGGGCACCACCGACCGCGACGCCTCGGTGTCGATCGGTCCCGGAGCGATGGCGTTGGTCCGGATGCGGTCGGGACCCAGCTCGTGGGCGAGCTGCTGGGTGATCGAGTTCACCCCCGCCTTGGCCAGCCCGTAGAACCCCGCGTAAAGGTAGGCGGCGGTCGACGACTGGTTGACGATCGCCCCGCCACCCCGAGACTTCATCGCCGGGTAGCACGCCCGCACGCAGTTCAGCGCGCCCATCATGTTCACCGCCAGGAACCGGTGGAGATAGTC
>DAHXOD010000140.1 GCA_027365055.1 bacterium
CTCGCCGGGCGCGGCTTTTTCCGGATGGCTTTCGCCGACGAGCTCTACGCTGAGGCAGCGGCTGGGTTCTCCGTGACACCGCATTTTCTCGCCCGCCGGGATACCAAGGAAACGGTGCTTGAGCGGCTCGTGCTGAGGCACTGTCGGGATGCGCAGTTCGTCGGACTATTCACGGCTGAGCAGGCGCGCGGCGGGCTCACGGTCGAGGAGGTATTGGGCGCGCCTCGCAGCCCGCGGTGGGTGCTTCAGCAGTGGGGCACCGAGTACCGGCGCCGAGCGCCGTTCGGTCACGACGGGTATTGGGTCGAACCGCTGATGAGAAAGATCGATGCGAAGCCCAAGGCCACGCGGATCGTTCTCACCGACGTGCGCGCGCCGATCGAGGTCGAAAACATCCGGGCTCGAGGCGGGGTGCTGGTGCGGATCAGACGCCGCTCGGTCGAGCGTCAGGATGCGGAGGCGGTGGCGGCAGGACTTGTCTCGGCGCTGCACTCATCGGAGGTCCTTGCGCGCATGTGTGCGGTGGATCTCGAGGTAGAGAACGTCGAGGGCGACCCGGATGTGATGCGAGGGGAGCTCGAGGCGTATTTGGCTCGGCTGAAATCAGCCGCGTGACTTTATCCCCCGCTCATGTAGCGGGGGTTTTCTTGGGTGGATGCGACACCAATGATGCGGAAACGACGGACATGCTTCATGGCGGTGGGCCTGCTTGCGCTTGCCACACTCCCGCTGGCTCACGCGGGCGGCGGCACAAGACGCCACTCGAACCCGGAGAAGGGCTGGTTCTTCTATCAGCACGGACCGTTGCTGAGGATTCCGCCGAAGCTCATCACCGGAGCCCCGTTGCATCTGCCCTCGAAGCCGGCCACGCCGAAGTGTACGACGATGAGCACCTGGACGGCCAAGTGTGGATTTGTCAATCCAGGCACGAATTTTGCCTTTCAGGCCAAGGAACGCGACGTACTGTTGCGGCAAATGTCCATGGATCCGAACAGTCGCGCCGCGGTCCAGGCGGCGCAGTACTACATGCGCTGGGTCACCGATCGGGCGATCGAAGCGGCGAACGTCTGGCAGTACAACCTGGTGCAGAATCCTTCGCTCGACCCGTCCGTGCGGATGCCCTTCAATCAGCTCGGCCTGCAGCTCATG
>DAHXOD010000141.1 GCA_027365055.1 bacterium
ACACCTCTCCTTCTGACTCAAACTCCCGAAGACAGGCGGCAATATCCATCGGATGAGGAAACTTCGGAGCAGGTGTAAAGCCACCGTCATCAGAATCAAAGCGGGCACGGAGGCTGTCCCTGAGGCGAGAACGAGGCTCACTGGTTAAGGCCGATGGCTCGGGACGATCTCCTTCTCCAAGGCCGTCTGCCTTGGAGAGGAGTTCAGTCACCGGATGCTTTGTCGTGGACAGGGATTCCCTGTTTTCTTCATAAAACTGGCGGATCTGGTGCAGGACCGAAACAAAACCCGGCAAACCAAATCGTGGACTTTTGGGGAAATAAGTTCCACCGGCAAAAGGAACCTGTTCAGGGGTCAAGAACATCGTGAGAGGCCAACCACCATTTCTTCTGGTGATGACGGTGTGGGCCATCTGATAGATCTGGTCCAGATCCGGCCTCTCCTCCCTGTCAACCTTGATGTTGATGAAATGCTCATTCATGACCGCGGCCGTATCCGGATCCTCGAAGGATTCGTGGGCCATGACGTGGCACCAATGGCAGGCGGAATAACCGATCGACAGCAAAATGGGGCGGCCAGTCTCTCTGGCCATCGAGAGGGCTTCCGGCCCCCATGGATACCAGTTGACCGGATTTTCGGCATGCTGGAGAAGATATGGGCTTGTTTCCCGACTCAAGAGATTGGACATGAAATTCCTTTCAAGGGAACAAATGCCCTTTTAAGCAAACATCGCATGAAGTTTCAATATATGATCCAAACAGCAATTCACATCAGGGCTTCAAATCATTTTGGAGGAAATCCGGCCTAAAAAATCAGGAGAACCTCAAGGGAACTCCCTTCATTCTACCGGGGAGGGAAACGATCATCAAATTCTCTTGCGGGCAGATGTTAAAAAAGGGAGAGGGTGAGAGATTCCGGCACGACAGCCCCAGAGATACACTACGTTATCAGGAAGGAATCACAGAAATGCATTCGACCGATCCGGAATGCGTCTTCCGGATTTCTGGCAAGCCATTAAAGCTGGATTGGATAAGATCTCTCCCATCGGGTCAGAGCCCCAAAAGTCGAAAAGAACCGACTCCCTGACAATCGACCTCATACAGTCGCGCCATAGCTGGCAGAGCATGTCTATCCTGACAAGAAAA
>DAHXOD010000142.1 GCA_027365055.1 bacterium
AGGCAAACGGCTCCAACGGAGTACCGGGCGGAATCCACCATGCCGACCGCTCCGGGTCCCAGCGCGCGCCGAGACCTCGGACCAACATCTCCTCGGCGGGCGAGACATCGATGTAGACGGGTTCTGAGCTCAAGACACACCATCACTTGACCGGGTATCAACAATGAGAGAATGAACGGTAGTAAACGCACTAGCGGGAGTTTCCGGGGTAGCCCTCTGAACCCCCGTTTGGCCTTTCCGAAAGTTTCTTCCAAATAGGCCCCTGACCAGCGCGTTTGCCCTGGTCAAAGGCTCGCGATTGTTTGCCACAGGGTGTATTACCTATATATGGCATCGATCGTCGGAAAGAAGCAGGGTGGACGGACGTACTACTACCTGGTGGAGTCCGCTCGTGTTGGGGGCAAACCTCGCATCGTCTCCCAGCGCTACCTCGGCACTGCAGCCGAGATTGCAGCCCGCCTCTCGGAGAAGGGCCCTGGCGAGCCAGACCGAACCCGCCACCTCGCGTTCGGCGACATAGCGGCCACCTGGTCAGTCCTTGTTCGCCTGGGGGTGGCCGAGATCATCGACGAGGTCGTGGGTGCCCGTCGAGTAGACGCGGGGGCAACAGTGGGGACCTACATCGCCCTGGCCACCCTCAACCGGGTAGTCGATCCGTGCTCGAAGCTCGCCTTCTCCGACTGGTGGGCGAAGACCGCCGGTGACCGGTGGTTGCGCGTCTCTGCCGGAGCCCTCGATCACCGGCGCTTCTGGGAGGCGATGGACGCGATCTCCGAGGACGACCTCAAAGAGATCGAGCGTCGTCTCGTTGTCCGGATGGTCGAAACGTTCTCGATCGACCTGTCCGGTCTCGTCCTCGACATGACCAACTTCGCCACCTTCATCGCCTCGGCCAACGACCGCGCCCCGATCGCGCAACGCGGCAAGGCGAAGCAGAAGCGCTCCGACCTGCGCTTGGTCGGCCTCGGCTTGGTCGTCACCCGCGACGGCGGACTGGCTCACGCGCTCTGGGCTGTCGATGTACTCGCTTCCTGCGAAGCCTGCGTCGGAGGCTGCCTTGTTCCAGCGCAGACAGAGCTCGCGCAGTTTGCGAACGTTGGTTTCGTCTT
>DAHXOD010000143.1:0-548 GCA_027365055.1 bacterium
CAACGTTGGCCAGCGGGTGCGGTGCGGGCCGATCGTCCGCCTCGGCGGCGACCAAACCCGATAGTCGGGCCACCAGTGGCGCCACGGTCTGGCTCTGTCGACCGGGCCAGGCCGACGACCCGTGTGCCTCCTCCCTGGCAGCCACCGTCGTTCCGGCCGATGGTCCGCGGACCACCCAGGCCATGCGCCCTGACGCCACGTCGACGTTCGACTGCTTCTACGTCTACCCGACGGTGAGCACCCAGCCATCGGACAACGCGAACCTCGAGGTCCAGCCGGCCGAGAAGGCCGTCGCAAGGCTCCAGGCGTCCTGGTTCTCCCCGGTCTGTCGGGTGTGGGCGCCGATGTACCGGCAGAGGACCGAAGCGTCCTTGCTCCAGGGGCTCGGAGCCGATCCCCACGCCAACGGCGTCGCCTACGCCAGCCTGCTCAGCGCGTGGCGGGACTACCTCGCCCACGACAACCACGGCCGGCCGATCATTTTCATCGGCCACTCCCAGGGGGCGGCCATGTTGATTCGCCTCCTCGCCAGCCAGGTCGACCCCAAT
>DAHXOD010000143.1:558-1092 GCA_027365055.1 bacterium
GCTCCTGGCCGGCGGTAACGTCACCGTTCCCACCGCCAAGACCGTCGGAGCGACGTTCCGCCACTTGCCGCTGTGCACGGGCTCGGCTCAGGCGGATTGCGTCATTGCCTACTCGAGCTTTCCCTCTCAGCCGCCGGCGGACTCCGACTTCGGCCGTCCCGGGCAGGGGGTCAGCCTGCAGTCGGGACAGCGGGCCACCAGAGGGGTGCAGGTCGCTTGTGTGAACCCGGCGGCTCTCGGCGGCGGCACCGCCGACCTGGTGCCGTACTTCCCAAGCGCCAGTGAGGCTCCACCTTCACCACCGGTCACCACGCCGTGGGTCACCTATCCGGACTTGTACGCGGCCACCTGCAAGAGCGCAGGGGGCGCCACCTGGCTGCAGGTCGACACCATTACCACCGCGGGCAGGCCGGTTGTCACCGAAGCGCTGGGCCCGGCCTGGGACTACCACCTCGACGACATCAACCTGGCTCTCGGAAACCTCGTGAGTGACGTGGCCGCAGCGGAGGCCACCTACCAACTGCATCACCGGTG
>DAHXOD010000144.1 GCA_027365055.1 bacterium
CGCCCTCGACGGGCACACCGTGGAGGCGCTGCGCGGCCATCGCCGGCGCCAGTTGGAGCAGCGCCTGCTGGCCGGCCCTGACTTCCACGACAACGGGCTGATCTTCGCCCGCCCCGACGGCGAGCCCCTCAACCCGGAGTACGTCAGCCGACGGTTCCAACGACTCGTGTCCAGCTCGGGGCTGCCGCCCGTGAGGCTGCACGACCTGCGCCACACCCACGCCACCCTGGCCCTGGCCGCAGGGGTGCCGACCCGGGTGCTCAGCGACCGGCTCGGCCACAGCGCGATGGCGGTCACCACCGACATCTACCAGCACGCGATCCCCGACCTCGAGGCCGACTTCGCCGAGCGGATCGCCGCCCTCGTCGTGGCGGCCGGCAAGCCAGAGCCGGAGGCCACGCAGAGTGGCGCGCCGCAGGTCACCGCCGTGAGCACGTTTCCGAGTCCCGTGAGCATTTCGTGAGCACCGGGGTCCCGACAGTGGACCAGACGATCGGCTGCCGACACGAAAGTGCTGGTCAGGGGGGTGGGCGAGGGGGGACTTGAACCCCCACATCCTTTCGGACACAGGAACCTGAATCCTGCGCGTCTGCCAATTCCGCCACTCGCCCGAGTGGATGAACGAGCCTACCCGAAGCATGGACCCCGCGGCGTGCCCCTGGGCAGTACCCTGAGCGACCGACCATGGGACTGCAACAGTTCGAGCGACGTCTGGAGCGGGTCGTGGAGGGTGCCTTCGCGCGGGCCTTCCGCAGCGGGCTCCAGCCGGTGGAGGTGGGCCGACGCCTCACGCGTGAGATGGACCTGCGCCGAACCCTCGCCCCTCGGGGGACCCTGACGCCCAACCGGTTCGTGGTGGTGCTCTCCCCCGAGGACGCCGACCGGTTCGCCCCGATCGAGGACGAGCTGGTCGCCGAGCTGATCGCCGTTGCAAGAGACCACGCGGAGCGTGAAGGCTACGTCTTCATCGGGCCCGTGACCGTGGAGCTCGACGTCGATGAGCACCTGGCCGAGGGGACCTTCGACCTGCAGGGCGAGTTCACCCGCTCCGGAGGAGGAGCCG
>DAHXOD010000145.1 GCA_027365055.1 bacterium
GGGGATCCAGCCGATCTGGCCTTCTGAGTAGGCCAGCTTCAGCTTGGGGAACTGGATCAGCTTGCCCGAGAAGAGCCAGTCCACCAGGGAGGCGAACGAGTTGTTGAACGACAGCGTCACCCCGGCAGCCTGGGGGGCGTCGGGCGATGCTGCCGGATTGGAGGACGACGAACCCACGTGCATGCAGACGGTGACCCCGGTGTCATTGCAAACCTGGAACATGGGGTCCCAATATCCCGAGTGGATGCTCGGGAGCTTGAGGCGCGTCGGGAGCTCCGAGAAGGCGATGGCCCGGACTCCACGTTCGGCGTTGCGAAGCACCTCGCCCGCAGCCAACTCGGGGTCCCACAAAGGGATGATGCACAGCGGGATGTTGACCCCCTCCGATGGAGCGCACCACTCTTCGACCATCCAGTCGTTGTACGCCTTGACGCACGCCAGGCCCAGTTCCTTGTCTTCCCCTTCGTGAAAGGTCTGTCCGCAGAACCTGGGAAAGGTGGGGAACGGGAGGGAACCGTCGGTCCAGTTGGACTGGAGGTCGGCGATCCGGGCGTCACGGTCGTAGCAGCCCGGGATCATCTCGTCGTAGGTGACTGGGGTCATGGGCATCTTGGAACTGTCGAGCGTCTTTGAGCCGTTCTCTCCGCTCACCGCGTCCGACGGGATGGCCACGAAGCGCTTGTGGACGTAGATGAGCTTGTCCTCGTAGATCCACGCGTCGCCCGGCTGGCCGTTGGGATCTTCGGCGACGTCGTACTTGGCTCCGCCGAGCTGCTTCACCGATCCCCACGTGCGACGCTCGACGCGAGGTCCCTTGGCCCGGTACTTCTCGGGAAGCCAGGTCTGCCACACGTGGGGAGGTTCCACGACGTGGTCGTCAACGGAGATGATCTTGGGAAGTGGCATCGGAATTGAGGGTAGCACCAAACCTGACTTTCGTGTCAGGTTGACGGGCGCCGGGCTAACATCGGCTCGCCGGTGCCCGCTATCGGTGTCGGACCCCCGGCTCGGACCCCCGGCTCGGACACCCGGCTTGGGCCCCGGGCTCGGACACCG
>DAHXOD010000146.1 GCA_027365055.1 bacterium
CTCTACCACGAGGATCCTGAGTTCGCGGTGCGGGTGCGTTCCGAAACCGTCTACCGCCACGCCGGGCGGCACTGCATCTGGTCGGCACTGGTGTTCATGGCCGCACTGGTGTTCATGTCCGTGACCTTCTCCAGGTCGGTTGCGCTCGGCTTCGCCGGCGTTATCGTGATGTTCCTTTCTGCAGTTGTGTTCGCCAACAATGCCCGGAGAATGGGCAAGGCCGGAATTGACGACATATCTCGGTCGATTCACAGCCGCAGGGCAGGTACCGTGGTTCGCGACCCACGAGACTGGATCCGCGGTCGAATGCATCGCGACGACTGAACGATTGTTGAACGGCCTGGTCGTGCTCGCGGTCGACGTCGGCGGCACTAAAATAGCTGCCGGTATCGTCGACGGGACAGGTGTCGTCCTGGCCGACGCCAGTATCCCCACTCCGCGCAGCAAGGATCCCGAGGTGGTGTTCGCTGCGATCTCCTCGGTCATCCATCGAGTCATCGAGACCCGGACGCCACCGCCCGCCGTCTGCGGCGTGGGCTGTGGGGGGCCGATGGACGACGATGGCGGGACCGTTGCCCCGCTCAACATTCCGGGACTGAGGGACTTTCCCCTGAAGGCGCGCTTGGCATCCCTGGTTCGATTACCGACGGCGGTCGACAATGATGCCAAGGCCCTTGCGCTCGGTGAGGGCTGGGTGGGCGCGGCAGCTGATAGCACCGATTATCTGGCAATGGTGGTGTCCACCGGGATCGGTGGCGGGATAGTTCTCGACGGTCGATTGCTCGATGGCGCCCATGGGAATGCCGGCCACGTCGGTCATGTGATCGTGGAGCCTGGGGGCCGGAGGTGCGCATGCGGAGCCAGAGGTTGCCTGGAGGCGGAAGCGTCGGGGCCATCCATCGTTTCCATCACGGGGCGTCCTCCGGCAGAGGCGTCCCGGGATATGCGCCGACGGACGGGCACGTTGGTGGGCCGTGCCGTCGCGTCCGTGGCCAACTTGTTGGATCTGGGCCTGGCGGTGGTGGCCGGATCGGTCGCCCTTGG
>DAHXOD010000147.1 GCA_027365055.1 bacterium
CTCAGCCAGGTGTTCGCCGCACCGGTGTCCACGTCGGTCGCGCAAGGCGGAGGATCCCTGTCGCCTCAGGTCCGGGCGCTGCTTGCCGAGGCACAGGTGGCGTACCAGAAGTCACAGACCGACTTGAAGGCCGGCAACCTGGGTGCGTACCAGCAGGACATCACGACACTTGAGGACTACCTGCTGCAGATCCAACAGTTGACCGGAGTCGCACCGGCAACCGGCTCGTCGGGGACGGGTTCGTCGACCGGCAGCGGCTCGTCGACAACGACCTCACCGCCAACGAATGCGCCTTCGTCGTCCGGCACTTCCTCGAAGGGCACCGCGTCTGCGGGGTCGACCACGACCACCACCACTGCGCCTGCGTGACCATTTGGTGAAGGAGCGCGTCGACGCCCCAGTACCCCGGTGTCTCTGCGAATCAGCGCGTTCCGCGTCGTAGCGGTTGCCGGTAGTTGAGTCCCAACGAGTGGTGTACGAGCAGCCGGTGAGCTGAGGGACCATCCCCCACACGCGACGGTCACCGCGTCAACCTCAAGAAGCAGTTACGAACAACTACTTGAGGAGGATCACGGTGACTGTCCCTACCACTATCGACGCGGGCGCCTGGCTTGGCAAGTACCTCGAAGGCGCTGACGCTGATACCGACTTGCCCCGGGCGATGCTGCAATCGTTCGCTGAGGCGCTCATGTCCGCCCAGGCGTCCCTGCAGTGCAACGCCGGTTACGGCGAGCGGACTGACGAGCGGGAGAACTCTCGCAACGGCTACCGGGTGCGTCCCTGGGACACCCGGGTCGGCACCATCGACCTGGCGGTCCCGAAGCTCCGCCAAGGGGTCTACAGCCCGGAGTTCTTGTTGAACCCCCGCCGGCGAGCTGAGCAGGCGCTGGTGGCCGTTGTCTGCCAGGCCTATGTCGAAGGGGTGTCCA
>DAHXOD010000148.1 GCA_027365055.1 bacterium
GGCACGCTGGTCACCGAGGACGTGACTCGCCAGATGTCGGCACCGGGCACCGAGTATGGCGGCGGGAGCCTCTACCGCGACCTGGTTCGCCAGATGGGCAAGGATGGTTGGCTCGGAATCGGATGGCCGAAGGAGTACGGCGGCCAGGCACGGTCGATGGTGGAGCAGCTGATCTTCACGGACGAGGCGTCGCGAGCCGGAGCCCCCGTCCCCTTCCTGACCATCAACACCGTGGGCCCCACGATCATGGAGTACGGGAGCCCCGAGCAACGCGCCTTCTTCCTCCCGAAGATCCTCACCGGGGAGATCCACTTCTCGATCGGGTACTCCGAGCCGGACGCCGGCACCGACCTGGCCCGTCTCCGCACCCGGGCAGTTCGTGACGGTGACGAGTACGTGATCAACGGCCAGAAGATGTGGACCAGCCTCATCCAGTACGCCGACTACGTGTGGCTTGCGGCCCGCACCGACCCCGATGCCCCTCGCCACAAGGGGATCTCGATGTTCCTCGTCCCGACCTCGAGCGAGGGGTTCAAATGGACGCCGGTGCCCACGGTCACCGGGACCACGACGTCACAGACCTTCTACGAGGACGTCCGGGTGCCGGCCTCGGCCTTGGTGGGCAAGGAGAACGAGGGATGGCGCCTGATCACCGGCCAGCTCAACCGGGAGCGGGTGGCGCTCTGCTCGGCCGCCGGGGTCCAGCAGTCCCTCGAGGACGTGGTCCGGTTCGCTCGGGAGACCGAGATGGCCGACGGGAGCCGGCTGATTGACCAGCAGTGGGTCCAGATGAACCTGGCTCGGGTCCACGCAAAGGTCGAGTTCCTCAAGCTCATCAACTGGAAGATCGCCTGGGGCGTCGACAAAGGCGTGGGCCCGGCCGA
>DAHXOD010000149.1 GCA_027365055.1 bacterium
CTACCGATCTTGTGGGCGAGTGGCTCCAGGCGAACCCCGGTGAGCCGATTGTGGCCTGGGCGCACCACAAGACGGTGGTGGCTGGGCTCGGTGAGGCGTTGCGCAGTCACCTTCCGGACACCGAGCAGATTGCCGTCATCGACGGCTCGGTGCCAGAAGACCAGCGAGCAGCCATTGTGGATGCGTTCCAGGCAGGCAAGGTACGGGTGCTCATCTGCTCGATCCAGGCCGCCGGGGTTGGCATCACGCTCACCCGATCGTCCGAGGCGGTGTTCGTGGAGACGGACTGGACGCCGGCGCTCATGGTCCAGGCCGAAGATCGCCAGCATCGCATCGGCCAGGAGCATCCGGTCACCTACACGACGCTCGTCGCTGCCGGGACGCTCGACGAGCGAGTCCAGGCCGTCCTGGCAACAAAGGCACGGACGCTCGATGCCGTCATGGACGGGGACCATCGGGTTGGCGTCCAGGTGACGGGCAGACTGATCGCCTCGGACATCTTGCGAGCAATGGTCAACGATGCGTTGGCGAAGGCAAAAACTGGCGGTCGTCGGCGCTCTGCTGCATAGGAGCTGTCGTGCAGGCAATCGTTCCCAAGCAGACCAATCTGCCCAGACTGCCCAGACAGCCCCGGCAACCCCGGCAACCCCGGCGATACCGGCTTGTCGTCGACACCACACTGCCCCGGATCAGCCAGGCTGTCTCGGTGTGGCTGGCTGTGTTGGCATTCGCTCGGGTCGAGCGGGCGAGTGACCTTACGGCACTCCCGGCCGGACTGGAGCTCTCGGACGAGGAGCGAGCACTGCTGGCAGCACATCGGGATGTCCTGCCTCTCGTCGGCGGTCCCAGGCCGGTGATCTCGATTGCGTGCT
>DAHXOD010000014.1 GCA_027365055.1 bacterium
ACCGGCGACCACTCCCGCATCCAAAGGCACCGCCCACCACCGGTTCCAGGGAATCCGCGGCACCATCAGCGCACTGTCCGGTACGTCGTGGACAGTGACCACCAAGGCGGGCAGCCAGGTGGCGGTCGTGATCACTCCGACCACCCGGTTCGGCACTGCCGCGACCAGCGCCACCCAGGCGCAGTTCGTCGTCGGCAGCCCCGTGGTCGTCATCGGCACGCCCACCCGCACAGGCACAGGCACCACCCTGACCGCCCGCCGGGTCTTCCCACCGAAGCCGACGACGACGCAACTCCCGGCCACCACGGTGCCGGGGTCGGGCTCGCCAAGCTCACCAGCGAACGCCTGAGTCGAGCACCTGAGCCAGCCGTAGCCGGCCGACCACGACCACTGGTCAGGTACAGTCCCGGCGGCTACCGTCATGCACCGGTGCAGACGGAATCCACACGAGCAGCCCGGAGGCGTAACCCCTGGATGCTGTTGGCCATGTCGGCCATGTCGGCCATGCTGGTGGCCGCCTGCGGATCGGCCCAGCCGCAGGCGGCCAACACGGCGACCGGAGCAGCCCGCCAAGCAGCCCTTCCCCATCTCGCACCTCCGCCGCCGATCACCTGGTCGAGCTGTCCCGCCGATCCGAAGCTCCAGTGCGGCTCGGTCAGCGTCCCCGTCGACTATCACCATCCCGGTCGGGAGAGCATCGCCATCGCGGTGAGCCGGTCACCGGCGACGCAGGGATCGTCCACTGCCCCCAGCCTGCTCTTCAATCCGGGTGGCCCCGGTGAGAGCGGCAACCAGATCCTCCCGGTGTTCCTCGGTCTCGTCCCGGCTGCCGTTCGGGCCCACTTCAACATCGTCAGCTTCGATCCGCGGGGAACCGGGGCCAGCGATCCCCTGGACTGCGGCACCACCCCTTCGCCAGCAGCGGTGACGAGCGCGCTCCCCGTGCCCACCGCTCCTGGGCTTCCCCTGCCGGCGACTCCGCTGTTCACCACCATGGCCCGAGGGTGCCGAGCACGCGCCCCACAACTGGTGCCCTACGTCGACACCATCGCCACCGCCCGCGACCTGGACCGGATCCGCCAGGCGTTGGGCGTGGCCACCATCAGCTACTACGGCATGTCCTACGGCACGGTCCTCGGCGCGGTCTACGCCGACCTCTTCCCCCACCGGGTGGCGACCATGGTCCTCGATGGCGCCGTCGACGTCAACGCGTCGCTGACCGTCCAGGCCGAAGAGCAGGCACCCGCGGCCGAGCGGTCGATGGACCACTTCCTGGCCACGTGCGGCGGCGTGTCACCGTGCCCGCTCGGTTCCGACCCCCGCGCCTACTTCACCGACCTCGCTCGCTCGCTCACCCTCCATCCGCTTCCCGCACCCGGAACCGGCGACCGGTACCCGGTCACCGTCGGCGATCTCGACACCGCCACCTTGTTCGCCTTGAGCGTGCCCGGGTTCGTGTCGTCCTACGTGGCGGCCCTGGTGGCCGCCCATGCCGGCAACGGAGGGCCGTTGCGCAGTCTGGCCCTCGAACTGGTGACCGACATCAACGGGGCATCGCTGGTCGACCCGCAGTGGGCCATCACCTGCAACGACGCCGCCCACCACCCCGGGCCGGTCGCCGCGGGGAACCTGGCCCGATCGCTGGCCGCCCGGTACCCGCTGATCGGCGGGTTCGGTGCCACCTACGCGCTCGGGGGGTGCGTCTCGTGGCCACCGTCCCACCAACCGGTCGCCGACCTGCACCCGAGAGGCAACCCCCCAATCCTCGTGGTCGGCAACACCGGAGACCCGAACACTCCCTTGATCGGGGCGGTCCATCTGGCCGCCGCCTTCACCAACGCTCGGCTGCTCACCTGGCAGGGCTACGGACATACCTGGATCCTCAGCGGATCGGGGAACACCTGCATGCAGCACTGGGTGAGCCGCTACCTCCTCGGCGGTGGCGTGCCACCCGCCCGCACCGTCTGCCACTGAGCCGGACGCACCCACGGGAACGACCTCGTCCGTCGTCCCGGCCACCCGGTGGCGTCGGCGATCAGACCGCCGCCTCCTTCAACGAAGCGGGGAACTCCTCATCGGCTGACACCTTGCGATAGTGCCAGAACCCGAGGACGGTGAGGATCAGCATCACTCCGGCCAGGACCCAGGCGACGATGGCGGCGGCCGAAGCGATCTCACCGAATATGGAGAACGCATAGGCCTCGAGCAACAGGCCCCGCAGCGTGGTGCCGGTGAAGATGGTGTTGACCTCGGCAGCCAGCTTGGCGTTGGTGGGGTCCTTCTGCAGTGCCGCGCTGGCCCTGGAGTACACGCCCCCGTAGGGCATCTCACTCAGGTGAACGGCGATGAAGTGGTCCGCGTACGCCTTCGCCTGGGCCCCGGTCAGGAGCGGCTGGCCGGCGTACTGCGACACGGAGGGGATCATGCTCGGGGTGATCTCCGTGCCCGGCTTGGCATGGGCAAACTCCTCGGCCGAGGGAAACGTGATCTGCTGCTCGGCCAACTGGCTCCGCACCTGGCTGTTGGCGAAGTTGGCGCTGATGGTGAGGAACACCCCCGCCACCAGTAGCACCACCAGCAACATCCCCCCGACCGCGGTGAGAATGAGGTCGAACGTCTTGCGTCGCATGGGCCATCTCCTTGGGCTCGGTGGGACAGTGTGAGCCCGTGGTCCGTCTCCGGCGGCCCGTCGTCCAGTTTGTCCGGACCCCGAGAACCCGGACCCTGGGCGGCACACGGGTCACCCGTACTCCCCACTGTGACGGCGCGACGGCGCGTCCGACAGGGGAGAAGGTCCCGTTCTCGTGCCCGGTCACGTCGACCAGCCGCTACCCTCGGGCGCCATGGTTCCACCGTCGCAGCGATGATCCGATCCGGGCCCCACGGGCGGCACCCGTGCCGGTGACCCGATGACCGCACGCGCGCCGACCGCCCGGCCGTGGTTGCGGGTGGCCGCCGCCATGTTCGGGGTGGGATGGGGAGCGAACCAGTTCGCCTCGTTGCTGTTGGCCTATCACCAGACCCGTGGACTCTCGGTGGCGACCGACCAGGCGCTCTTCGGCGTCTATGCGCTGGGATTGGTGCCCGCCCTGCTGATCGGCGGCCCCGCCTCCGATCGTTGGGGACGGCGGCCGGTGGTCCGGCCCATGGCCTGCGTCTCGGTCATCGCCACCGTGCTGTTGATGCTCGGCGCCTCGTCCACCCCGCTGCTCTACCTGGGACGGTTCGTGGCCGGCGCGGTGAGCGGGTCGGTGTTCGCAGCGGGAACGGCCTGGGTGAAGGAGCTGTCGGGCCCACCCTACGACGCCGAAGCCGGGGAACAGGCCGGGGCCAGGCGGGCGGCGATCGCCCTGTCGGCCGGGTTCGGCATGGGGCCGGTGGTGGCCGGGGTGATCGCCCAGTGGGCTCCGGATCCCTTGGTCCTTCCCTACCTCCCCCATCTGGCGGTCATGGCCCTGGTACTGCCCGGGCTCTGGCGGGCCCCCGAGACGATCTTTCCCGGAGGGGCAGCCTCACCCGGGCTGCTGGCCCGGTTCCGGGTCCCCGCAGCCGCGCATCCGAGGTTCCTGACCGTGATCGCTCCGCTGGCACCGTGGGTCTTTGGTGCCGCAGCCGTGTCCTTCGCGGTGCTGCCCACCCTGGTGTCGCGTCACACCAGTGGGTTCGGCATCGCCTTCGCCGGCCTGGTGGCAGCGGTCACCCTCGGAGTCGGGGTGCTGGTCCAACCGGTGGCCCGCCGGATCGACCGTCCCGAGCACCCTCGGGGCTCGCTGGTCGGCCTCGCCGCGGTGGTGGCCGGGATGTTGCTCGCGGCACTGGCAGCGGAACGAGCAAGCCCGCTGCTGGTACTGCTGGCGGCGGTGGTGCTGGGAGCCGGCTACGGGTTCTGCCTGGTCGCCGGGCTGCTCGAGGTGCAACGCCTGGCCAGACCGGACGAGCTGGCTGGCCTGACCGCCGTCTTCTACGGCCTCACCTACGTCGGCTTCGCCGTCCCGATCGTGCTGGCAGAGCTGTCAACGAGGCTCACCTACCCCGTGCTGCTGCTCTCCCTGGCCGGCCTGGCCGCCGTCAGCCTGGTGGTGGTGACGGTCCAGGGCTCCCGGATCCCTGGCAGCACCCGGGAGGACGACCTCAGTCCTGTCTGAACGGCCGGAGGCGGCCACGAGCCAGTGCCGCACCCTCGACCACGGCAGCGGTCTCCCGGTCCAGATCCGGACCCAGGTCGGCCCAGCGCATGGCGCCGTCGGATCGCAGGGCGGACAACGCAGCGCCTGTCACCGAGTCCGCACGGGCGATCAGTGACCGGGTCTCCTCCCCGAGGGAGCCGTCGACACTCCCCATGGTCCGGGAGTTGCTCAGCACCAACAGGCGATCGTGATGACGAGCCTGTGCCTCGAGCTGACGGACGATCAAGGGGAGATCGCCGACCGGGGCACCGGCGGCCGACGCCTCCTTCACCGCCCGACCGGCGCCGTCGACATGCACCCACAGGTCGCGCCGGTTCCACAAGGACTGGCGGCGGACCCCGGTCCCGACCACCGCCCGCGCCGCCAGCGAAGTCCGGTGGGCACGCACCCACAGATCAGCGAACCCCTCGGGAGTGAGCGCGGTGAGTGCCTGTGGGGCCAGGGAGGACACGCGGGTCCGCCAGCGCCGCACCCGTCGCAGCATGTGCCAGGCGAAGAACCCGGTGGTCACCACCAGGGCCGCCATCCCCACCACGACACCCAGCAACAACAGCTCGGTCAATCGGGTCATGACCCCACTTCCTCTCCACGCGACTTCACCCCACGCTGCCGTTCACCGTGATCCCGACAGCGTGGCGACCCCCATCCTTGCCCAGAACCATGAGATGGGAGCGTCGCGCCGTCCGGCCCGGCCCGGATCCGGTCACGCGGTGACACGAGAGCCCGGAGCCCGGAGCCCGGAGCCCCCCTAGCATGGTGGCGTGTGCACTCGCATCTTCTGGTCCGACAACCCCGTGGCCAAGGTGGTCAGCCGCACCATGGACTGGGCGGTCAGCGACGAACCCGATCTGTGGTCGCTCCCCGCCGGCCTGGAGCGCAGCGGAGGTGACGGCCCGTCGGCCACGGGATGGACGTCCCGGCACTCGAGCGTGGTCTTGAGCATGTGGCGATCGGGAACGGTCGATGGCATCAATCAGCACGGCCTGGCCGCCCACGCTCTCTACCTCGACGGGGCGGGCACCGAGCCTGCAGACGACCGGCCGACGGTGACCACAACCGTCTGGGTCCAGTACGTCCTGGACAACTTCGCCACCGTCGCCGAGGCGGTCGCCGGGATGCGGGGCGTCCGCGTGGTCTCGGAACCGATACGCGGGCACCACCTGGGCGCCCACTATGCGATCGAGGACGCGAGCGGGGACTCGGCGATCTTCGAGCCGATCGACGGACGGATGGTCGTCCACCATGGGCACGAGTTCACGGTGATGGCGAACTCACCGGTGCTCGACCAGCAGCTCGCCAACCTCAGGCGATACCGACCGTTCGGAGGCGAGCTTGCCCCTCCCGGTGACATCACCTCCCTCGACCGGTTCGTCCGGGCCAGCTACTTCCTCCACTATCTCCCCGAGCCCGAGGACTCGCGCCAGGCAGTCGCCGGGGTGCTCCACCTCGCGTCCAACGCCTCGGTCCCTCCGGGGGCCCCGTACGAAGACGGAGGGGTGTACCCGACCTGGTGGCTGTCGGCCGCCGACCTGACCAACCGGGTGTACTACGTCTGGTCCGCGCACAATCCCGGTCTCCTGTGGGTGGATCTGGCGAGCGTCGGAAGCCCCGACACGGTGACGGCGCTCGACCCTTCGGCCCCTGCGGCGATCGGGGACGCGAGCGCCTGGCTCGAACCGGCGACCCTGCCCTACTGATCGACCTGCCCTACTGATCGACCTGCCCGACATCACCGACGAGGGCACGAGCCCACCACCGGGAGAGCCCATGACCAGTGCCGACGCAACACCGGGACCGGCTGCCGCCGGATCGGGATCGATCGTCCAGGAGCGCCGCCTGGTCACCGACATCCCTGGACCCCGCTCGCTGGAGATGGAGCGGCGTCGTGCCCACGCCGTCGCCTCGGGTGTCAGCTCCACCCTCCCCGCCTACGTCGAGCGCGCGTCGGGCGCCGTCCTCGTCGACGTGGACGGGAACTCCTTGATCGACCTGGGCTCGGGCATCGGCGTGGTCGGCGTCGGCCATGCCGCCCCGGCGGTGGTCGACGCGGTGCGCGACCAGGTCGCTCGCTTCACCCACTCGTGCTTCATGGTGACCCCCTACGAGTCCTACCTGGCGGTCTGCGAGGCGCTCAACGCCCTCACCCCGGGGGATGGCGACAAACGGACCATGCTCTGCAATTCCGGCGCCGAAGCGGTGGAGAACGCGGTGAAGATCGCCCGCCATGTGACCGGGCGCCAGGCGGTGGTCGTCTTCGACCACGCCTATCATGGCCGAACCAATCTCACCATGGCGCTCACCGCACGCAACATGCCCTACCGCGACGGTTTCGGGCCGTTCGCGCCCGAGGTCTACCGCGTCCCTCCCTCCTACCCGTACCGTGACCCCGACGGGATGACCGGCGAGGAGGCCGCCCGGCGCGCCGTCGACCTGATCGAGCGCCAGGTCGGTCCGGACCGGGTGGCGTGCGTGCTGATCGAGCCGATCCTGGGCGAGGGGGGCTTCATCGTGCCGGCGCCGGGATTCCTCCGGGCCGTGGCCGGCTGGTGCAGGGACCGGGGGGTCGTCTTCGCCGCGGACGAGATCCAGACCGGGTTCTGCCGGACCGGATCGTGGTTCGCGTGCGACGAGGAGGGGGTCGTCCCCGACCTGGTGACGACGGCGAAGGCGGTCGCCGGTGGCCTGCCGTTGGCCGCGGTCACCGGGCGGGCCGAGCTGATGGACGGTGTCCACGCCGGGGGTCTCGGGGGGACCTTCGGGGGAAGCCCGGTCGCCTGTGCGGCCGCCCTCGGGGCCATCGACACCATGCGCTCGCTCGACCTGGCCGGGCGGGCGGCCCATCTGGGATCGGTGATCGCCGGGGAGCTGCGCACCTGGCAGGCGGCATATCCCGGGATCGGGGACGTCCGGGGCCGGGGCGCGATGATGGCGCTGGAGGTGGTCCTACCGGGCACGTCCGAACCCGACCCGGGCACAGCCAGACGGATCGCGGCGCACTGCCATCGCCAGGGGGTGGTCGTCCTGACCTGCGGTACCTTCGGGAACGTCATCCGGCTGCTGCCCCCGCTGGTCATCGACGACGCCCTGCTCGCCGACGGCTTGGGCGTGCTCGGGACGGCGGTGGGCGAGGAGCTGGGCTGATGTGCCGATCCCTCCCCTCACGTCGAATGGCGAGGGGTGTGCCCGGGTAGAGTGATCCGGACTCCGCCAGCCGGCACCGCGGTGCCCGCGGTGGACGGCCGTTGCGGTCGGGCCCGGCCGAGCCACCCCCGACAGAGCGAACCCCCGAGCGACAGGAACTCCCATGAAAGCCCTTGCCACCTGGTGTGTCCGGCATCGTCGACTGGTCCTGCTGTTCTGGATCGCGGCGCTGGTAGGCATGACGGTGGTCTCGCAGTCCGTCGGGACCGCGTACTCCAACAACTTCAACCTTCCCCACACCCAGTCCACCCAGGCGCTGACGCTTCTCCAGCAGGCCGCACCGGCCCAGGCGGGGGACACCGAGCAGGTCGTCTTCCAGACCTCCGGTGGCCAGACCGTGCACGATCCCGCGGTGCAGGCGGCGGTGGAGACGATGCTGGCCAAGCTCAAGACCGTTCCCCACGTGTCGAAGATCGTGAGCCCCTACTCACCTGAAGGAGCCACCCAGGTCAGCAAGGACGGGACCATCGCCTTCGCCCGGGTCACCTTCGACCGGCTGGCCCAGAACATCTCGGTCCCGGTGGCCCGACAGTTCGTGGCTGCCGCCCAGACCGCGGACGGGCCGCACGTGAAGGTGGCCGTCGCCGGGCAGGTCGCCGAGGCGTCCAACAAGCAGTCGTTCGGGGGGACGCTCCCGGGGGTGATCCTGGCCGGCATCGTCCTGTTCCTCGTCTTCGGGTCGGTCTTCGCCATGGCGCTGCCGCTCCTGTCCGCCCTGGCGTCGCTCGGGACCGCGATCGGGCTGATCGGCCTGCTCAGCAACGTGCTGAAGATGCCGCAGTTCTCGGTGGAGCTGGTACTGCTCATCGGCCTCGGCGTCGGCGTCGACTATGCGCTGTTCATCGTCACCCGGCATCGACAGGGCCTGATCGCCGGCAAGGCGACCGAGGAGTCCATCGTCAACGCGGTCAATACCTCGGGCCGGGCCGTCCTCTTCGCCGGCATCATCGTCTGCATCGCGCTGCTCGGGATGTTCGCCCTCGGGGTCTCGTTCCTCTACGGCCTGGCGGTGGCCGCCGCCCTCGGCGTCGCCTTCACCATGATCGCCGCGCTCACCCTGCTCCCGGCGTTCCTCGGGTTCATCGGCCCCCGCGTCCTCAGCCGCAAGCAGAAGCGATCGCTCGCCACCGATGGCCCCCGTGTGGTCGGAACGGGCGCAAAGGGCTTCTGGTCCCGCTGGGCGACGTTCGTCCAGGGGCAACCGGTGGTCCCCGCCCTGATCGCCTTGGTGATCGTGGTCCTGGTCGCGCTCCCGTTCTTCTCCCTCCGACTGGGGACCTCCGACCAGGGCAACGACCCTCCGAGCACCACCACCCGCCAGGCCTACGACCTGCTGGCGCAAGGATTCGGCCCGGGCTTCAACGGACCCCTCGAACTGGTCGCGGTCCACCCGGGAACGGCGAACACGCCGGCGCTGACCCGGCTGGCGCAGCAGGTCAAGGAGCAGCCCGGCGTCGCGGCCGTCTCCCCCCCGTTGACCCTGCCGGCCAAGCACGGGCAGCAGGTGTCACTGATCATCGCCTACCCGACCACGTCACCGGAGGCGGCCGCCACCACCACCCTGATCGACCACCTGCGCGCCACCACCATCCCCCAGGCGGTCAGCGGCACCGGGGTCAGTGTCTACGTCGGGGGCACGACGGCCATCTTCACCGACTTCGCCCGGGTGCTGACGTCGAAGCTTCCGCTGTTCATCGGCCTGGTGGTGCTGCTCTCCTTCCTGCTGCTGGCCATGGTGTTCCGAAGCATCGTGATCCCCCTCACCGCCGCGGCGATGAACCTCCTCTCCATCGGCGCCGCCTTCGGAGTGCTGGTCGCCGTGTTCCAGTGGGGATGGCTCGGGACCCTGGTGGGGTCGACGCGACCCGGACCGATCGACGCCTTCCTCCCGGTGATGCTGTTCGCCATCCTGTTCGGGCTGTCCATGGACTACGAGGTCTTCCTCGTCTCGCGCATCCACGAGGAGTGGCTTCGCTCGGGCGACAATCGCGTGGCGGTCCGCAACGGACTGGCCGCCACCGGCAAGACCATCACTGCCGCCGCCCTGATCATGATCCTGGTCTTCGGATCGTTCGTCTTCGGCGGCCAACGGGTCATCAAGGAGTTCGGGGTCGGCCTGGCGGCCGGAATTCTGATGGACGCGATCCTGATCCGCATGGCCATCGTCCCCGCGCTCATGCAGCTCTTCGGCAAGGCCAACTGGTGGTTCCCCGCCTGGCTCGACCGCATCCTCCCCCGCCTCTCCGTGGAGCCCGAGGACGCGGCCACGGCCACCGGCCCCGACGAGGGCGAGGACACCGAGGCACCGCACCTCCCGGGATCCCCGGAGGGCGACCCCATCCCGGTGTGACCACCGGGTCACTGCGCAGCCGGACGGCGTCCACGTGGCAGCCGGACGGCAGCCGATGACCGCATCACCCCACCACCAGCGTTCGCCGCGTCCCCGAGGCAGCGGCCGTCACCCCGAGGCATTGGACAGAGGAGAGGCATGGGCCGGAACAACCAGAAGCGTCGTCGTCACAAGCTGCGCCGCAAGGAGGACGCCGCACGCGACGCCAACCGGGACACCCGGGCCACCGGTGGTTCCCGGGGTGCCCACCGCGGTGACCACGGCACCCCGGCCTCCGGCACCGCCCGCGACCAGGTCGGCTTCGACGACCGCACCGTCGAAGTCCTCCTCCACGACGCCGCCGTCTCCTACTGGGCGCAGGACGGAGCCGTCAACCAGGCCGTGGGCTCCCAGCTGGCACGGGCCTGGACCGAGGTGCCCGAACGAGTGGCGACCGTGGCTGCCACCATGCTGACCCAGGTGGTGCGGACAGCGTGGACCTTCGGATGGCAGCCTGGCGACCTGCCGCGGCTGATGGCCCGGCGGGGGGGTCCGCGCCATGGCCGCCTGTGCACCGTGCTGATCGGCCTCGATGCGGAGCGTTACCGCGATCGGACCGACGCCGATCCAGCGTGGATCGACCAGCTCGACGAGATCGGCGCGCCGAGCACGTCGGATGGAGCGGGGTCACTGTTCCCGGTGTGGCTCGAGCGCGAGCGCATCGATCCGGTGGAGGGGCTCCAGGTCGTCACCGAGCTCCTCGCCCACCTGTGGCACCTCCAGCGGATCCCGACCCTGATCGACCCCCCCGACCAGTGGGGTCGTCCGGGAGCCCGAGCCAGGCAGGCTCCCGACCACATCGACCATAAAATCCTGACCCGGGTGCGGGCGCTCCTGACCAAGGCGGAGTCGACCACCTTCCCGGACGAGGCCGACGCGTTGACCACCAAGGCCCAGGAGCTGATGACCCGGTACGCCATCGACCGTGCGGTGGTCGAGGGGACCGAGCGCAGCGAGGCCCAGGGCCGACGCATCGGCATCGACGATCCCTATGCGTCGGCCAAGTCGATCCTGCTCTCGGCCGTCGCGGCCGCCACTCGTTGCCGAGCGGTCTGGAGCGGACCGTTGGGGTTCAGCACCGTCTTCGGCTTCCCGACCGACCTCGAGGTGGTCGAGATCCTCTTCACGTCCCTGCTCGTGCAGGCCACGAGGGCGATGACGGCAGCGGGCAACAAGTCGGACAACGCCCGCCTCCGCAGCCGCCAGTTCCGTCAGTCGTTCCTGGTGAGCTTCGCCATCCGGATCGACCAACGGCTGAGCGAGTCGGCCGAGACGACGGTGGCGGAGGCCGCCGTCGAGTACGGCTCGGCGCTCCTCCCGGTCCTCGCCTCCCGGCTCGACGCGGTGGAGGAGCTCTGCGACGAGGTCTACCCCGAGCTCACCCGGCAGTCGCTCTCGGCCAACGACCCCGCCGGCTGGTCCGCCGGGGCGATCGCCGCCGACCAGGCGTCCCTGGCGGTCGGTGCCGAGGTCGAACGGACGTGACCCTCGCCGACGTGGAGTGACCGAGCGTCGACCGACCGGCTCCGGGCGAGCGACGCCACGGTCGGATCCGGGCGGCCGTGCGGTCAGGCGGTCAGGCGGTCAGGCGGTCAGGCGGCCAGGCGTCAGGCGGTGACCCGCTTCGGTGCGCCCGGCTCCTGGGTGGGCATCACCTGCGGGTCGGGAAGCGGATACGGCGGCTGGCTGCCGTCGATCTCGATGAGATCGGTCGCCTGGCACCCGAGGGAGTCGACGTAGGCCACCGTATCCTGACTGGTCGGAGGCAGGCGGGGCCGAGTGGTGTTCGGCCGGCTCATCTGCAGGGTGGCGGTCAGGTCGCCCACCGCGCCACGCCGCCACGCCGAGATGTTCGGTGCCCGTACCCCGAACCGCTCTTCGAGGAAGCGGAGCTGCGACGTGTGGTCGAAGGTGTCCGACGACACGTACCCACCCCGACTGAACGGCGAGACGACGAGCATCGGCACCCGGAAGCCGAGACCGACCGGTCCCGCCACTCCTTGCGCGGTGGCCGGGAGCGGTTGGACGGTGACGTACTCCCCCGGGGTACCCGGGGGCGGCACCGGTGGGGGGACGTGGTCGAAGAAGCCGTCGTTCTCGTCCCACATGAGGAACAGCACCGTCTTGGACCACACCTTCTCGTTGGAGGTGAGCGTCTGCAGCACCTGGTCGATGAACCAGGCTCCGAGGGCCGGCGGGGCCGGAGGATGCTCGTCGTAACCCAAGGGAGGGATCACCCACGACACGCTGGGCAGGGTGCCGGCGGCGACGTCCTTGGCGAACGTTCCGGGGACCGTGGGGAGGAACGCCTTCTGGTAGAGCGCCGACGACGGATTCGAGTACTGGGAGAAGTAGGGGAGGATCGCGTCGGAGATCAGAAGCACCTCCGGCGAGCCCACCCGGTAGGCGGCCCCCGGAGGCGAGTAGACCTTCCACGACACGCCGGCATCCTCGAGCACCTCGGGCATGGTCGGCCAGTCGACGCTGAAGCGGGCGGAAGGGGACGGGTTGGTGATCAGCACCGGTCCTCCGTGGGTTCCGTCCGGGTCGATGGTGCCCGAGATCGACATCAGGCGATTGGGATGGGTGGGTCCGATCACCGAGGCGTGGTAGCCGTCACAGATGGTGAACGCATCGGCCAGCGCGTAGTGGAAGGGGATGTCGGCCCTGGTGTGATAGCCCATGGTGAGGAGCCCGTTGACCGGCCCCTCGTACTGGGGGGAGGTATGGGTGGTGACGAAGCCGTCCATCGCCCCGCCGTTGCGACAGAGGTGCTGGGGCAGCCAGTTATGGCTGAGGTCGTGGGTGCACTCGCCGTGCCCCGACGCCACGTCGAGATGGAACGGGAGCTGCCGGCCGACCGGGCTCCGGGTGAGGTTGGCCGGGTCCGGCTGGGAGAACGCACCCAAGCTCCCGGCGGGGTGATCGTCGAAGCCCCGGACCCCGGGGTAGGAACCGAAGTAGTGGTCGAACGAGCGGTTCTCCATCATCAGGAACACCACGTGCTCGATGGCGCCGAGGTCCGATCCGGCCGGCAGGGTGGAAGCCGCCTTGGAGACCGTCGACGAGGAGCCGCACGCCGCAGCCAGCACACCGGCACCGGTGGCCAGGGCCCCTCCCAGGAACGCCCGCCGGTCGAACGCCGACCGTTCGCCTCGTCCGTGGAGCCACCCGCCCTGGTCGACGGCCTCTGCACCCCGATCTCGTCGCATGACACCCCCCGAGGGCATCCGGCAACACGCGCGGACTGCGCCCCGGGCGAGTGTGACCGAACGGTGAACGTTGTGCAAATTCTCCGGCTTGATCTGCGGTTCTTCGCGGGGAGTGGCTTCAGATCCCGGGGAACGGCTCCTCGAGCGATCCCAGGACGTGCGCGGCGCCCGCTCCCGCCAGATCCCGAGCCGAGTAGTGCCCGCTGGCCACGCCGACCGCGACCGCGCCGACAGCGGCGGCCGACTGCACGTCGTGGGGAGTGTCTCCCACGATCATCACCGCCGAGGGTTCGACGCCGTCGAGCAGGCGGCTCGCTCGGGCCAGCGTCATCCGGGCCACCTCGGTGCGATCCGGGGCGTCCGATCCGTAGCCGCCGAAGACGAAGAAGCGGTTGAGATCGGCCGGTGCCAGCTTGGTGCGAGCTGCCCCCTCCATCGCTCCCGAGATGATGCCCAGCACAATGCCGGCGTCACTGAGCGTCTGGAGGGTGCTGGCGGCGCCGGGGAGCACGTGGTACCCGTCGGAGACCCAGATGTCCACGGCCAGGGCCAGCAGGTAGCGGGCGTAGAGCGCGTTCATCTCGGCGGGGGAAGGCGGGCGACCGAGCGTGGCTTCGAAGGTCGCCGCTCCCACCTGCGGGTCGGTCTCTCCCGCGGAGCTGTGGGCCCCGATGTCGGCGGGCACGCCGTGCAGATCCTCGAACGCCTGGCTCCAGGCCCGGGCACCGGACCCGCCGGTATGGACGAGGGTCTCGTCGACGTCCCACAGCACGACCGTCGGCCGTGCCACCCCCGGCACGTCAGTCCTTCTTCTCGTCGTGGCCACCGAACTGCTTGCGCTGGGCGGAGAGGATCTTGTTGGCGAAGTCGTCCTCCCCCCGCGACGCGAAGCGCGAGTACAGCGCACTGGTCAGCACCGGGGTCGGCACCCCCTCGTCGATGGCCGCGATGGACGTCCACCTTCCCTCTCCGGAGTCCGACACCCTGCCGGTGAACTCCGCCAGGTCAGGCGACTCGAACAGCGCCTGTGCGGTGAGGTCGAGCAGCCACGAGCCCACCACGCTGCCCCGGCGCCACACCTCGGCCACCTCCATCACGTCGATGTCGTACTGGTAGAACTCGGGCTCCTCGAGCGGCGCGGTCTCCGCGTCCTGTGACGCCGGTCGCTTCCCCGCGTTCCCGTTCTTCAGAACGTTCAACCCTTCGGCCAGAGCGGCCATCAGTCCGTACTCGATGCCGTTGTGGACCATCTTCACGAAGTGGCCCGCCCCGTTCGGCCCGCAGTGGAGGTACCCCTGCTCAGCGGCGGTCGGGGTCCCGGTCCGCCCCGGTGTGCGCTCGGCGCTGTCGACCCCGGGGGCGATGGTGGCGAAGATGGGCGACAGTCGGTCGACGACTTCGTCCTCGCCGCCGATCATCAGGCAGTACCCGCGTTCAAGGCCCCACACTCCCCCGCTGGTGCCGCAGTCGACATGATGAATCCCTTGTTCGGCCAACGTGGCGGCGCGGCGGATGTCGTCGCGGTAGTAGGAGTTCCCACCGTCGATGATGGTGTCTCCTCGTTCCATCCGACCGGCGAGCTCGGTGATGGTCGAAGCGGTGATGTCCCCGGCCGGCACCATCACCCACGCGGCCCGGGGCGCCTTCAGTGCGGCGACGAACTCGTCGATCGTCCCCGCACCGGTCGCACCGTCGGCAACCAGCGAAGCGACGGCATCGGCGCTCACGTCGTACGCGACCACCTCATGGCCGTCACGCATCAGGCGACGGGCAAGGTTGGCGCCCATCCTCCCGAGTCCGACGATTCCAAGTTGCATCGGCTGGCTGGTGGACATCGTGCACTCCTCGTGTCTGGTGGTCAGTCTGTGTCTGGTGGTCAGTCTGTGTCGGGTGGTCAGTCTGTGTCTGGTGGTCAGTCTGTGATCTGGCTCGGGGCAACGCCCGGAGGACCGCTATCGGTCGTGCTCGGGGTCGGTCGCAGTCGGCTCGGCTTCGGTCGCAGTCGGCTCGGGGTCGCTGGCCGGGCCCGGCCGATAGGTGGCGGCCAGAAGGCCCGCGGCACTGGCGACACCCACGGCGAGGGCGAACATCGCCGCCCGCTTGCCGCTCCGACGATGGCCCAGGGCGTGATCGAGCGAATACCGGCCGCTCCCGAGGGTGGCCAGCGCCACCGAGGCCACACCGACGATCGCGGTGTACTCCCAGCCGCCCTTGAAGACGAAGAACCCCTTGCCACGGTGGTCGGTCGCCGCCGCGGTGGCCATCAGGCCCACCGCCGCGGCGCTGGGAAGCGGACTGAGCAGGCCGAGGGTGATCGCGGCACCCGCACCGATCTCGGTGGCGGCCGCCAAGCGGGCGTGGAGCCAAGCAGGCTGCAGGCCCAGGGAGTCGAACCACCCGGTGGTGCCTTCGAAGCCGCCGGCGCCGAACGCCTTGTTGGCCCCATGGGCGACGAGCATCGGCCCGAGCCCCATGCGCAGCGCGAAGGATGCCAGATCACCGTCGTTGGAAGCCACGTGGCCCACCTCCTCTTCCCACCGACTCTAGGTCGGCGGACGGGTCCCACGTACCGGCCGACCCCACCGGGTGGACCATGGTGCGGTCCCTTGACAAATGCCCCGGGTCGGCCTTAGCTGCGGGTGGGGGAAGGCGCAGGAAGCCTGCGCGACCGGCTGCCCCCGCCAGGAGGCCACGATGTCCCACGCCACGTCCGACCCCGTCATGACCATCGGGGGCGAGCCCGTACCCGTCGCAGCAACGTTCGGCGTCCGCAACCCGGCCACCGGCGAGGTGTTCGCCCAGGCGCCCGAATGCAGCCGTACGCAGCTCGATGCGGCATTCGCATCGGCGGCGAAGGCGCTTCCCGAATGGCAGTCGGACGAGGCGAAGCGGCGCGAGACCTTGCTGCGCATGGCCGATGTGCTGCTGGCTTCAGCCGGTGACATCGCGCCAGTCCTGACCGCCGAACAGGGAAAGCCGCTGGGGGACGCCTCGGTGGAGGTGTTTGCCGCCGCGATCTGGTGCCAGTACTTCGCCAACCTCGAGACGCCTCCCCAGACCATCCAGGACGACGCCGATGCCCTGGTCCAAGTGGTCCGCCGTCCCCTCGGCGTGGTGGCTGCCATCACTCCGTGGAACTTTCCGCTCACGCTGGCGTTCTGGAAGATCGCACCGGCCCTGCTGGCCGGCAACACGCTGGTGGTGAAGCCGTCGCCGTTCACACCACTCGCCACCCTCAAGACGATCGAGATCCTCGGCGAGGTGCTGCCGCCCGGTGTGGTCAACGCGGTGAGCGGGGGCGACGAGCTGGGCGCCTGGATGACCAGCCATCCCGTACCCCGCAAGGTCAGCTTCACCGGCTCGATCGAGACCGGCAAAAAGGTGGCGCTCGCGGCGGCCCCCGACCTCAAGCGGGTCACGCTGGAGCTCGGGGGGAACGACCCCGCCATCGTCCTCGACGATGCGGACCCCGTGCTGGTGGCCAAGGCCATCTTCGCCGGGGCCTTCAACAACAACGGCCAGGTGTGCTCGGCGATCAAACGGGTCTACGTGCCCGAGGCCCTCTACGGCGACGTGGTCGACGCGCTCGCCACCCACGCTGCCGCGGTGACCGTCGGTGACGGCACGGAACCGGGGACCAAGTTGGGACCCATCAACAACGCCCCGCAGTTCGAGCGGGTCAAGGAGCTGGTCGCCGACGCGCTCGCCGGGGGGGCCACCGCGGGGACCGGGGGCCATCCCATGGATCGCCCCGGCTACTTCTTCGAACCCACCATCCTGGCCGGTCTGTCCGACGGCACCCGCATCGTCGACGAGGAGCAGTTCGGGCCGGCGCTCCCGGTCATCTCGTACCGTTCGGTCGACGACGCAGTCGAACGGGCGAACGGTACCCACTTCGGGCTGTCCGGCTCCGTCTGGAGCGCCGATCCCGAACGGGCCGCCGAGGTCGCCGCACGGCTCGAGTGCGGCACCGCCTGGGTCAACACCCACCTGGCCCTGGCCCCCCAGCAGCCGTTCGGAGGCTTCAAATGGAGTGGCATCGGGGTGGAGAACGGACCGTGGGGGCTGTCCGAGTTCACCGAAGTGCAGGCGCTCTACCGTTCCCGGACGGCAGACGGGTTGAACATCTCCACCGCCGGCCTGGTCTCCTAGCCACCGTCCTGGTCTCCTCACCACCGCCCGACGACGTCCATCGGCGACGCCCCGGAACGGGAAACGGGATGTGACACCTCACTCGACAGCCGGACGGACGTTGGCAACGCCGACGCTCTCGACGCCCGGGACCGCTGACCGGCGATCGGCACTCCGGTCCGCGGTGCTGGCGGTCGCTCCCATCGCCCTGGTGCTCGTCGTCCAGCTCGTGCTCTTTCCCACCCCCCCTGCGGTCTGGCTCCAGGGAGCCATCCTCGGGCTTCCCGGGGCACTGATGGCCGTGGGGCTCGCCCTGGTCTACCGGTTGAACCGGGTCGTGAACTTCGCCCAAGGGGACCTCGGAAGCGCTCCCGCGGTGCTCGCCTACGGGCTGATCGCCCTGTCGGGCGTCGACTACTTCATCGGGCTGCTCACCGGACTGGTGGCGGTCGTCCTCCTCACGGGGGCCATCGAGATCGTCGTCATTCGCCGGTTCGTGAGCGCACCCCGGCTGATCCTGACCGTGGCCACCATCGGCCTCTCGCAGGCCCTGGTGGTGGTCGCCCTCCTCATCCCCCGCATCTGGGGGAACGCACCACTCAGCGCCACCTCGATCGGGTTTCCCTGGCGGTTCCACGTCTCCTTCGCCCCCGTCGTGTTCGACGCCGACTATGTCGTGGCCCTGGTGGTGGCACCGCTCGTGCTCGGGGCAGTGGCCATCTGGTCGAAGCGCTCCGATCTCGGGGTCGCCGCTCGCGCCACCGGCGACCGGCGCAGCCTGGCCGCGATGCTCGGCATTCCGGTGAACAGACTCCAGACCATCACCTGGGTGGTGGCCGGGACCCTCTCGTTCCTCGGGATCTTTCTGAAGGCAGCCATCCTGGGCCTCCCGCTCGACCCGACCTTCGGGCTCATCGCGCTGGTCTCCGCCTTGGCGGCCCTGACGCTGGGGGGATTCACCCACCTCGGGCGGGTGGCAGGGGCCGCGGTCGCGGTCGGCATCCTCCAACAGGGCGTCGCGTGGGATGACCCGGCCAGTCCGACTCTGGTCCTGGCGGTGCTCGCTGCGGTGGTGGTGGCCGGGATGGTGCTGAGCCGCGCCGGGTCGGCCGAGCGCGGCCGCGACCAGGATGTGTCGTGGACCCTGGTCACCGCGGTGCGGCCGCTGCCCGCCGGCCTGGCCCGGCTGCCCGAGGTCCGCACCGCCCGGATGGCCGGCGTGGTGGCGGCAGCCGCCGGGTTGGCCACCCTGCCGCTGTGGCTCGGTCCCGGGGCGCTCCTCGAGCTCTCCACCCTGGCGGTGCTGGCCCTGGTCGGGTGCTCGATCGTCGTCCTGACCGGCTGGTCGGGACAGGTCAGCCTGGGTCAGATGTCCTTCGCCGCCGTCGGCGCAGTCGTCGGGGCCGTGACCCTGATCGACGCCCACTGGGACCTCGCCCTCGCACTGCCGGCCGCCGGCATGGCCGGGGCGGCTGCGGCCACGTTGGTGGCGCTGCCCACGTTGCGCCGGGGTGGGATCTTCGTGGCGGTGACCACCCTCGCCTTCGCCCTGGCGACGTCGGGCTACCTGCTCGACCGGGCCGAATTCGGCTGGATCCCCCGTGCGCAACTCGGGGTCCCGACCCTGTTCGGGATCCCCATCGGTTCCGAGGAGCGGGTCTTCTTCCTCTGTGTCGGCACCGCAGTGGTCCTGGTGATGGCAATGGACGGGCTCCGCTCGAGCCGGGTCGGTCGGGCCTGGCGGGCCAACGGTGCCAACCGTCGGGCCGCCGCCGGCTACGGGATCAGCTCGTCGCTGACCACGCTGACCAGCTTCGCGGTCTCGGGTGGGATCGCCGGGATCGCCGGTTGCCTTCTCCTGGTGGTGAACCAGCAGTATGTCGAGACGCCCTACGACGCCACCCAGAGCCTGGCCGTGTTCACGGCCACGGTGGTGGGAGGCCTCGGCTCTGCCACCGGCGCCATTGTCGGCGCCGTCCTGGTCGAGGGGAGCGCGGTCTTTCTGCCGCCGAGCTGGCAGCTGTTCCCGCTGGCGGCCGGGGTGCTCATCGTCCTGTTCGCCTTCCCCGGCGGTGTGGCCGGTCTGTGGTTCCGCGCCCGGGACCACCTCGCCGGTCTCGCCGCCCGGCGCCACGGACTCACAGAGCCGGACGGCACAGAGCCGGACGGCACTGATCGCCCGGCGCGACCGGTGGGAGCCGGTAGCGGACCCACGCCGGCGGTGGCGTCGACGTGACGATCGGACGGAGGGGTCCACGATGAGAGGCGATCCGAGCAGACATGGGTCGTTGCGCCGGCGCATCGGAGGCGGCGTCACGCTGCTGCCCCTCGGGATTCTGGCCGGTCTCCAGCTCTGCGACCAGGCGGTCCAAAGCGCCTTCAGCGTGCTCATCCCGAACATCCGGGACGCATTCCACCTCTCCAACAGCGGCATCCTGATCGTGGTCTCGGTCGGCGGTGCCGCCGCCCTGGCCTGCACCATCCCGGTGGCCTGGCTCGCCGACCGGCGACGACGGCTCCCGATCGCTCTGGTGGGGGCTTCGCTCGGCGCGTGCTTCTCCGTCGGGCTCGGCCTGGCGTGGACGGCGGTGGTGGTGACCGTGATGCTGGCCGGCGTGAGCATGGGCCAGGCGGTGATCTTCCCCACCCACAACTCCCTGGTTGCCGACTACTACCCGGTGCCGGTTCGACCCAAGGTGTTCTCGGTGCTCTTCGGCGGGGCGGCGGCCGGCACGCTGATCGGGCTGCTCGGCGGGGCCGGCCTGGCCCGTCTCTTCGGCTGGCGGGCTCCGTTCTTCGTGTTCGCGGTCCCGATCCTGGCACTGGTGGCAATCGGGCTGACCCTGCGCGAACCACCGCGGGGTCGCCACGAACAGCAGGCGCTCGCCGCCCTCGAGGGAACGGAACGCCGGTCATCACCGGGAACGCCGGTAGCCGCTGGCGACGGCAGCCCCAGCGGGGAGCCCGAGAGCACGGACGCGGCCGAACCCGAGGAGCCACCGTCGTTCGGCGAGGCGTGGCGCCTGGTGTGGACCATCGGCGTGCTCCGCCGGATCTTCTTCGCCCTGCCGTTCCTGGCGGCATCCCTGATCGGCTTCGCCTCCCTCGCCTCGCTCCAGTACCAGCAGACATTCCATCTCGGGGTCCTCCAACGGGGGCTGGTGATCGCCCCGGTGCAACTCTTCGCGTTGGTGGGCGTGGCCCTCGGCGCCGGTATCGCCACCCGCCTGGCCGCCAAGCGCCAGGGCCTGGTGTTCACCCTGATCGGAGCGGCCGCTCTCGCCGCCGCGGGGTTCGCCGTGCTGTTCGCCCTGGCGCCCAACGTGCTGTGGGCGTTCCTCGGGAATGCCGGGATCGTCGCTTCGCTGGCCATCGTCGGACCGGGGGTCCTGTCCGCGCTCTCCCTGGCCATCCCCGCCCGGGCCCGTTCTCTCGGCTTTTCCTTCGGTGCGATCTTCGTACTGCCGGGACTGATCGTGGTCCCGATCGTCGGAGCGGTCGGGGATGCGGTCGGCCTCCGTTACGGCCTGCTCGTGCTGGTGCCGGTCTTCGTGATCGGTGGGTTGATCATCGCCAGCGCCGGCCCGCTGATCGATCGCGACATCCACAACGTGTGGACCTCGATGCGGGCGGTCACCGAGATGCGTGAGGCCCGCCGGGCCGGGAAGCTTCCCCTGCTCTCGGTGCGCGAGCTGTCGGTCGGCTACGACGGGGTCGAGGTGCTCGCCGAGATCGACCTCGAAGTCGGAGAAGGCGAGATCGTGGCGCTGCTCGGCACCAACGGCGCCGGCAAGTCGACGTTGCTCCGCGCCATCGGCGGGGGGGCCGGCCGCGACATCACCCACGCACCGCCCGACGAGATCGCCCGCCACGGGATCGCCCACGTCCCCGGCGGCGAAGCGGTGTTCCCCCAGCTCACGGTGGAGGAGAACCTGCGAGCGGCCGCCTGGCGCCGTCGAGACCAGCGTGGCCGTTCCCAGCGAGCGCGCACCGCGTCGCTGGTCGAGCGGTCCCTGTCCGGCATCGGTTCGCTGGCGGCACGGCGCGGTGATCGAGCCGGTGACCTCTCCGGTGGCCAGCAGCAGCAACTGGCCCTGGCCATGGCCCTGCTGGCCGAGCCCGCCCTCCTCCTGATCGACGAACTGTCACTGGGGCTCGCACCGATCGTGGTCGGCCAGCTCCTCGAGTCGGTCCGATCGCTGCGGCGGTCGGGTACCTCGGTGCTGCTGGTGGAGCAGTCGGTCAATGTCGCGCTCTCGGTCGCCGATCGGATCTACGTGATGGACAGCGGGACCATCCGCTTCTCCGGCACCGCCGAGGAAGTCCGGGCCCGCCCCGACCTGCTGCAGTCGATCTACCTGGCCCACGCCACCTCCGGGTTGCAAGGCGGCGATCGGACACCGCCTTCGCCGCCCAGCGCCGACCGTGTGGCGCTCGAGGTACGCGGCGTCTCGATCTCCTTCGGCGGGATCAGCGCCCTCGACGATGTCGGGTTCGAGGTGAGGACGGGTACGGTCCTCGGCGTCATCGGCCCGAACGGCGCCGGCAAGACCACCCTGTTCGACGTCATCTCCGGGTTCGTGCGCCCGGCCAGCGGCCAGATCGTGATCGGTGGCCGGGACGTCTCGGCGCTCCCGGCACCGTCGCGGGCCCGGGCCGGGCTCGGGCGTTCCTTCCAGGACTCGCGGCTCTTCGGCGACATGACCGTCCGCGACACCCTGGCGGTCGCCCTCGACCGGTTCATCGACGTCCGCGATCCCTTCAACGCCGCCTTGCGCCTTCCCGCCCGGCAGCGCACCGAGGCGGCGGTGGACGCCCGGGTCGACGAGCTGATCGAGCTGTTCGGCCTGGACCGGTTCGAGCACTCGTTCGTCAGCGAGCTCTCCACCGGATCACGACGGCTGGTCGACCTGGCCGGCGTGGTGGCGCACCGCCCCTCGGTGGTGTTGCTCGACGAACCGACATCGGGCATCGCCCAGCGCGAGGTGGAGGCGATGGGGGATCTGCTCCGCCAGGTCCTCTCCCAGTTGCACGCCACCCTGGTCGTGGTCGAACACGACATCGCCTTCGTCTCCGACCTGGCCGATACCCTGGTCGCCATGGACCAGGGGACGGTGCTGGCCGCGGGGCACCCGACCGCGGTGCTCGAGCGCGACGACGTCGTCGAGGCCTTCCTCGGATCGGGACCACAGCAGGTTCGCACCGGCGGCTGGACCGGCGGCTGGACTACTTCGGTCGGAGGCGACGCGGTCGGAGGCGACGCGGTCGGGAGCGGCGCGGTCGGGAGAGACGCGTGACCGCGGTGCCGGACCAGCCGGGACCCGGGCGGTCGGTCGGGACCGAGTCGAACGGGGCCGGTCCGGGTGCGAGTGGGCGACCTCCCGCCGACGCACGGCCGTGGCCGAGCATCGGACCGGTCCGACGGCTGGGCCCGGTGGTGGTGATCGTGCTGGCCCTGATAGCGGCGGGCACCATCGCCACCGTACGGTCCACATCGTCACCCGCATCGAGCGCCACACCAGGACCGCACCAGGGTTCCGGACCAGCGCTCCCGGTGACCTACCAGCAGGCCGCCGCGCAAGGGCGCCAACACGACTACCACTGGGGCAGCGGGTGCGACCCCACCACCGGCAGGCTGCGGATCCCGTCCCCGACCGCCCAACCGTGCGTGCCGGTGTTCACCGGCGCCAACGGGGGCTCCACCTGGACCGGGGTCACCGGATCCACCATCACCGTGGCCTACTACCTGCCTCCGCCCGGAGGTCTCACCTCGCTGCTCCCCGGCGCCACCGACCCACCGGCGATCACCATGGCCAACGCCCAGGCCATGGTCACCATGCTGAACAAGATCGTTCCCCTGTACGGACGGCACGTGGTGCTGGTCGCGTACCACGGCACCGGTGGCAGCTCCGACGCGGTGGCGGGACGCGCCGACGCGATCACCGTCGCCCAGTCGCTCCACGCGTTCGCTTCCATCAACGGACCGGCACAGACCTCGGCCTACCAGGACGAGCTGGCCCGCCAGCACGTGCTCTGCATCGACTGCGGGCTGGGCGTCCCCTACGCCGACTACCAGCAGAACTCCCCCTACCTGTGGGGGCTGCTTCCGACGCCCGACACGCTCCTCAACGAGGCGCTCGATTTCGTGGTGGGACAGCTGGTCGGCAAGCACGCCATCTACGCCGGTGAGGCGTCGATGCGCACGCGGACGCGGACCTTCGCGGTCGTCGCCTATCAGTCCAACCCACCGGTGTTCGGGGCGCTCACCGCCGAGTTGGACAAGAAGTTCACGCCGCTCGGGCTCCGGACGGTGACCACCCAGAACTACCTGCTCGACCTCCCCCAGCTCCCTTCCGAGGCGGCGACCATCGCCGCCCACCTCAAGCGCTCGGGAGCCACCACGGTGATCTTCGCCGGTGACCCGCTGATGCCCATCTACCTGACCCGGGCGGCCGCCGCCATCGGTTACTTCCCCGAGTGGATCGTGACCGGCACCGTGTTCACCGACACGTCGACCCTGGCCCGCTACTACGACCAGAGCGAGTGGAGCCATGCGTTCGGCATCTCGAGCCTTCCGGTCCCGTTGCCGCCGAACCAGAACGAGGCGAGAACCCTGTTCCGGTGGTACTACGGGACCGACCCCCAGGGGAAGACCGCCAACGTCATCCTCCAGCCGATCGAGCTGCTCTACAACGGGCTGGAGCTGGCCGGTCCGGATCTGACTCCGTTCAGCTTCCGGGGAGGGATGTTCAACTACCCCCCCACCGGTGGCGGGCCCACCCAGCCGCTCATCGCCTACGGCAACCGCGGGGCGCTGCCCCGACCCAGCTACTCGAGCCCGGCCGACTTCACCATTCTCTGGTGGGACCCGACCGCCCATGGTCCCGACGAGGAAGGGGTGGTGGGAACCGGGCTCTACCGGTACGCCGACGGCGGCAAGCGCTACCGCTCGACCGTCATCCCCCGGGGGGCCACCGGGCTCCATCAGCTGGCCGGGTCGGTGACCTCGTACGCGGTGCCCCCGCCCTCCGACCGGGCACCGTCCTACCCGCCGTGGCCCGGCTCCCCCGCCGCCCGGGCGGCCAAGGGATGAGCCTGCGGAATCATTCGATACTCTAACTGTGTGAGTTTCGAACCAGATAGCAGGGCGGGTGCCAGCGGCCTCGGCCGGACCGCAGCGTGGCTGGCCAAGCAGGTGGAGATCGGCCTGGCCGAGGTCGACCTGTCGCTCCCGCAGTACCGGGTGCTGGGGTTGCTCGACGAGCGCTCCGCCATCTCGTCCGACCTGGCGGAGCGCCTGGCGGTCCGACCCCCGAGCGTGACCGCCATCGTGGACGGGCTGGTCGCCCGATCGCTGGTGGAGCGACGGACCGTCGAGTCCGACCGGCGCCGGGTCGACCACGTGCTCACCGTCGAGGGTCGGTGCATCCTGGCCAGGGCCGACACCGCGGTCGAAGCTCGACTCGATGCCATCGCCGGCTGCCTGAACGATCCGGACGACGCCGGCCTCGCCCTCGACGGCCTGGTGGCCTGGCGGCGAGCACTCGGGGCGTACCGGTCGACCCTGCAGCACGCGGCCGAGCCGCCCCCGGCGGCGGGCTCCCTGGGGGCCACCTCGACCAAGCAGACCGGGGTGTCCACCACGGTGGCCTCCCGATGAGCCCGCCGTCCCGCAATCAGGCACCCCGGGCCGGGATCAATCCGGACCGCTCGCTGTCGTGGCTCCGTCGGGCGTTCCCGGTGATGATCGCCCACAAGGGGATCTTCATCACCGCCCTCACGCTCTCGTTCTTCGGCCTGGTCCTCCAGGTGCAGATCCCCAACCTGTTGAACCACGCCATCGACAACTCGATCCAGGCGCACACCGTCCACCTCGGCTACTACGTGTGGTGGATCGTCGCCCTCGGCCTGGTCGGCGGGGTCTCGGGGTATATCTCGCGGCTGTTCCTGTTCAAGACGGCCTACACCATCGAGTACGACCTCCGGCACATCATCTACGAGCACCTCACCCGCATGTCGTTCTCGTTCTACGACCGGGTCCAGTCGGGCCAGCTCATCTCCCGGGCCAACTCGGACATCCGCTCGGTCAACCTCTACCTGACCTTTGCGCCGCTGATCCTCGTCCAGTCCTCGATCGCCGTGGTCGCCTTCGGGTTCATGCTCTCGATCAACGTCCCCCTCGCGTTCATCGCCATGGCCACCATGCCGTTCGTCTATGTCGCCGGCGTGAAGATGCGCAAGTCGATGTTCCCGGTGTCCTGGTTGATCCAGGCCCGCCTGGCCGACGTCGCCACCATCGTCGACGAGAACGTCAACGGGGTCCGGGTGGTCAAGTCGTTCGCCGCCGAGGAGCAGCAGGTGCGGGCCCTGGCCGACGCCGCCGAACGGGTCAAGTGGGGCTACGTGAAAGACGCGGACCTGCGGGCCCGGTTCACCCCGACGGTGCAGAACCTCCCCCAGGTGGGCCTGGCGTTCGTCCTCCTCTTCGGGGGCTACATGGTGATCCACGGCCACCTTGGCATCGGGGCGATCCTGGCGTTCAACTCCTACCTGCTGATGCTCCAAGCCCCCTTCATGATGCTCGGGATGCTGATCATGATGGGCCAGCGTGCCGCCGCCTCGGCGGGACGGATCTACGAGATCCTCGACGAGCAGCCCACCATCGTCGACCGGCCCGGCGCGCTCGACCTGGTCGGCTGCCGGGGGGATGTCTCGTTCACCCACGTGGACTTCGCCTACGGCGACGACGCACCACTGGTGCTCGAGGACCTCAACCTCCACCTGACGGCGGGCGAGACGGTAGCCCTGGTCGGGCGCACCGGCTCGGGAAAGTCGTCGGTCGCCCGGCTGCTGACCCGCTTCTACGACGTGCGCCACGGGTCGGTCACCGTCGACGGCCACGACGTCCGGGATCTGACCCTGACCAGCCTGCGGGACAACGTGGGCATCGTCCTCGACGAGCCGTTCCTCTTCTCGGTGTCGGTCCGCGACAACATCGCCTACGGAACGCCCGATGCCTCGATGGAGGCGGTCGAGGCGGCCGCCCGCGCCGCCGGCGCCCACGGGTTCATCACCGAGCTCGAGCACGGGTACGACACCGTGGTCGGCGAACGGGGCTACACCTTGTCGGGCGGCCAGCGCCAGCGCATCGCCATCGCCCGGACGCTCCTGGTCAATCCTCCGGTCCTGGTGCTCGACGATGCCACCAGCGCCATCGACGTCCAGGTCGAACAGGAGATCCACGAGAGCCTGCGGGTGCTGATGGAGGGGCGGACCACGCTGATCATCGCCCACCGGCTGTCGACCATCTCGCTGGCCGACCGGGTGGTGCTGCTCGACGGCGGGACCATCGTGGCGGATGGCACCCACGGGGAACTGCTGGCCACCACGCCCCTCTACGCCGAGATCCTGGCCCAGGCGGC
>DAHXOD010000150.1 GCA_027365055.1 bacterium
GACGACGCAGGAATGACCGGCACCCGCGTCAGCGGCGTGCCCTCCCGAAGCTCGCTTCGGATTGGAGTCGAACACCGGTGTCCCCATCGCCGAACAAGGACGTGATCACGACGGACTGATCCACCTCGACTGCACCCAGTGTGCGCCCGCACGCGTCGACGGCGTCAAGGCTCCCCTCCGGCGGCTTCGCCGGCCTTGACCCCGCCTCGGTGCTGGCGCGCGGTCGCGATCAGGTCGAGATGCCTCCAGACGGGGAGAAATCGTGCTCCTCTTCGAGGAGCACCCTCTTGACAAGAGTCGCTCCTTCAGGAATGACCAGGGTTTATGGTGGACCTTGGGTCACACAATACGAACCGGTCCGCCGGCATCGCCGGACCGATGATCGATCTCGATGGCGGGGACCAGCTGGAGGTTGCTCTGCGCCGGCACACGTGACCTTCCGCTGTTCAGAGCAAACGTGGCGAGGACTTCCCTCAGTGCCCCGGTCACTGCCGGGGGGACACCGCCGCCCTACCCCCAACCCGCGGTCAGTCGTTCTTGTACGTCAAACAGTGTACACTATGGCAATGGTAACGAAGTCCGAAAGGCTGAGCCTGCGTCTGACCCCCGCCCAGGATGTGGTGCTGCGGACTGCGGCCGACGCCCGCGGTGAGTCCACAAGCGACTACGTGCTTCGCCACGCCGTCGAGGCCGCCGAGATGGATCTCGCCGACCGGCGGGTTTTCGTGGTTGACGACACTGCTTGGGCCGAGCTCCAAGAATTGATCTCCGCCCAGCCCGACCTGCCCTTGCCGATGGCCAAGCTGCTGACCAACCCGTCGGTGCTCGACCTGACCGCCGGGTG
>DAHXOD010000151.1 GCA_027365055.1 bacterium
GGACCAGGCTGGCTGCACCGGTGCGCGGTGTGCTCTCGGCCAGCCGTGCCAACGGTCGCCCAGGCAATCCCGACGTCGACCGCGCCAACATCGCGGCCCACTACGACCTCGGCAACGACTTCTTCTCGCTGTTCCTCGACGAGACCATGAGCTACTCCTGCGCCTACTTCGCGGATCCGGCCATGACGTTGGCTGATGCCCAGCGTGCCAAGATGGGCCGGCTGCTCGACAAGCTGGAGCTCAACCAAGGTGAGCATCTGCTCGAGATCGGCACCGGCTGGGGCGGGCTCGCGATCTACGCAGCCGAACGCTACGGCGTCCGGGTGACCACGACCACGATCTCTGCCGCTCAGTTCGAGCTGGCAACCGAGCGGGTTCGTGCAGCCGGATGCTCCGACGTCGTCACCGTGCTCGACCGCGACTATCGCGAGCTCGACGGCACCTACGACAAGCTGGTCTCGGTCGAGATGATCGAGGCCGTCGACTTCCACGAGCACCAGCGGTTCTTTCAGTCCTGTGCCAGACTCCTCGACCCGAGCGGCCTCGCCGCGATACAGGCGATCGCGATCGACGACGGCGCGTTCGACCGCGCCAAGCGTCGTGAGGACTTCATCAAGCACTTCATCTTTCCCGGTGGCTGCCTCCCCTCGGTCAGCGCACTCACGAGCGCTGCTGCTGCGGCGAGCGACCTCTCCCTCGTCGCGCTCGAGGATCTCGGGGACCACTATCCCGAGACGCTGCGCCGCTGGCGAGACGCCTTCGAGCAACGTCGCACCGAGCTCAGCGAGCTCGGGCTCGCTCCGCCGTTCGACCGGCTGTTCGAGATGTACCTCTGCTACT
>DAHXOD010000152.1 GCA_027365055.1 bacterium
GCCTCCGCGAACATCGTTCTCGCGTGGACGAAAAGGCCAAGTCGGCAGGGTGCGCGATCGATTCGGAATCGTTCGTGTTCAGCCATGTCGCTGACGGAAGTGTTCCGCTACGTCCCGACTCGACGACCCGGGCGTTCCGCTCCCTCTGTCGCCGGGCCGGAGTCAAAGGGGTCCGACTCCACGACCTCCGTCACTACGTGGCGACGCGCATGTTGACCGAAGAGCGAGCGCAAGCCCCTGGCTTCAGCCCTGGGGTCGAGCGAGTTCGGGGCGAAGCCCCGACTATGCTTAGGGCGTCCGGAGTTTCGGCTCCGCACACACCCGAGGGCATCGGGCAAGCCTCCGGCTCCGGCCGAGCTGCTCGCGTAAAGGCATCCGGGCAACCGGTGGCGAGAACCTCTGGCGAGCTGAACACTTCCAGCGGAAGCCCAAGTCCAGAACCTCCGGGTTCTGGCGCGCCCGTGATACGATCGGATCGTTCAGTTCGCCAGGAATCCCCGGGCTTCAGCCCTGGGGAGGATGTCAACGACGCGGGTGTCGAGGGGCTCGAAGTGGCCAGGGTCTTCGGCCTGAGCGCTCCCTACGTGTCACGCATCCGTGGCGAGGCACAACGCAACGGAGCGCAAGGTCTGGTCAAGCGGGTGGGCCGACCACGCAAGCTCTCCGACCGTCAAGTGGCAACGGCTCGCTGGCTGGCCGCCGGCACCAAGCGGGACTCGAGCCGGGCGCGTGACCGCTCGATCGTCCAGACCCACCTACTCCCCGGCCTCGGCCCGAAGCGGGCGATCGGCACCGTCACCCGGGCCGACTGCCAGGCCCTCGTGGACCGCTGGGTGG
>DAHXOD010000153.1 GCA_027365055.1 bacterium
GCCACCGTTGGCCTACACCCAGTGCCCGACCGTGGTCACCTGTATCGACCACCCGGCGACCATCGACCTGTCGAGGCTCTCCTCGGCACTCGGCGCACCCGCATCGGCACTGACCAACGTACCGCTGCCCAGTCACGACCACCTGCTCACCACGCTGAACGGCAACCAGCCGGAGTGGTGGAACGTGATCGTGATCCCGGTGACCACACCACAGGGCCTGGCATCGGTGGAGAGCCTGAAGAGCTATAGCGCAGTCAAGGCTCTCGAAGGCATGGCCGGCAGTGGTATCGGCGGCGAAGTGCCGACCAATGCCTACCTGTGGTTCCAGACCCTGCCGGGCACCGGACCGGCATCCCCGGGACCGGTGCAGAGCAACTGCATGTCGCACCTGCCGTCCGGTTCGGTCGTCGGTGGTGCCGCCCTCAACGACGGTACCGGCTACATCCTGACCGACTCCAAGGGTGACGTCTCCGTGTTCGGTGCCGCGACCTGCTATGGGTCGCTCACCGGCGTGGCACTGAACCAGCCGATCGTGGGGATCGCCACCGACAAGACGACCGGAGGGTACTGGCTGGTCGGCGCCGACGGAGGGGTCTTCGCCTTCAACGCCCCCTTCTACGGGTCGACCGGCAGCCTCAAGCTGAACAAACCGATGGTCGGCATGGCCTCGACGGTGAACGGCAACGGCTACTGGCTGGTCGCCGCGGACGGTGGCGTGTTCTCCTACGGGACCGCCCAGTTCCACGGCTCCGCCGGGAACCTGACCCTCAACAAGCCAGTGGTGGGGATGAACCTCGACCCCGCCACCGGTGGGTACTGGCTG
>DAHXOD010000154.1 GCA_027365055.1 bacterium
AGATCTGCGATTGGAACGGGGGTGCTATCGGCCATCTGGGAGCCCGAATAGTGGGGCAAAGGCACCCCGGCCTGTCCCCAGGCCCACGCCGTCAGGCCCGAGCAGTCGAAACCTGGGTCGGGGGTCCCCTTGGGTGTCTCGGCAGCCCACCGGTAAGGCACACCGATCTGCGACTCGGCAGCAGCGACTGCTGCTGCACCGGCGCCACCGGCCGAAGGCGGCGGGGGACTATCGGAAACGGTGAAGGCGTTGCCACCGGCAGACGGCTGAGAGGCAGCCTGGGTCGCCGTGGCCGCCAGAGCCTGGGCCTGGGCCTGGGCCTGGGCCTGGGCCGCAGCGGCGGCCTGTGCCGCCTGGATCTTGGCCTCTGCAGCCGCCTGCGCCGCTGCGGCGGCCGCCTTCTGCTGCTGCGCAACCAGTGTTGCGATCTTGCCTTTCACCTGGCTCAGTGCCTGTGTCTGCTGGGCTTCGAGGATCTTCGCCTGCTGCTCCGCCGCCTGGGCCGAGGCTTCCGCTTGGGCAGCTTGGGCGTCCTGCGTGCGCAGCGAGGAAACTTGCACTGCGAGCGTGTTGCGCGCAGTGTCCAGATTCGCCACTGCCGTACCGATGTCACCCTCGGCAACGCCGCTGTACTCGGATACGGCTGCGGCCGACGTCTGGCTGCCCGCGAAGAGAGAGCCCCCGGAACTTGGAGTGCCACTGCTCAGGTAAGCGTTGACTGCAGCTTTACGCAGTACCGCCTTGTCGCTCGCCACCTTCTGGCGGGCCCGGGTAATCTGGCCCTCAGTGGTCGTGATCTGAGCGTCCAGCGCGGCTT
>DAHXOD010000155.1 GCA_027365055.1 bacterium
GACCGTCGTCGAGGCGAGCCTCCCGCTCGCGACACCCTAGACGTCTTGAAGCTCTGCACCCCCTCCGATCCCCCATTCACCCCCCATGATCCCCCAAAGCCCTGGAAACTGGGGGGTGGCGAGATGTAGCCTGGCGAAATGAAGGATGATCAAACTCCCAGTTCACAGAGATTTTCGTGGTCGGGCTGCCGGGATTTGAACCCGGGACCTCTTGACCCCCAGTCAAGCGCGCTAACCAAGCTGCGCCACAGCCCGCGTCTACTACAACCGTCTGACCTGTACTTTTATCGATACCTATCGCTCCTCGAGGGCTGTCTAAGTCGCCCCCTGGTTTCCAGCGGACTTCCCGCCTTCTGGAGGATCTCAGGAGAAACCTGGAAACCGACGAGTGCGCCGAGCACTGGCCGCTAGCAGTCTACCCGACGCGCCGGCAGATCTTCAATTGATAGCGAGGGGACGGTGCGAGCATGGATACCCGCGACCTGAAGCAGTAGATCCCAGCGCTATGCTCCAGCAGGTCCGCGGACCTGCCCAGCGCCTCCTGCCCGATCGACTGCACAGCCAAGTACCCCACTGGGTATAAGATTGGGAAATAATCTGTCGGTACACATGAACGAAGCGGTGGTGTGCAGCGGATTCTCGATCTGACGAGGAGGGTGCCATGTACGAAACGATGACCGCCGAACAGCTGGTGCGCCTTCTCGGTACCCCGGAAGAGCCGTTCTTGCTCGACGTGCGCAGTCCCGAAGAGTTTGCCGGCTGGGCGATCCCGGGGGCGGTCAATGTCCCTATCGAGGAACTGGGCTAC
>DAHXOD010000156.1 GCA_027365055.1 bacterium
GAAGTCGGTGCCGAGAGCTGCCTTCTGCTGACAGGACGCTCCAGCCTTCGTCAAGCCCGTGCATCGCCTGCCCACGGTCCGACTCTCTCCGGATTGCGTGGCGACGGGTGCGATCATGCATCTACCGTAGCACTAACGCACGCGGAACGCATGAAACCAGCCTGTATGCTAGTTGACGTGGTAAAAGAGCCACCCTCTCAAGGTGGAGACACGGGTTCGAACCCCGTTGGGACTGCCAGTGAAAGGCCAGGTGAATGGCCATTATCTCCGGTCAGAGCTGGCGGCATCCGGGAGTTGTCCATCCATTTGTCCATCTATTCCGGTACACTCGGATGGACAGACCGGACGGGGAGACGCCATCTCAGGCTCGATGCGGCAGCGGGGCGAGGAGTCGTGGCAACTCCGCGTGCACGCCGGGCGCGACCCGATCACCAGTCGCAAGCGGTACGTCGAGCGCACGTTCCACGGGAACAAGCGTGCTGCGGCCAAGGCGCTCGCGGCACTGGTCACCGAGACCGACAAGCGAGCGCCGCGGTCGACCAAGGAAGGCACCGTCGGTGCGCTCCTCAACGAGTGGCTTGCCCGCGCCACCCCGAGCTTCTCGCCGAAGACGGTGGTCACAACTCGGATGGACCTCGACGCCCCGATCATCCCGGCGATCGGGGCGCTTCCGGCGAGCAAGCTGACGGCAGCCGAGCTCGACCGCTTCTACCGGCAGCTGCTGACCGTCGGTGGTGCCCGAGGACCGTATGCGCCGGCGACGATCCGCAGGGTGCACGGTATCATCCGGCGGGCGCTCGCCCAGG
>DAHXOD010000157.1 GCA_027365055.1 bacterium
GGCGGTGAGCGGTGTCGGCCTCCACCTCCTCGGGACCGGCCTCGGCCTTCACGCGGTCGAGGGTGTGGAAGGTGGAGACGAGCGGCAGATCGAGCTCGTGCTTGATCGTGTGGCCGGCGAGACCGGATAGCCAGTAGTTGGCGTGGATCGCCTCGAAGGCCCCGTCCTCCTCCTCGTCGCCGAGGGGGAGGCCCGAGGGTCCGGTCATCTTGGCGAGCACCCGGTCGGTGAACTCGTCGACCACCCTTGGCAGCTCCTCCTTGGGCATGGGGACCGCCGGCCCCGCCGGCACGTGGTGGACCCTGAGGCCCGGCTCTACCTGCACCGTGGGGGGCAGCGAGTCCGACCAGGCCCGGGTGAACACGTCGCAGGCGGCTCCGGCCCGGGCGAGAGCCAAGGCCAGCTCCCGGACGTAGACGTTCATGCCCCCACCATCCCCGACCCCGGCTGGGCCAGGGGGGACGTATGGAGGGACAGCATGGCCAGGCGTCGCATTCGGCGGTGATCCTAATGGTGCGGACGCTTGGAGCCGCCGGCACCGTGCAAGGCAACGACTCCCGGCTTCTCCGGACGACCCTCGTTGCCTTCCAGCTCCTTGCGGAATGACAGGTAGATGCGCACGAGCGCCTGCTTCTGCTCCTCGTGAAGGTAAGGATCGGCCAGGATCTGACGGGCGAGGTCGGAAGTCCCGTCGGGGGGGTCGAGGATGCCTGCTTGTATGTAGAGGGTCTCGGCCGAGATGCGCAATGCCCTGGCGATCTGCTGGAGGATCTCCGCAGACGGCCGCCGAAGGCCTCGCTC
>DAHXOD010000158.1 GCA_027365055.1 bacterium
GATCCGCCGGCACCGCTACCTGCGCATCACCCCCGACGAGCTGATCAAGATGGGCACCTTGGACCTCGCGCTACGCGAGTTCGTGCGGGCCGTGATGCTGGCGAAGAAGTCGTGCATCATCTGCGGGGGCACCGGAGCGGGCAAGACCACGCTGCTCCGCGCCATGGCGGCCGACATCGCGCCGTCCGAGCGGCTCGTCACCATCGAGGACTCCCTTGAGCTGGGCCTCGACCGGTTCCCCGAGGTCCACCCCGACGTCGTCGCCCTGGAGGCCCGGGAGCCCAACGTGGAGGGCGAAGGGGCGATCACCCTGGCCGAGTTGGTGCGCTGGGCGCTTCGGATGTCGCCCGATCGGGTGATCGTCGGCGAGGCCCGAGGCGAGGAGGTCCTCGCCCTGTTGAACGCCATGTCCCAGGGCACCGACGGGTCCATGGCCACCCTCCACGCGTCCAGCTCCCGTGGGGCGTTCTCCAAGCTCGCCACCTACGCCATCCAGGCCCCCGAACGCCTGCCATTGGAAGCGACCAACCTGCTGGTGGCCAACGCCGTCCACTTCGTCGTCTACCTGGCCCAGGACGGCGACCGGCGATACGTGTCCTCGATCAGGGAGGTGGTCGACGCCGAGGGACCGATGGTGGTCTCCAACGAGGTCTTCCGCCCCGGGCCCGGCGGCCGGGCCGTCCCCGGCGTCCCGCTGCGCAACGAGACCCTCGACCAGTTGGGGGGATGTCGAGCGCGGCCAATGCGTCCTCTGTCCGCAGGCAGCCGCTGAGGACCATCAGCCCGGCGGCGCCGACCG